>CAMEKD010000001.1 GCA_945920825.1 uncultured Anaeroplasma sp.
CATATTTTGGTTTCAAATTGACTTTTACATGTCTGAATAATATAATTATATTATTATGTTTTAAGGGGGTAAAATCCATGTTAAGACTAGGCTTAGATGTAGGTTCTACTACAATTAAATGTGTTGTTTTAGATGAAAAGGACAATATCATTTATAAAGATTACAAAAGACATTATTCCCATATTAAGGATAATATCATTGAAAAGCTTACAGAATTAAAACAAAATAAAATCATTGGTGATGAGGTAATGCTTGCTATATCCGGTTCTGCAGGAATGGGTATGGCAGAGGGTGCAAATATCCCCTTTGTCCAAGAGGTTTACGCAACTAGAATTGCAGCAAATAAGCTAATTCCTGGTACCGATTGTATCATCGAGCTTGGTGGGGAGGATGCAAAAATTCTTTTCCTAACGGATGGTATGGAGGTTAGAATGAATGGCTCCTGTGCTGGTGGTACTGGTGCATTCATTGACCAAATGGCTACACTATTAAATGTCGATATCACAGAAATTAATGGGCTTGCTATGAATCATCAAAAGCTTTATTCTATCGCATCAAGATGTGGTGTTTTTGCAAAATCGGATATTCAGCCCCTATTAAATCAGGGTGCATCAAAATCGGATATTGCAGCCTCCATTTTCTATGCTGTAGTGAACCAAACCATTGGTGGATTGGCACAGGGTAGAGAAATTGAGGGGAAGGTTGCCTATTTAGGTGGACCATTAACCTTTTTATCTGAGCTTAAGGAAGCTTTTGATAAAACATTAAATACCAAAGGTATTTGTCCTGAAAATTCCTTATATTATGTATCTATGGGAGCAGCATTTTGTGCTAAAAAACCTATCCATATAAATGATGCGTTAAAGAGATTAGTTGAATTCTCAAATAAAGCAACCTATGCTTATAATTCTCCTCTTTTTGAAAATGAAGAGGAATATAATAAATTCTTAGAACGACATAATAAAGCAAGAGTGGAGACTCTTCCTTTAGAAAATTATACTGGAAACCTATATTTAGGTATCGATTCTGGTTCTACTACTTTAAAATTTGTATTGGTCGATGAGGATGGAAATATAAGATTTGAATCCTATCAACCAAATAAGGGGAATCCTGTATCCGTAATCAAGGATATATTTACAAATCTATATGAAAAATATCCAAATATACATATTAAAGCAAGTGCTTCTACCGGATATGGAGAGGATTTAGCTAAGAATGCATTTAAGCTTGATGGTGGTCTAGTAGAAACTATGGCCCACTATATAGCTGCTAAAAAATTCATGCCTAATGTCGATTTTATTATCGATATTGGAGGACAGGATATTAAATGCTTTAAAATTGAGCATAATACGATCTCAAATATATTCTTAAATGAGGCTTGCTCCTCAGGATGTGGATCCTTCCTTCAAACATTTGCAAATGCATTAGGCTATAATATTGCAGATTTTGCAAAATTAGGCCTTATGGCTAAAAAGCCTGTAGACTTAGGGTCTAGATGTACTGTTTTTATGAATTCCTCTGTCAAGCAAGCACAAAAGGATGGTGCCTCCATCGATAATATTTCAGCGGGCTTATCTATTTCTGTTGTAAAGAATGCCTTATATAAGGTTATTCGTGCAACCAGCAAGGAATCTTTAGGTGAGCATATTGTTGTACAGGGTGGTACATTCTTAAATAAAGCTGTACTTAGAGCCTTTGAAAGAGAATTAGATTTAGAGGTTGTATGCCCAAATATAGCCGGCTTAATGGGTGCTTATGGTGCAGCATTATATGCAAAAGGATTAAATGTTTTAAATACTTCTACTATTACCAAAGAAGAATTATTTGCCTTTAAGCATGAGGTTAGAAACCTTCAATGCCAAGGATGTAATAATCACTGTCTTCTTACGATTAATGCTTTTAGAAATAACCCGAATAAATTTATTTCTGGTAATAAATGTGAAAAGCCTTTAGGAATAAAGGCTTCAAGAAAGGGTAAAAATATCTATGAGCTAAATAGAGAAATTCTATCTAGCCTAAAGCCAAAGGAAAACGCAAGGCGTGGTACAATTGCAATTCCTTTAGTATTAAATATGTATGAATTATTACCATTCTTCCATACCTTCTTTACAGAATTAGATTTTAAAGTAATACATTCAGGATTCTCTAGTGAAAAGCTATATTCTAAGGGACAGCATACCATTCCATCGGATACGGTATGCTATCCTGCAAAGTTGGTTCATGGTCATATTGAAAAGCTTATTGATGAAGGAAATGATACCATCTTCTATCCTTGTCAATCCTATAATATTGATGAAGGCTTAGGCGATAATCATTACAATTGTCCAATTGTTGCCTATTATCCACAAAACATTGAAAATAATGTAGGTAAGATTAAAGATATTCATTTCATCGATGATTTTATTGCATTAGATGATAAGGAAATGTTTAAGGTTAAAATGAAAGAAATTTTAGATAAGCATTTCAAAAAGCTAAAGATTACGAAAAAGGAAATCTCTATCGCAACAGATAAAGCCTATAAGGCTTATAATGATTATTTAACTAAAATAAGATCTACTGCTGTTGAATATATTACAGAAGCAAGATCTATAGGTGCAGAAATCATTGTTTTAGCCGGAAGACCATATCACCAAGACCCACAGGTAAATCATGGAATTGATAAGCTTATTGCTGGAATGGGTGCTTATGTTGTATCTGAGGAATCTATATCTCATTTGACAAAAAAATTTAAGGTTGGTGTATTAAATCAATGGACCTACCATTCAAGATTATATTCTGCTGCAAAATATTGCACTCACGAGGATGATATGAATTTAGTTCAGCTTGTATCCTTCGGATGTGGTGTTGATGCAGTTACTACAGATGAATGTAAGGCAATACTTGAGGCAAAGGGTAAGATTTATACGCAAATCAAGATTGATGAGATCACAAATTTAGGTGCAGTAAAAATTAGACTAAGAAGCTTATTTGAGGCTTTGAAGCAAGAAAGGAAGAAAAGATAATGGAATCTATGGAAGAAAAAGAAATTGAATATCCTAAATTCAAGGAATCTATGGTTAAAACCCATACAATTTTAATTCCGAATATGCTTCCCATCCATATGTCTTTGTTTGAACAGGTGCTTCTTCAATCTGGCTACAAGGTTGAAATTATGAGAAATGAAGGACCTGAGGTTGTTAGCGAGGGATTAAAATACGTTCATAATGATACCTGCTACCCTGCCTTACTCGTTATTGGTCAGTTTATTGATAATTTAAATCATAGGAATGATTTAGATAAGGTTGTATGCCTAATCACACAAACCGGTGGTGGATGTAGAGCATCCAATTATCTACATTTATTAAGAAAAGCCTTAATTAAGGCAGGCTATGGATATATTCCTGTAGTTTCTTTGAATATGAGTAATCTAGAAAAGGATTCAGGATTTAAATATACACCAAAGCTAATTTTCAAATTAGCTGCAGCCTTAACCTATGGCGATTTAATTATGTATTTAAATAATAAATGTAGAACCTATGAAATAAAAAAGGGTGAAACAGAAAGACTAACAAAACATTGGGTTAAGGAATTATCGAATCAATTCGCAAAAGGTAAGGGTACAAGCTATAATGCTCAAAAAAAGAATTGCTACGCCATCGCTAAATCCTATGATCAACTTGATTTAGATTTATCTCATAAAAAGCCAAAGGTAGGAATTGTAGGCGAAATCTACATCAAATATGCGGCCTTAGGTAATAATCATTTAGAGGACTTCTTAGTAAGCCAGGATGCAGAGGCAATGGTTCCTGGTTTATATGGATTTATGCTATACTGCTTTTGGAATAATATTTATGATACAGAAATCTATGGCAGATGGAAAAAGAAAGCTTTAATCACAAAATTCCTACTTTGGTTTATGCAAAGAAGAGAAAAGATTATGATTAAATCCATGGAAAAAACCAAATTCACTCCAATGAAGCTATTTAGAGAAACAAAGGAAATGAGTGAGGGGGTCATTCACCATGGCACTAAGATGGGTGAAGGCTGGTTACTTACTGCAGAAATGATGGAGCTTCAAGAAATTGGCTATGAAAATATCATTTGTGCACAGCCCTTTGGCTGTCTTCCGAACCATATTTGTGGTAAGGGTGTAATGAAAAAAATTAAATCCTTGCATCCAGATGCAAATATTGTTGCTATTGACTATGACCCTAGTGCTACAAAGGTCAACCAAGAAAATCGTATTAAGCTAATGCTTGAGATTGCAAAAGAAAGAATTAAGGATGATGAAAAGGCGGAGCTTTAAAAGTCCCGCCTTTTTACTTATTTTTACCGCTATTTTTCCTTCATATAGGTTATTACTACATTACAAAAAATACAAATTAACCAAAAACTTTATTATATAAATCTAATCCATATGCTGTTTTTTCAGGCATTCCCTTTAAAATTCTATAGGATCTAGATCCATCCTCTTTTCTTTCTGCAACTAAGAATTCAACCTTCTTATCCAAAAAATATTTAGATGCAAAGGTATATAAATGAGATACAGAGAAAACCTCGTGGGAGTGAGAAATCAATGCATCGACAATTTGGTTATTAATCTCAGAGCCCTCACGCTCATTTGTAGATGAGAAGGATTCATTAAATAGAATTAGTGAATATTTATCTATATGATCTATAATTTCACTAATTCTCTTAAGCTCCTCATCTAGCTTACCACTTTTAATCTTCTTATCCTCTTCCTTTTTAAAGTGTGTATAAATACCACTTCTTATTGGGAATTTAAATTCCTTAGCTGGAACGAGCATTCCAGCTTGGCCCATCAAGGTTGCCTGGCCGAAGCTTCTTAGGAAGGTTGTCTTACCTCCACTATTCGCACCAGTAATAATATGTAGATGAATATCTTGGGCTATATTGGAATTTGAGGTTACCTCTCTTTTCTTTTTCGATACTAAGGCTAAATCGTATAATTCTTCCCATTCTCTATCATAGGAATTCATTTCTAATACATTTGGAATAGAATATGGCATATGAGCTAAGTTCAATTCGTAAGCCAAATTTAGATTACCAACATAAAAGGCAAGCTCACTCATAAGCATATTGAAATAGCCATCGAGATGGTTATCAGCAATAGCTAAAGCATTGGCTGCATGTACAAGCGCTAGATTCTTTCTATTTTCCAAATCCTTTTTTGCAACGTTATCATCCTCTTTAACCTTATAGATTGGAGCTCTACTAAATAAAGTGGATTTATATTTCTTTTCATTTTCTACATGCCTTAGGGTATAATTAATACCATTTAAATGTGCACCTAGGGTTGCAGAAATCAAATAATCATCTCGGTTATTTAATTCCTTAACTAAGGCATCTACCTTAGCTAAATATTCATTGGATAATTCTTCCTTTAAATCATTAAATAAATTGATAAAGCCTATCGATTTAAATTTATTACTATGCTTATCTGCAATTTCTCTTAAGCCCTTTAGGCCTTCAATAAAATAGGATAGATGATCCAGTGCGGATACATAAGTATTCGATAAGGAACCAGAGCCTGAACCAAACCAATATTTTTTTATTTTATTTAATGTATCTACACAAATTTGATATAAATCTCTAACAATTTCAGGATTATCCAAGGAATCCTTTAAAACCTCCTGGCGATACTTGATTTCATCTAAATCAAGTAATGGGCTTGCAAGAGATTTCTTTAAAACGTTATGAATTAATGCATCCGAATCCGATGCATATTTTAAAACAGATTCTATTTCTAAATCATCTAATGTAACTATAGAATTATACATTCCATTATCATCTAAAACAAAATTCTTATCCTTAAACATTAAATATGCTTTCATTTGGCAAGCCTCCTCTCTAAGTCTTCCTTAGATAGTCCATACTTCTTCGCTATATCCATCGCAAAGGCTCTACCATCTGGGGCTTTCCTTACAATTTTAAAGGTTCTTGTGTGATCCTCTTCTCCCATAACCTCAGTCATTAGGCTTACCTCGTGGCTACTTAGGGTTGCAAGCTCATCTAAGAAGGTAACCACAATCGCGATAGCACCTAAATCCTCTAAATACTTCATCATGTGAACCCCTAGCTTTACTGCATCCTCTACTGTAGTTGAGGCAAAGATTTCGTTAATTAAAATAACACTATCCTTTGTTGCAGAGCTTTTTAGCTCATATAATCTTTCAAGCTCATCCTCAAGCTTACCATTTAAGGTTTCAATGGATTCTTCAACCTCAAAATGCGTCAATACCTGATCAATTAAATAGATACATGCATCACTTCCAGGAATATCTAAGCCTAAGGAGGCTAAATAATGAGCCTGACCAAAGGCTCTAGCGAAGGTGGTTTTACCACCTTGGTTTGGACCTGTAATAACCAAAATATGCTCAGGAGAATCTAATCTTATACTATTAGGTACAACATGACCAGATAAATTAAATGCCAGCATACAATCATAAAAATCATTGATATACATATGACCTTTATCTAAGGTAACCTTAGGAATTGTAAAGCTCATGCCGTTATTTCTTATCATTTCTGTGATTTCATACCAGGATAAATAGAACTGAATTTCCTTAGAAAATCTTAATAATACCTTATTATCAAAATCCTTAAATTCTGTACAGAATTTTTCAAGCTCTTTAAATTCCTCATGATAAACCTTAGCCATCATAGCCATAATATTATTTTCCATATTGACATTATATGCCTCAGGCTTTAGCTTTGGTAATGGTTTACCCTTTCCTTCCTGATGAAATTTATCAAATAAAGCTGTAATCTCATCCGTTAAGCATTTTTCATCGTTGTATTTAAAAAGGCTAATCGAGGTTCCCTTAATATATAAATTGTATTGAATTTTATTAAATATTTCCTTAACTCTTGTAACCTCATTCTTTAACCTTATAAAGAATGGATCTTTTGCATATTCACTTATATATTCCTTAAATGAAACTAATCCCTTCGATTCAATTTGCATAGAATCAAGCTTTAAAATTAAATCATCTATAGCACATACATATACATAGGCTGATTCTAATAGCTCTCCTCGAACCAAATAATTCTTTTCCTTTTCTAGTCTTTTTGGAAGTCCTCCTCTAATATTATCCATCTTTCTTTTTAAATATCCTGTTTTTAAAGAAAAAGTGGTAAATAAAGCACGAACATCCTCCTTAAGTAAATCCTTTAAAATGGATTGTCTATAAGAAATAACCTCTAAATTCTTTAAAGGAGTATAGAAAAAGCCTTTTAAATCATATTCATATTTTTCTTGAAATATATAACCAAAAAGCTGATCTAAATGTAGATCCTTTAAGCTTTTAGGGGCTATTTCATTTACCTTTTCTTCTAATTCTATAGAAGGAAACAAACAGCTATAAAATTCCATAGGCATCACCTTTCAATTTGAATTGGTTTTTCAACAACTAAGCCTGGCTTACCATTTTTAATTGCCTTAACTAAAAATACATTTGAATACTTTTTTTCCTTATCAAAAACAAATTTAATAATCTTAGGAATTAAGTGCTTACGTCTTAATTCCATTAAGACCTCATCTAATCTTTGGGACAAAAACAAGAAATAAAGTGTACCATTATCCTTTAAATTTCTTTCAATAGAATCCACTAATAGCTTTAGAGTTAATTCTCCTTCATGCTTAGCGATTGCTTTAAAATTATTTAAGCCCTTATTATCCTCTTTTGTTTTGAAATAAGGAGGGTTACATATAATTACATCGACTGGATCATTTTTATAAGTAATAATATCTCCACAAATAATTTCTGCATTCTCAATATGATTTAATTCCATATTTCTTTTAGCTAAGGCAACACCCTCAGGGTTTATTTCAAGACCAATTAATTTCTTTGGGTGAAATAAATTAGCATAGAGTAATAGTGCACCCTGATTTGTTCCCATATCTAATACAGTATCATTTCTATAAATGTTTAAGAATTCACCTAAAACATAAGTATCTGTATTAATTCTTAGCATTGTATCATCCTGATATAGTTCAATTTCTGGATGATTGGGTAAATAATCCTTTGTAATCATAACATCCTCTTTTAAAGCAGTATTCCTTAATATAATTTTAAGGCATAATGTCTTTTTTTTCAAACAATATAGAAAAAAGCAATAGATTTAATCTCTTCCTGATTCATAATATTATGAATACCCGCTAGTAATTTTTCATTACTATCAAAACTAGTTTTTGAAGTACAACAAGCATAATATACATCTGCATTACTTTTCTTTACTATTTTTATAATTACGATTCTTCTTGATAAACAAATTGTCCATCATAACTATTACTCCAATGAGAGGCATTTTCCCCATAACCCCTCGAACGTTCCTACGTATACATTTTATATAAAAATTTTAAGCTTAATAAATTAAAAAATCTTAGATTTTATTCTAAGACTTAATTAATATTTTAAAGAAACTATTAATACTCCATAAAAATCATAATATGTTAATATAATTCATCATGCCATATAATATTCTTATTATTTTCACTTCTTTATTAGCATGATCAACTTCGCAAAAAGCAATATATTTATCTACTAAAATCTTCCTAATACTCTTATTGCTAATATACTCGTTGTCTAATAGTGGCGAACTATCCGGAAACATTGAAATAGTTTCAAATTTATCACTAAACTTATTTAATAATTTTACTGCGGCATCCTTATTCACTAAATCATCTATAATATAATTATAAATATTTTCTAAATCCTCTTGAGCGTATTTTTCAATGATGATTTTATACTTATTATTCATTATCAACTAATCCTTTAATAAAAGAATTTAACTCTACTGCTCCTTCACTTCTTTTAGGGTCATTAAGAGCTTCATTAAGTAAGATTGCAGTTTGAATTTTTGCAATTGTTTTTTCATATAATTCAACACTCATAAGGACCATGTCACTATATCCATTTTTTGTAATGACGATAGGTGTATCACTTTCCTTACAAGTTTTAGAAATATTAGCTGTATTTTTCAATTCATTAATAGGTAATATTTTAGGTAAAATTTGCATAAAATTTCCTCCGTAAGTCATTATATTCTTTTTATGGTATAATTATACCATAATTATTTCCTTTATTCAATATTATTGAAAGATTATCCAATGATTTTATTGAAAGATTATCCAATGATTTAAAAGATTATGGCAAGGGATATTCAATAACAAATTTGAAGTATATGTCTCGTTTAACAAGTGAATTTAATCCTTTTGAATTTAGTCAGCAACCTGCTGGCCAAATACCATGGTTTTCACTAATTGAAATTGTGCAAAAATCGAAATCTCATGAAGAAATGTTGTGGTATATTAAAGAGACTCATAAAAATGGTTGGTCAAGAAGCATGGTGTTAAATCAAATAGCTATGAAGGCCTATGAATAAGCTTAATAAATCCTACAACTACTGAAGTAATTCCTTCTAAGGATTTAACTAATGAATTATTTAAGGATACCTATGTATTTGATTTTTTAGATAAAGAAAAAATAAAAACAGAGAAAGATCTAAAAAATCAAATGATAGATAATATTATTAAGTTTTTACAAGAATTAGGCCCTGGTTTCACCTTAGCAGGTAAGGAATATAAATGAACAACTCCTGCAGGTAAAGATTTCTATATTGATTTATTGATGTATCATACAAAGATACATGCTTATGTAGTAATTGAAGTCAAGATAGTGAATTTGATCCTAGAGATATAGGACAATTGGTGTTTTATGTCAATGCAATAGATGATCTTGAAAAAATCGATGGTGATAATGATACTATAGGATTACTACTATGTAAGGATAGAGATAAATATGTTGCTGAAACTACATTAAAGAAGAATCATTTATCACTAGGTATATCTAAATATAAGCTAATAGAGGAATTGCCGGAATATTTAGAAAGAAAACTAAAAGAAATAAAGGGATGACGAAATCATCCCAAATACTTCAAAAATTATATATCAAATCTATTATCACCTTTAATTAAATCTACAAGCTCTGTAAATTTAACTGCAAAATCTAGCATATCCTCACTAGATAATTCTAGCTTCTCGGTCATTTCATCATGAATATATTTTGCTGTAAAATAACCAACGGTTGTTCCATTTTTAATAGCAATAAATGTTGGCGATGGAATTCTTGGCATCATTGTGTTTTCTACAACAGTATCGCTTTGAATTCCAGTTTTTTCTGCAATATTAAAATATTCCATTCTATGATCTAGGCTTGTACCAGTTCTTAAATCCCCCTGGCGCCCTAGCTCATTTTCATATTTTAAATCAAAATTATAGATTACCTCTAGTCCTTTTTTCTTTGCTAGAGTATTTGCGTAAGGGACTATAATTTGAGCATTTTTACACCAAGCACCACCAAGTAATACAATACCTGTTTCAAGGTGCTCAAACATATTCATAAATTCATCATATGTTATTTCTTTAAAGACGTTATCTCCATCTAAATTTGTATATTCTTCACTGTAAACCATATATTTTACTTCCGATTCTTATATTCTAAATAGTCCTTATATAGAGCTCTTCTATCCATATTAAAAAGCTTTGAGGCTTCTTTAATAGCTTCATTTGGCTTGTAGCCTAAATGAATCAATTCATCAATTTTTTCAAATGGATTACCATCCATAGAATTGGATTCCTTATAGCCTTCTACAATAAGAACCATTTCTCCTTTTAATCCCTCAATTTTTAATACATCCTCTATTGTGCCATTAATATATTCCTCAAAGGTTTTGGTCAATTCTCTTGCAAGACAAATATTTCTATTACCAAAAACCTCTAGCATATCCTCTAATGTATCCTTTATTCTATGAGGAGCCTCATAGAAAATAATCGTATGTGGGATATATTTTAATTCATTTAATTCAGACACTCTTTTTGTTTTTTTCGAATCTAAAAAGCCATAGAAGGTATATGGCATAGGAGCAAGACCAGAGGCAATTAAAGCACTAATTCCAGCGGAAGCACCGGGAATGGTTGAGATGGGAAGTCCTCTTTTTCTCGCTTCTGAAACAACCTTATAGCCAGGATCAGAAATGACAGGTAGGCCTGCATCAGAAATGAGTGCAATATTCATGCCATCTTCTACTTCCTTAACAATAGATAAAGTCTTTTCGTCTTGGTTAAATTCATGATAGCTTTCAAGCTTAGTTTCTATATTATAATGCTTTAAAAGAACTATAGAATTTCTTGTATCCTCTGCATATATTTTATCTACGAGTTTTAGCGTTTCTACAGCACGAAAGGAAAAATCTGATAGATTTCCTATAGGTGTTGCGACAAGATATAGAATGCCTTTCTTATGATCAAAGCTTCTCGTTCTCATTAGTTTTTAATAATACGAATTGCCTTTTCTCTTAAATCACGCTCTGCGTAAACAATAGAGATTAATTCTCTTCTCTTTTCTGCACTAATTTCGAATACCTTTTGAATCTTTTCTAGGAATAATAATTCACTTGTATTATATAAATCATCTTCCATAGAAATGGTTACTAAATTTAAATATACAACATTCCGAACAACTTGATTTGCAGATTGGAAGAAATTAATTGTATTTTCAACTGTATCAGCTAAACGGAAGGAGAATTCATCCTTTACCGCATCAAGCTCTGCAATCATTTTTGTTAATACTCTTTTTTCTACATCTGTAGGCTCTCCATCGATATCTACCATGTAGATTGCTAAATCCAAGAATTTTAGCATTTCCTTCTTGTTTAATAAACTTAAAAACATAATACTCACTCCTTTGTAAAATTATATATTTTTAGAACCTCATCGGTCCAAGTATTATCACTTTTATATACGTATAATGGTGCTTCTATCCTTAAGCCATCAGGACTTCCATCCTTGATTCCCTCAATCAATATATGATTGACCTCCATACCCATTTTAGGGTATACGAGCCTAAGCCTTTTAGGCTCTATATGATATTTATGAAATAATGCAAAGATTTCAGGAAGTCTTTCTGGTCTATGTACTAGCGCAAGCCTACCTCTTGTATTTAATAGGTTTGATGCTTCCCTTATGATATCCTCTAGGGTAGCTAATATTTCATGACGTGCAATAGCCTTACTATCGCTTGGATTGATTTGATGATTTCCAACCTTAAAGAAGGGTGGATTTACGGTTACACAATCAAATTTCGATTTTCCTATTTTATCTGAAATCCCAATTAAATTATCCTGTATAATTTCTATTTGATTCTCTAGATGATTTATTTTAACAGAATCTATGGCAAGCTTATAGGAATTTTCTTGTACCTCAACACCTATAATACTAGCCTTCGTTCTTAAGGATAAATATAGGGGAATGGGTGCATTACCTGTACATAGATCACATATTCTTTTGCATCTAGCTGTAATCGATACAAAATCGGATAAAAGCATAGAATCTATAGAAAAATTGAAGGAATCGGTATCTTGATATATTTTTATAAGCTCTCTACCGAGTAACTCATTCAAGACCACTGGCATCAAAATCTTCCTCTATTTCTTTCTTTTTCTTCTTATCCTTAGATGGAGTAAACTTTACCTCATCAAGCTTAAAATAGCCGAATTTATTATCCTCTCCAATGTATTTTACCTTTAGATTCTTATTTAATACATCGCAGGTTAATACCTTAGCCTCACCCTCAGGAGTAATGACGATATCTCCAATATCAGGAGCATCCTTTCTTAATTCTGTATAAAGCTCATTTTCGTAATTGATACAGCATAATAGCTTTCCACAATTACCACTGATCTTTACTGGGTTTAAGGATAAATTTTGGTTCTTAGCCATTTTTACAGAAACATTATCAAACTGGGTAATGAAGGTTTGGCAACAAACAATTAATCCACATGGACCAATTCCACCAAAAACCTTAGCGCCATCTCTGCTTCCTACCTGACGAAGCTCAATTCTCGTATGGTAGATTTCAGCTAAGTCCTTAACTAATTCACGGAAATCCACTCTTCCTTCGCTTTCAAAATAGATAATAAGCTTCGCTTGATCTAGCGTATATTCTGCTTCTAAAACCTTCATTTCAAGATTTTCCTTTTTAGAAAATTCCTTAGTTCTTAAAACGACATCTGGCTCTAGTTCTTTATTTCTTTTATAATTTTTTAAATCCTCTTCTGTTGCAATTCTTACAACATCCTTTAGCTCTGGGATTTCCTCATTTGGATCTAACTCAAAGGGATCTCCTACACAGTAGCCCATTTCAATACCACGTATGGTATTAACAACTACTGGAGTTTTATCCTTTAAATCTAAATTGGAAACGCCAAAGAAATATCTTTTACCAAGAGGCTTAAATTGTACCTTGGTTACTTTCATATAATCACCATAAACCTTTAATATCATTATATATTATTTTACTAAAATATTTCAAATTAAATGAATTTTAATAATAGAGAATGAAATATATTTTTTGGTAAAACATTGTAGCTTAGATTTTTAGATAGAAGCAAGCATTCCTCTAAAGTATCCTCTACCTTTTTTCCATGCTTCTTAGAATATTCTATAATCTCTTCCTTAAGAGGAGATAAAGTAGGATTCTCATAATGGAATAGAACATCCTCTAAAAATGTAATCGTAAAGTTTAGCAATATATTCATTCTTGCTACTTCTTGGAATACATTGACATATTTTGTGAAAAACATAACTGCCATTTTTTCATTTTTGAGCTTAAGCATTTCTAAGAAGATTTCCTTTACTGCATGATAATCCTTAGATTGTTTTAGAAGCTTTTCAACCTCTAGTTTTAAATTTGCCTCTGTCTTATCATGATTAGATTCATTTAAAGAACTATAGGAATTATCCTTCATCAGCTCTTCATTTAAATCCTTATCGATATTAAGTACTAAGCCTAAGGCCTCATCAATATCATTAGTAAGTATGGATGCAAGTCTTGCATCTATACTAGATAGCCCCTCATCTTCTAATATTTTAATTTCCTTTTCCTTTGGAATGGATGGGAAATGCTCTAGGATACATCTCGATTGAATCGTATTCACTACATTCGGTAATTCCTTCGCTAAAAAGATACCTACGGTAGGTGTTTGATTGATAGGCTCCTCAATGAACTTAAGTAAGCTATTTTGGGCAGAGCTTGTTGCAGTATCTATACCATCAATAATATAGATTCTTGTGCCCTCAACTAGGCTTGTTTTAGCAAATTCATCCTGCAAATTTGTAATTTGCTCCTTTGAGATTTTACTTTTATTTTGTTCTATACCAATATAATCCACATTCATATGATTATTATCTAATATAGTTTTACATACAGGGCAGATTAAATCTCCTCCATTAGGGCAGTACAAAAGACAGGCTAAGGCATATGCCATTTCCTTTTTACCCGTACCTTCCTCACCATAAAATAAATACGCATGGGACATACGGTTTTGGCTTTTGGCCATTTTTAACATATTAAAGATACCCATTTGATTTTCTACTGCTCTTTTAACGTTCATATTACACCTTTAATTTTAGATATTCTAAAACTTTATTTATACAATCCTTTGTAACTTCCTCTAAGGACTGGTTTCCATCAATTCTTACAACTCTATCTGGATACATTTCCATTACCTTATGATAGCCATCATATACTCTTTTATGGAAATCCATCTCCTCTAAATCTAATCGGTCCTGCTTGTCTCTTCCCGATAATCTTTTAAGTGCAACATCTGGTGTTACATCAATAAAGATAGTTAAATCCGGTAATTTCTCTAAAGCAAAGCTATTGGCCTTTAATACATTATCCATTCCAATACCTCTAGCATAGCCCTGATAAGCAAGACTAGAATCTAAAAATCTATCACATAAAACAATCTTTCCTTCATTTAGGGCTGGTATTACTCTTTCAGATAAATGCTGCATTCTTGCGGCAGCATAAAGTAAGGTTTCTGTTTCCGATGTCATTTCCTTATTGTTAATATCTAAAATAATATTTCTAATTTGCTCTGCAATTTTAATTCCGCCGGGCTCTCTTGTTGAAATATACTCTATTCCTAATTCATCAAATAAAGCCTTTATAGAATGAATTACTGTAGTCTTTCCACTACATTCTCCACCCTCAAAGGTAATAAAATTCTTAAGATTCATAATATCACTCCATATCAGGTTTTATTATACAATAAAAGTTATTAAATTGAAAGAAAACAGTACTATTTGGTATCCATAAATTATTTGGTTACAAGGTTAAGAACGAAAAATGAAAAAGCTCTATCTTGCGATAGAGCCTAATCGGGTTCATTAAATTTTATGCGCCTCTCTTACGTAGTAAGAAATAGTATACACAGAAGCCTGCAACAGCTAATAATGTAATAGAACCAATAATGATTGCAACGATTGCGCCAGCAGGTAATCCACCCTGAGGTGCTGCCTCAAGGAATAATGCGTAAGTGCTGAAGTGGTTTGTAGTGAATGTAATCTTACCATTTTCATATGTAGCATTTACATCTACCTTTGCACCATTTTCATTAATGTAGTATACCTTAACATTCTGTCCTTCTGGTACATCGTATCTGAAGGATACCTTTGCCTCACCTGTAGAGAACGTAGCACCATCAAGTTCTAAATCTATAACGTAGGATGCACCATCAACCTTTGGAGTAGTCTTATTTACATAAAGCTTAACATCCTTACCAGCAATTTCGGCTACTGCCTTGTCGCTGAATTCAATCTTAACCTGACCAACAAAGAATGTTGCAGATGAATTCTTTTCATTAGCCTTATTGAATGTATCTGTAACTACTGCACCAGCCTTAGCCTCTTCCGTTGAAACATCTGCCTGTGATAAATCAGCCTCGCGGTATGCAACAATAGTTTGATAATTCTGTAGCTGATAGTTATCCGATAATTCAACGCCAGTGTTTAAAGTATCAAGATATAAGGAATAACCGCTTAAATCAGCAACATGATCCTTAGCATCACCTAAGCCATTTACATGGATTACATAGTATTCCATAAGCTTTCCATTTTCCGTACATCTAATCTTATAAGTAATCATAGATGTATCTTCAGAAATGAATAGCTTATCCTTGATATCTTTACAAGCTTCAACAGTTGTTTGACCAAATAAGCCTTCCTTTTGCTTTAAAGCAATTAGCTTCTGATAGTTTTCAAACATATCATAGTTTGTAATCTTTAAAGCGTAATCTAATTCATTTACCTTATAGGATGATTGATATGAGTTCTTATCTCCACCCTTAGTTCTTAAGAATTCTTCACCAGCTAGCATGAAGGAGATACCCTGAGATGTAAATACTACAGAATTTGCAAGCATTGCCATCTTCTTAGCTAATTCCTTATCTGTAATACCAGCCGCAGCAATACGGTCAACTAAAGTGTAATTATCATGGCAAGTTACATAGGTTAATGTCTGCCATGGCTTATTGCATTGTGGTGACTCCTTGATGAAGCCTGCAATACCACTTGCAAGCTCCTTAAGCTCATTTGCGTTTAATACAGAGGATTGTTTCTGGAAATAAATCTTACCAGCTACATAACCATCTTCCTTAGTAACTCTAATGTATTCACCATTCTTCTTAATATAGATTTCTAATCTATCTACTGCCCTTTCAAAGGTATTTTGATCCTTAATTACAGTACACTGAGAATAAGAAACACCACCAGTTACCCAGCCCTTTGCGCTATCACCAGATAAACCGCCCTTAATTAAGGCATCTCTAATTCTATCATTGAAGCATCCATATTCTGTATACTTTAAGATATTGGACTGGTATGCAAGTAAGCTTTGATCATAAGCAGGTGTACCACCAGCCCAAGGCTCGCCATATACAACTACATATTCACTTACATTCTCATGTAGGTTCTCGCTTAGCTTATTCATTGTTTCGATATCATGTAAGCCCATTAAGTCGAAACGGAATCCACCAAGCTTGTATTCCTTAGCCCAGAATTCAGTAGAATCAATCATGAATTTACGGAACATTGGCATATTCGATGCAGTTTCATTACCACAGCCAGAACCGTTAGATAGCATACCTGTAGAATTATATCTGAAATAATAGTAAGGCATTAATACATCAAAATTAGAGCCTTCTGCAGACATCATGTGGTTATATACAACGTCCATGATAATATTGATACCTGCAGATGTATAACTCTTAACTAAAGTTTTGAATTCGCGAATCTTCTCATATCCATCATATGGATTTGTAGAATAAGAACCATCTAATGCATTGTAGTTTAATGGATTGTAGCCCCAGTTAAATGTACGATTAACTTCATCATTATCAGAATCAAAAATAGGAATGAGCTGAACCGCATTAACACCAAGCTCCTTAATGTGATCGAAGCCTGTCTTAACGGTCTTACCATCAGCAGTGTAAGTTGTTCCCTCTTGATAGAATCCCTTATATGTCTTTGCATAGGCAGGATTTCCACCCCATGTAGATGAAGATGTTAAATCAGCAATGTGCGTTTCATATACAGTAAGGTTTGTTGGTTCATATTCATTAACCTTAAATGAATCCCAACCAACCTCTTGGTTGATTTTATCAAAGTTAACAACCATACCTCTTCTACCGTTAACGCCAGTAGACTTTGCATATGGGTCAACAATTTCTCTATCTGTATACTTATAGTTTGTAACTACATAAGTATAGTACTTACCATCTAAATCGCCAGGTACTGTAGCCTCCCAAGTACCCTTTTCTCCACGTTCCATATCGTATTCTGTATATGCATCATTACCCTTTTCTTGATCGACAGCAACAGGAGTACCATTATCATATACTCTAAGCTTCATAGAAGTAGATAATGGAGTCCATACACGGAATGTAGTAGATGTTTCTGAATAAATTGCACCTAACTCACCATCATATGTATAGTTTTCAACGAATGCATCTGTATTATATAAAGATGCCATATTTGCATTCTGTGTTAATGTCTTCTCATCAGGGAAGTCAACAGTAAGAGTAATAAGATCCTCAAAGCTTGGCATTGCTGTACCTAGCTTATAGGTTGCCTTCTTTAAAATATTATCTACAGATGAAACTAAATTTTCATCAGTTAGTGCAGTTGTTGAATCAACAACATCAGCACCATTTCTTGTGATTTTCCAAGTTGTACACTTAGTAGTCAATAAGAATGATAAGTAATATACACCGTCAACGAAATCAACGGAGAAATTAGAAATACCATCTGAAATAGCTAAATCACCTGAAGTATAAATGTTAACATCTCCTCCAACTAAATATACGTGATAATATCCTTCAGCATCTAAGTTAAGAACAGCAAAATCTGCATAACGGTCATTTCCGCCAGCGTCCTTGAAATCCCAAGAGCCCTGCTTCTTAACAATAAATCCAACTGAAGAAACACCCTTAAGGTCCATATCGATTTTTACGAATCTACCGTAGCTATCGGTTTCACTTAAGATGTATTCCTTTCCATCTCCACCTTTTGGCCAAACCCATAAAGCGTTATATACGGAATAATCCTCATCCGCTCTAGTGTAGTGGAAGACTACACCCTGAGGTTCTTCTCCTTCGGCATAGACACTCATGAAGCTTCCTCCACTAAGTCCAATTCCTAGGAAAGCCAAAAATGCTAAGACAGACAAGCAAAAAATAGAAAATAATTTTTTCATATGTCCTCCTTTTTATGTATCGGTTTTTCCGATTTGTGCAAGCGTTTTTGCATATTTAAATTATAACATACATTTTATAGCTAAATAAAGAAAAAAAAACGATATCTAAAAAATAGTATCGTTTTTTTGAAAAAAGTATAGTTTTGCCTATGAAATTACTCTTGCATAGAAGCTTGCAGCTAATAATTCTTCATCGCTTACTTCTTCTTTAATTACATAAGATCCGTCACTGGCAAAAATGAAATATTTGAATGGATTTCTCTTGTTTTGATTTACCTTTAAATCATTTTGATTTTTATAGTCGATATAAGCTCTATTCTCTAAAATAGATACTAAATCAGCTACGATTGCTGTGGCGGTAGGAATAGATCCTGCGCCCTTACCATAAAACATTAAATCACCATTCGTAGAGCCTGTGAATAATACGGCATTAAATTCATTTTTAACAGCTGCAAATGGGTGGTTTAGTGAAACCATAGTAGGTTCTACTCGAATGAATGCCTCATTCTCTTCGTTTTTCGATGAGGATGCAACAAATTTTAATGCATAGCCTTCCTTTTTGATACTATCTAGGATGTCCTTATTTACTCCTGTAATACCATAATGATAAATATCCTCATTTTTAATATTACCCTTAAATGCCAAAGAAGAAATAATATTAATCTTTCTTACAATATCTAAGCCCTCTAAATCCGCAGTAGGATTAGCCTCTGCAAAGCCATTTTTCTTTGCTAGGAATAGTGCATCATCAAAGGATAGGTTATCCTCATCCATACGAGTTAAAATATAATTTGTTGTTCCATTTAATATTGCAAAAATATCATTAACCTCATTAACCTTTAAATTATCGATTAAGGGTCTAAGAACTGGAATTCCTCCACCTGCAGATGCCTCAAAACAAAAATAGCAATGATTCTCATGTGCTAAATTAATGAATTCCTCAAGGTGGTTGGATACAACCTCCTTATTTGCAGTAATTACACTTTTCCCCTTTTTTAAGCTGCGTGTAATGACTTCATATGGAACATCATGTCCTCCTAGTACCTCAATAACACATTGAATTTCATCATCATGGATAATATCTTCTATATTTGTAACTAGCTTTTCCTTAAGTTGTTCTTTTTTTATTGGTAAATCAAATACCTTTTTAATGGTAACATCATAGGATTTTTCTAATCCTTCTACTAGGGTATATACACCTCTACCTATAGTACCATATCCAAATAAACCTAATTTCATTTCAAAACACCTCTTTTTTAACTTGCTTTAAGTATATCTTTTTTTTATAGTCTTTTCAATATGAAATCCTTTACACAAAAACAAATGTATTTACATGAAAAACAGATATGGTGTTTGTCCATATCTGTAGTCCAATTATGTATTTAAACCCTTAAACTGCGTATCATATAGCTTTTTATAAACGCCATTATGGCTTAATAATTCGTTATGTGTACCCTCTTCAACCACATGGCCATGATCTAATACCACAATACGATTTGCATCCTGAATGGTAGATAATCTGTGAGCAATGATAATAGAGGTTCTATTTTTCATAAGCTTAACCATAGCGTCTTGAATTTTCTTTTCTGTTCTTGTATCTACAGATGAGGTTGCCTCATCTAAAATTAAAATTTTCGGATTGGCAAGGACCGCTCTTGCGATGGTTAATAGCTGACGCTGTCCTTGGCTTATGTTGGTTGCACCCTCAGTAAGAATGGTCTTCTTCCCCTCTGGTAGCTTTGAGATAAAGGAATCACAATTAGCGAAGGCTAGGGCTTGATCAATCTCTTCATCTGTTGCATCCTCTTTAGCATACCTGATATTATTTTCAATAGTATCACTAAATAATACAGGTTCCTGTAATACGATAGAGATTGCACCTCTTAAGTCCTTTTTCGATATATCTAGAGAATTCTTACCATCGATCGTAATATCTCCACTATTTGGGTCATAATATCTAAGTAATAAATTTACAATCGTCGTTTTACCTGAACCTGTTGCACCTACAAGGGCTACCTTGTGGCCAGCCTCAACATGCATATTGAAATCCTTTAAAACGATTTCTTCTGGATCATACCCGAAATAAATATGCTTAAAATCAATTTCGCCACATACATCATCTACCTTAAATTCAGTATTACCCTCAAAGGTTTCAATTTCCTCATCCATTACATTAAATACTCTTTCCGCACCTGCTGCTGCAGTAATGATGGAGGAATATAGCATGGCAATTTCGTTGATTGGTCTTGTGAATTGCTTACTTGTTGTTAAAAACATGATGACAATACCAATCGTTAGTGCCTCACCCATAATGGTTCCACCAATTCCATTAAGTAAGAATATAGAACCAAAGATACAAATTAAGAAATAACCAATATTTCCGATAAAATTCATGATCGGGCCCATAGAGGAGCCTAAAATTTGTGCTTTAATTGCTGTATGTGTAAATTCATCACTTAGCTTTCCAAATTCCTCTATAGCATAGGATTCATGGTTATTGGTTTTTACAGTTTTAAATCCAGTAACCATTTCTTCTGTTTCTGTATTTAAATTACCTAATACGGATTGCTGCTTCACAAAGAGTGGTCTTGAATATTTCGACATGAATTTTGCAAATAATAAGGTTAATATGAGTACAGCAATGGATACAAGTGTTAATAATGGGGAATGCCACAGCATAATGCCTAAGCATCCTAAGATGGTTAATACACCGCTCACTAAGGATGTAATAGAGGATGATATCGCATTATATACATTATCGATATCATTTGTCATTCTAGATAATAAATCTCCATGGAAATGACTATCTAGATAGGATATTGGTAAATATACAATTTTACCAAAGAGATCATTTCTCATTTTTCTTATCGTTTTTGTTGCAATAAATGCACCAAATAGGGAAGAAAAATACAATAAAACGCAATATGCGACGTAGGTAATTAAGAGTAAGGTGATGGATAAATAGAAGGAATCCATATTTGGTTCTATATTCCATAGTCCTGTTTCGCTATTATATTCACCTAAGGAATTCGCAACATCCTTAATCAAGATACTCGAATAAAGGTTTAAAGCTGTATATCCAATAACAACAATAAGCAATAAGATAACTAAAGCCTTTGAATTCATTAAATATTTCACTAATCTTTTTATCGTTGCCTTAGTATTCTTTGGCTTTTCCTTCATTCTTGCATATCTTGCGCCAGGGCCTTTTCCAACCTCAGGCTTTTTCGTTGAATTCTTTATATTTTCTCGGGAGTTATTTGCTTCTGACATATTATTCAACCTCCCTCTTTAATTGTGATGAATAGATATCCTTATAAACCAAAGATTTTTCCATAAGCTCCTCATGTGTACCAAAGGATTCTATTTCTCCATTATCTAAAACTAATATCTTATCTGCATTTCTTGCGGTAGCAATTCTTTGGGCAACGACAATCTTTGTTACACTCCTTAGCTCATTTTTCATTTCGTTATAAAGCTTTGCCTCTGTAACTAAATCGAGTGCACTCGTTGAATCATCAAAGATTAATATATCTGGATTTCTAAGTATAGCTCTTGCTATAGATAATCTTTGCTTTTGTCCACCAGATAAGGATGTACCCTTTTCCGCAAC
Source organism: uncultured Anaeroplasma sp. (assembly GCA_945920825.1). GTDB lineage: Bacteria > Bacillota_I > Bacilli_A > Acholeplasmatales > Anaeroplasmataceae > Anaeroplasma. Next base: position 22,213 of record CAMEKD010000001.1, read on the forward strand.
AGGCTCATCATATCCTAAGTCCTTTGATAAAATGAATTCCTCCGCTTGGGCAATTCTTGCAGCCCATTTTACTTGTTCTTTCGTTGCATTCATATTACCAAAGAGAATATTTTCTTCTATTGTTCCTGCAAATAGTTCTGCCTTTTGCAAGCATATGGCAACCATTTTATGTAATTCTTCCTTTTTATATTCCTTAACATTATGGCCAGAAACCATAATGGCACCATCGGTTGTATCATAAAACCTTACAATCAAATTCACTAAGGAGGATTTACCGCATCCTGTAGATCCTACAATAGCGATTGTTTCACCCTTATTAATTTTAAAACTTAAATCATTTAATACGTTCGTTTCAGCCAAAGGATATCCAAAGGAAACATGATCAAATACTATAGTTCCTCTATCACTATCTTTAACGTCAGATATCGTTAATTCTCCATCAAGAATCTCGACCTTTGCATCTAATACCTCATTAATACGAGATGCAGATGCATAGGCTCTTGCGATAACCGTAAATGTCATACCTAAGAAGATTAGGGACGAACAAATCATAGAAATATAGGTTACCGCCTGGGTGATTTGACCAACCATGAGTTCAGGCGCAATATCCTTTTTAAAAGCATCAATAATTGCTGTACCACCCAAATAATAAATAATAATTTGTCCAACATAAACGATTAGATTTAATAATGGAGATATAAATGCAGTGACCTTAGATACAAATAATAATTTATCTGTATAATCATTATTTACGTTATAGAAACGATTATATTCATATTCTTCCTTAGAAAATGCCTTAACCACTCTAGAACCAGTTACATTTTCAAGTACGACACCATTTACCTTATCTAATCTTTCCTGAATTTGCTTAAATACAGGGAATACAAAGCGCATGAAGATGAGCATTAATATAATCTCTATAGGTAATACTATAGCAAGTACTATACCAAATCTTAATGAGATGGAAAGAGTAAATATAATACCTAAAACAAAGAAAGATCCTGCTCTTATTAATCCTCTTAAGCACGTAGCAATCATATTTTGTATTTGAGTAATATCATTTGTAATTCTTGTAACTAGAGAACCTGTTTTAAATTTATCCGATTGATTTAAGGATAATTCCATAATCTTAGAAAATACTGTCTTTCTTAAATCATTCCCAAATTTATAGCAGCTTAAATTCGTAAATACATTCGAAAGCATACCACCGGCTACACCAAGAATTAATACACCAATCATGATTAAGCCATATTTAATTACATTTTCCATAGAACCTATAGAAATACCATAGTCTACCATTTGCTGCATGTACATGGTTAAGACCATATCCATTCCTACCTCGATAATCATAAATAATGGCGCTAATATAGCAATATACCAATATTTCTTCATATATCTTAATAGCCTAAGCATAAAATCACTTCCTTCTTAAAAATACCATAGTCCCCTATGGTATTCTATTTAATCACTATAATTCAAATCTAAATGAATACTGACATTATAGCCTTCAAATATTTCTTTTGTTTTATTTTCTATATTTGTTATAAATTTTCCCTTATCCGTTACGGTAAAATCAACTAAAACGTCAAAGGAAATAAATTTCTTTTCATGATCAATAAAAAATCCATGGCATCCTAATGCCCCTTCAAAGGATTTAACAACACCTTGAATTTGCTCATATTTATCCGTCTCATTATCATCGATTGCGTATATACCTACAGTTAATAAAACATGATATCTTTCGATAATTAGGCTTTGTATTTGCATAGATAAAATATGGATTTCTTCTGCATTCATCGATGAATCAATTTCTACATGAATCGAGCCCATTGCTTGATCTGGACCATAATTATGTAATACTAAATCGTATGCACCTCTTACACCCTTAATGGAGTTTACATCCCTTTTGATTGCCTTAGTAATGGCTGCATCAGGTCTTGCCCCCATGACATGCGATACTGCCTCAAGAAGCATTTCAATACCTGCCTTAATGATGAATAAGGATATAAGTGCACCAATCCATCCATCAATATTCACCTGCCAAATCAAAGACACTCCAATAGAAATTAATGTGGCGATAGAAATGAAAGAATCCATTAGAGCGTCTGTACCAGAGGCAACTAAGGATTCAGAATTATATTTCTTACCTCTTCTTCTTGTAAATAGTCCTAAGGCAATTTTTACAACGATTGCAGAGTCTACAACAACTGCAGTTACCCAAGAGAACTCAATGTCTATAGGGTGAATAATCTTTTCTACTGCCTCATAACATGAGGCTACACCTGTTGCTAAAATAATGGCTGCAATAATTATAGTGGAAAAATATTCAATTCTTCCAAAGCCATAAGGATGCTTTTCCGTTGGCTTTTTCTTAGATAATTTAATTCCAATAATTGTAATAACGCTAGAGATTGCATCACTTAAATTATTAATAGCATCTAATACTACAGACACTGCTCCCGCAATTAAGCCAACAATAGCCTTGCCTGTTGCAAGGCCTATATTTGCTAAAATGCCAATAATACCCGTTTGGGTAATTTTCTTTTCTCTTTCCTTTAGATCATTCATAATCTAACCCCCTCGTATAAAGAAAATACTAGTAAGTAGAAACATCTTACTAGCCTCTAGTAAATGTGTTCTTTTAATTAATCCAGAAAGGATGATTCCTAATATAGAACAAAACGAAAACATTCCAATAATCATAAACATTAGGAATGTAGGATTAAATTCATTATAGAATTTATTTTCTATTCATGAGGTTTCATTCCCTTACCTATTATATAAAAAAATGGGTCTTAGAAAAAGAGAAAAAAAGGAATTCCTCAAACGAATTCCTATTTTTGAATTTACCTATTGTATGCAAGAAGCATTTTTACAAGATCTTTATTCCTTTTTAGCTTTGCAAGTGCCTTAGCTTCAATTTGTCTTACTCTTTCTCTTGTCACCTTAACACTACCTAAGGAGGCAATCTCTTCTAATGTTTTTGGAGTATTTCCATTAAGACCAAATCTATGAATAATCACAAGCTTTTCTCTTTCTGTTAATATTTGATCTAATATATCATTCATATCCCTTTTTAGTGCATTTTCTATGGAATATTCCAGTGGGGATTTTATATTGTTATCCGGTATAAAATCTCCTAAGGTTGAATCCTCCTCATCACCAACGATAGTATCCATAGATACTGTATCATTTTTATAAGAATCCAATTTTAATATTTTTTCTTTACTAAAGCCTGTTTGATTTGCCATTTCCTCTATAGTTGCTTCCATACCGTTATCCTTAAAATATTGGTTTCTAGCTTTTCTAAGCCTTCTTATATCCTCACCTATATGAACAGGAAGCCTAATGGTTCTTGTTTGATCAGCTATCGCTCTTGAAATAGACTGTCTTATCCACCACGTTGCGTAAGTAGAAAAGCGATACCCCTTGGTGTAATCATATTTCATGGCTGCATGCATAAGGCCCATAGAGCCCTCTTGGACTAAATCCATAAAATCTATATTATCTAAATAATAATGCTTTGCAATAGATACAACTAATCTTAAATTACTAGATACGATCTTATCGATAGCCATATCCCTTTTACTTATTTTTTCTTCTAATTCCTTATAATATTCTAAGGAAATATTATCCTTGCTTGTTTTGTCAATTTCATCCTTTTCTTCCTTAGCAATATTCCCTATAGCTATAGCCTTAGAAAGCTCGATTTCTGCATCAGAATCTAACAAAGGAATTCTACCTATTTCTATTAAATACATTTTTATAGAATCAGAGGCCCCTACCTTAGCCTCCTCTAAATCTATTAGCTTTTCCTCTTCGACTAAGGCAGGGTTAAATTCTTCTTGATTCATATCCCTATTCAATTCGATAATATCACGCTCCCATTACATCCATCATATCCTTCTTTGTAAGTACGCCCTTTTTTGCAAGCATATCCGCAAGGATTAGGATTTCCTTCTTTCTTCTTTTAATAATCTTAGTAACTCTTCTTACTGCCTTATCCAAAATCCTTTCACTTAATTTCTCGTTATGATACTTCTTAAATGGAGATGTTGGAATAGAATTCGCATAATGACATAAAAGTGGATTCAATCCCTTATCCCCTAAGGTATTCACTAAGGCTGCAGAGGTATGACGGGCCTTTTCTAAATCACTTTGTGCACCTCTATCGAGTCTCTTAAATAAGATTTTTTCGGCCAAATAGCCACCAATAGATACATCTAAATCGGCTAAAGCTCGATTTAAATCTCCTATGTCTTCCTTTGTAGATAGAACCTTCACTCTACCACCTATAATTGAATTCGTTTCGATAGAGGCCTTATAGAAGCTAAAGTATTTGCTTCTTTCCATTACCACTACTGCGTGCCCTACCTCGTGTACGGCAGTTAAATAGCGGTCAGATTCACTTGGCTCTTCGCTATCCCCATAATATTCCATTTCTCTTTTATTAATTCTATCGATGATATCTTCAATTTCCTCAACTGTAGGATTTTCTCCATATCTTAAGCGAACCTCATTTGCGATAGCCTTAATATTGACTGCATTTTCACCCTTAGTAATAAATGCTAAATAATCATAATCCTGGTTTACATTAATACCCGATTTAGCAAAATAATACTTAAGTAGGCTCTTGCGCTCCTTCTCATTTGGGTTTCCAATGCCAATTAAATAATCTAATCTTCCTCTTCTTAATAGAGGTGGATATAAATCCTCCATATTATTACAAGTTGCGATGACAAAGATATTCTTATTATCTCCACCAAGTCCATCGAGCTCCGTTAATAGATTTCTTGTTTCACCTCTAGAGATTAAATCAATCTCATCAATTAAGATAATGGCCATACCCTTTTGACGCCTTGCAAAATTAAACTTCTCTGTGATTTCATCCTGTTCACTAGAGTGTGTACCATCAATCTTGATAATGGTTGCATCAGGGAAAAAGGAGGTGAATGCCTTTGCGAATAAGGATTTACCTGTACCCATTGGACCGTGAAGCAAGAAGGAATGAGGCAGTGAGATTCCCTTAGCCTCTAAGGCTTCCTTATCATCCCACCAGGATTTCACTAATAATAATTCCTTTTTCACTAAATCGTAGCCTGCAATATCAGAAAATGTTACAGGCTCTTGGTATGGTATATGCTCAAGTCTTTTCGATTGGAAGGTATAGGATTCCCTAAATTTACCATTTTCTTCTTGAATAGTAAAATTATCAAATTCATCCTTTATATAATATTTACTATTTATACCTTCTAATTTCATATCTCTTCCTGAGGATATTAATACCATAGTAGGGTTTAAGGAATTAATATATTCAAGTAGCTCATCCTTAATGTCTCTAAAATTATTCATATTATTAATAAAGATATGAATATCCTTCTTTTCACCAAAGGATGCAACAATATGATTTACTACTCCTTTAATTTCATCGAGCTTATTATAAAAAACAGAGAATGCATTCCCCATATGCTCATTATCATCCTCATCATCTTCTTCTAATTCCACATCATCATCCTCATCATCAAGTCCTTTACTGATGTTAATAAAAATACCATTTTTATTTTCTTTAAGAGGTTCAGATTTATTTTCTTTAATAGATTCAAAGATTTGATGAATTAAGAATACATCACCAACAATTAAGCTTTTCTTATTATTGAATTCTTTTATTAATTCTTCCATATATTCTCCTTTGTAGTAGTTTTACATTATCTATATATATTCAGTTACCCCTTTTGCAACCAAAAGAAAAAGGATTTGTTTAGTACAAATCCTCATATTCATCTAGATAATCTTCATATGGATTATCATCTAAATAGAATTCATCATCATCAATAGAATCTATAGCATCGCTTGCTTCTAAATCCTGATCGAATAGAGCCATTTTATGGCCAAATAATGTTATATATTCCTTGTCCTTATCCGTTTTCATCCTTAGGCCTGGTTTTTTATAATCCCTACCTAATAGATCTTTAAATTTAGAGCCTTCCCTACACATAAAATAATATAAAAGAATCCAAGCATAGGATATATTATTCTTAGAATAATCATCTAGCTTTCTTATAGCCATTCTCGCTCTATTCTTATTATTGATACACTTTATGACTTCTTTCTCATGTTCATCTAAAATTCTTTGGAAGCCAGCATTCATATTCATGAATACATCCTCCCTCATTTTTAAGCCCTTCTTCTCTTCTTTGAATTTTGAATCAATTTCTTTCACCAATTCATCTAATTTATCTATAGCCTTTTTATCATGTCCATTATATTTTTTAGGATATGGGGATGAAATGAGACTCTCGAAGGTTACTTCCTTTTCCTCACTATTCGTCAGAGGATGATCCAAAAGATATTTCACCATATAATCTAGGCCAACCTCCATACCATTTTTCATCTTAAGAGAATTCTTCTTTTCACTTTTTTCAAGGCATAATGGCATTTTTGGCCAATTGGATTTCTTTATATCTCCATTCTTATCCTTATATTCGTAGCAATATTTCTCATTTAAATTAGAAATAATCAAAGAGGTCTCTAATGGATATGGCCTTTTGGCTGAATCAATTTCCATATTAGATAATACGGCTAAAATGCAAATATCCTTATAGATATCCTCTAATTTAGGGTCATTTTTATTCTTATGAAATGTATCCCAATAAAGACAATTTAAGCAGGTCGCATAATTTACTACTGTTCCTACCTTATTATTACTAATCTTGCTGTCGGGTTTTGATAGATCAACCCTAAAGCTTTGGATATCCGATTCCTTTATAGGCTCAACTAAATTTACTGGTACCTTAAAGCGATTCTCATTTTCTTTTGCTCTTTTATAAAGAATAGGATTATTGGTCATCATGACGGAATCAGAATCAAAATCCATTCCATTTAATCTTTGTAATATATTATGGTTAATAGAATTTACTACTACAATTTCCTTAGATAAATTGAAATAGTCATCTATGATAGGAAGATTCTTATTCTTTGTAACCCATAAATTACCCATAGTAATATGAGGATATCTTATTATAGTTAATGCCTCACCATCACTAAAGCCTTTAGAATAGATTTCTTTATTTAATAATAGGGATTCAGGATTATTATAATTAAATGGAGTTATCTTATCTTTTATTAATTTATCTGTATCTGCAAGAGCAATTAAAAATTCATAAGGGTTAGATAATACGGTTGCATATCTGCCTTCAATTAGAATTCTTCCCTTTTTATATTCCTTTAATAAATTATCCGTTTGGTATCTTCTAAAATCCTTAATTAATGGAGTATAGTAAAGGTCTTGCTTGCGGTTTAATAAATCCTTTACAATTTGATATTTATAATTTTGGGTCTTTGCATCATCTGAAGGATTCTTCTTATGATTTTGGTTTAAATCATAAGAGAATACATGAACATCATTTTTAAAGTATTCTCTATACTTTATTGTAGGCTCAAATAAGGATGCAATATCTTCCTTCGTAAGTGCTAGAGTATTTAATAGAGTATAGGAGCTTTTTACCATATCTCCATCAAAATATTTTGATTTCTTATCAAATTTACAAATACCAAATTCCTCTTCGAAGGTTGGATCAGAAATCCATTTGTTAAATTGTGCTTCTAGATTATCCTCTTCTGCAAATTTTAAATATTTTAGTGAGGAATAGGTACAAACAAGCTTAATATCTTCTATTCTTTCTGCTAGAGTAAAGAAGCCCTTTTTCTTTTTTAATCCACCTAAAGTTGCATATTTCTTTAGCCACTTTTGAAGCTTTGTGTTAAAGGCACAGCATTTAAAGAATTTATTTCTAAGAAGCATCATAGAATGAGGCTCATCAAGCTGTTTGAAGCAGGATTCATCTAATAATCCTTCTCCATCCCAAATGGTATTTTCAATTTCAACTACCTTTTCTTCTACAGTTAAATCACCCTCACCAAAAACGGCATAGCAATCCTCCTTAAAGTTGGATTTCGCATCAGGAATAATTAAAATAGCTTTCTTTGGAATTTTTACGGATGCACAAATATTCGATAGGGTTAATGCTTGATAGGATTCAAAGGAAACAGGGTTTTCCATAACCTTTTTATTATCATAGCTTAATCCAGCTAATGCCCAAGCCTCCATTTTCTCCTTGTATTTTTCTTGAATGAAATAGCAGTTACCTTCTCTTGCAGAGGAGGCGGTTCTTTTATATCTGACGTAATGAATGCCTTTAATATTAAAACCCTCTTCATAAAGAAGAGCTCTGTTTTTTTCCATACTCCTACTAGAGGAAAAGGATACCTGGACAAGCTCCGTTATGGAGTCTAGATTTGTATTCTCTTTATCCTTATCTTGGTTAATTTCATATAATAGCCTTCTAGATTCCATAGAATCAGAAAATATGGATCTATGAGAAATAGATTCTTTGCTTGGATCCTTTAGACCTGAAATATTTCGATTTTGCTTCATAATTTCACTTGCTGATAGATGCCATATATATCTTCCACTTATCATATAAAACTCCTACTTTTTCATAATTGCTACTTTCCCATAAGGTGGTTTTACCTCATCGTTTGTCAAAAGCCAAAGAAGGGGTATATTCCCCTTTTCCTCTTCTTTGGGGAATGTGGCATAGCCATCCGTTAATATAATTAAATATTTTGGTTTATTTTCCATTTGCATCACATATCGAAATACATTATGGAAGGAAGTGCCTCCACCACCCTTTGGTATTATTTTAGTTAAATCTATGGAGCTATCAAATGGAATGGGCTCATAAACCTTTGCATCAAAAAAGCCTATAAGGCCCTTAAGCCTGCCCTCAAATGCTTGAATCGCACCATTGATTTCGCTATAAACCAATGTAATATCCTCTATCGACATAGAGCCTGAGGTATCTACCATGAATAATACATCCTCTAAATTTTCATCCATTTCACTAAAGCTTGGCATAAAGAATTCCGCGTCATATCTTCTATCTGGTGGAGTAAAGGTATAATCATTGATTTCAAATTCAATAAATTCATTTAAAAGCTCTCTCCAGTTTACTCTAGATTCCTTTAGCTCCTTGACTAATCTTTCTACACCAAATGGAATAGAGCCAACCCCGGGCTTACCATTTTGGTGTGCTCTATCCTCCATATCCTTAATGGCAATGATTTTCGCATTGACATCATCTTCTCTTTCCTTATCCATTTCCCATTTCGAATGATCATCAAACCCTAAGGACGGAATTCTGTTTCCGTTTTTCAAAAGCTTTTCATAAACCTCTTCTGCAGTAAATAGATATCCTTCCTTACCTTCAATTTGATGCATAGAGATATTCCCATTTACCTTGATAGCATCTAAATTCATTCCCTTAGACTTTAGGATATTGGAATTCACTACAATATCACAAGCGATATTAAATAACTCCTGATTATATTTTAAGCCTCTTTTGCAATGCTTTAGGGCTACATGCATAACCTCATGCATTAAAACGAAATCAAGCTCCATGTCGGATAAAGATTCCATAAATTTTGGGCTAAAGCAAATTTTTTCTCCATCGGTATAGGCTGTATCACAGCCAGGATCTAAGCCAAAGGCCATGTTTTCTAGCATAATACCATAAAATCCATAATTGGTAAGAATTCTTATTCTAGCAAGTAATAATCTTCTTTGATATTCTTTCATACTAGATTGCATCTAGGAATCTTCCCTTCTCTCTTAGCCACTTCATAAATTCAGGGATTTTTAATAGCTTTTGCTTATAATCCTTTTCTAAATATAAATAATCCTTAAGTAATACAATCGAATAATCCGGTGGTAGCATATTTGCATATAATATACTATTTCTGATTAAATCTAAATCATCTCTATGATGATATGCATAGGCAACCATAGAGGATTCTAGTGCGTATAATACGTCTGGTTCCTTGGGTACTTTAGTTTCTTCTCCTTTGAATATTTTTTCAATATTCGGTAATTTCGAATAGACCTTTGTATAGGTTCTAAGCTCAGTTGCAAGACCTTTACCTAAAATACCTGCAAGTAAATCGAAGACATCCTTAAAATCATAGGATACCGTATTTAAGATATTCGATGCTAATTCCCAAGATCTTGGTGTTGCAAAAACAATACCATTATCCTGGGGATTAAAGGTATTTAAGCAATCGGGCTTAAAGCGCAAAAATCCTAAGATATATTCATGAATTCCTTTAGAGATTGCCCAGTTATGCCATGAGTCTGGGTCTACAGCTACCTCTAAATGTAATAAACGATTGGCAAGTGCCTTTGGCATTTGGTAGGCAACCGATTTATCGGTTACTCTATTTCCTGCCGCAAGAACAATACAGTTTTTGGGGAGTTTATGCTCACCAACCATACGGTCTAGGGTAATTTGGTATGCTGCTGCTTGTACGGATTGTGGGGCCGCACTAATCTCATCTAAGAATAAAATGTTGATGACATCTTCACTTTCATCCATTTGGAATATTTTAGGCTTTAACCAAACCGCTAGGGTTTTATCCTCGTTTGCGGTTGGAATACCTCTTAAATCGATTGGATTAAATAGAATTAATCTTACATCAATTACATTACATCTTTTCTTTAATCCTAATTCTAAATCACAAGCTAAATCATGAATGGCTTGGGATTTACCAATACCAGGCTGACCCCAAAGCATTACGGAAGGTAATGCCTTTAGGGGTACATTCTTTTCTATTGCTCTTGCATACATTTTATATAATATTTTTCTTACATCCCCTGGGTTTAATACAGGAACATTTCCAATTGTTGTTTTATCCATTGATGTTTAACTCCTTTTCTATAGCCTTTATTTCTCTTGCTAAGGACTCTATTGCAGAGGAATAATCTGGTTTCTTTAATACCTCTTCCTCAATCGCAATCTTTCTATTCTTTAAATCTAATAAATTACTATCTGATGTATCTAATCTTTCCTTCATAGAATTTAAATAATTATCGATTCTTGGTAATATACCCATTTCTGAATTACCCATAGTTACCATATAGGTACCCTTACCCTTTAATCTTAGGAATAGATAATTGGCAAGCATATTGTCTGGATAATATACCTTAAATCCTTGGTAATCCATGATATATTCCTCTTCTTCCATATTTAAATGCTCCATTAAACCAGTCCATAAAATTTTGCGAATTTCTGTTCTTTTTTCAGTAGTATACTCCTGTTTGTTTTCCTCATAGAGGATAACATCCTCTTGTAAATTAGAAACACGACTTTCTTGTTCTTCAATTTTTGTAGGTAATTGCATTAATTCTCTTTCAAGTAGAGTAAATCTTGCCTCTGTTCTCTTTTGTAATAGCTTAAGCTTATTTAATTGATTTGTTTTATCCGCATAATCTTTAAGTCTAGGAGATCCTATAGCTAATGCCTTAACCTCACCATAGCTTAATACAGTATCTGCGATATCATCCTTAGATCTATCTGTTAATGCATTCGATAATAAATCATTAATAAATCTTTGCTTAGTTTCAAGTAGCTGCCAAGAATATGCATCAAAGGAGCCTTCTAAGATATATCTATGAATAAAGACCTCTTTATTTTGATTCTTTTGTCTTATAATTCTTCCTTCTCTTTGCTGCATATCCGATGGTCTCCAAGGAATCGATAGGTGATGAATCGAATATAGCCTATCCTGTACATTTACACCTGTACCAAGCTTTTCCGTTGAACCGATTAATACTCTTACCTCTCCATCTCTTACCCTTTTAAATAGTTTCGTTCTTTTTGCCTCTGTTGTAGCATTATGTATATATTCAATTTCGCTATCCTTAATACCAAATTGAACAAGCAATCTTTTTACCTCATCATATACATTAAAGCCATCCTTGGGAGTACCAATGTCTGAGAAAACTAATTGAGTGCCCTTGAATGAATTTGTTGTCAAATAATCCTTTAATATGTTTTGACAGCATGCATATATTTTACCTTTAGTTTCATTCTTATAGGTAACCTCATCAATTAAACGCATATCTAAGGCTGCCTTTCTACCATCGGTTGTAACCTTAAGTAGATTATCATCCTTCCTAGATATTCTATGATTTCTTATATCCTCAACTCTTATAGAAATATTAGCTAAATAATCCTTAAAGCCTTGCGTTTTCTTAATTAATGTATCTGTATATGCATCAAATTTAGGTAGCTCATCGCTATTCTTAGTGTAATAGAAATCACAAACCTCAGATAATATCTGTGTTAATTCAGGTAAATTATGAAATCTTGAGAACCTGGTATTTACTCTATAGCCTTGGGTATCTAAATCAATCTCAAGCTCCTCGTGAGCTTCAGCAAATTGGCTACTCCAGTTATCAAAGGTATCAATATCTAATAGCTTTAATTCTGAATTTTGTAAATAGCGCTGTATCGCATAGCAATCCGTAACGGAATTCGTTATTGGAGTACCAGATGCTAAAATTACGCCACCATCATTTTTGTTTAAATAATCGATAACCTCAAGCATATGCATACATTTCTTAGACCCTTGGGTATTTAAGCCTGCAATTTCACCCATATGAGATACTAATGGGATATTCTTATAATTATGTGCCTCATCGACAAATAATCTTGTAATACCTAATTTATCGAAGGAAATATCTTCATCACTATTCTCTCCTTCCTTAATTAAATCGCTAAGCTTTTCCTCTAAAGATTTTAAATAACGGTCTAAGGTTTTTGTTTGATATTTAGGATCCTTAGCTTCTAGATTTAAAACCTCTTGAATTTGCTTTTCCAAATTCAATTTCTTTTCCTCAAAGGATAAGGGTATAGAATCAAAGGAAGAATGAGGAATAATAATAGATTTATATTCGGAATCTCTTATAAGCTCTAATGTTTTTCTTCTATTCTGTGTTGAAAAATCTGTTGACTTTAGGCTTAAGAATTTCGCAGTAGGATATAAATAGGAATAGGCCTCTGCCCATTCACCTGTAATGGTATTCGGAACAACAAATAAATTCTTTTTCGATTTAGAGGTTCTAAGTAATTCCTCACCACCCGCAATCATTTCGTAGGTTTTACCTGCACCTACATTATGTGCAAGATAGGTATTTTTGGTTAAAAGAATTCTTGCGACGGCATTCTTTTGGTAATCAAATAGGGTAACCTTAGGGTTAATACCCTTAAAATCAATAAAATTGCCATTAAAGATTCTAGATACATTGTAGCCAAATAATGTATTATAGGCTTCTACTAGCTTATCCTTATATTCATACCTTTCATCAATCCACTGATGGAATTTTTCTTCCATAGCACGAGCCTTTTCCTGTAAAAGAAGAGTTTCTTCCTTATTTAGGATGTTTACAGTTTTTAGTTTACCATTATTATCATAATTTCTTTTAATATCATATACCGTTAGCTTTTTACTATTTAATAGTCGTTCTAAAATTTGAGTAACTTTAACTCTAGAGGTTCCATAGCTTAAATTATAGCGATAGCTCGCTAAATAATCAGGAATCTCCCAAATACCTGTAATGGTATCATGTAAAATCATTTCCTTTGCGGAATCTGTTTTACCTAAAATAGAACAAATAAAGCTTCTAATGATATCATGAGGAATCCAAGGGGAGGATAGCTTATAATAGATTTGATCGATATCTACACCCTTAGGTAATATTTTTAAAATGGCATCAATATTATCCTGAAATGCACCATTATAAATTTTATTGGCTTCTTGAGCACTTCTTAATTTTGTTAAAAGATTGCCAGATAGGTATTCCTCACTCGTTAAGAAGCCCTTATAATATACACCCTTAAATAAGGTAGGGTCTTGAAATATAGCCCCTCTTAATCTTTTAATACAATCCTCTAAGGAAATTCCTGTAATTTTAGATATGTATTCAATATCTACCTTACCTAAATTCTTTAAGGAATATAAAAGACCATCGCCTGCAGATTCTGCATGAACCTCTTCTATTTTATCCTCATTATCTACCTCGAGAATATCCCAATCTAGTGGTAGGTCAACGGGATTATCGAATTCAACAGTACTATCTTCAATGAATTTTTTTGTATATTGCATAGAATAACCTCCTTATTCGAAATCACTATCTATATATCGAAATATATTCCTTTTGCAAGAGAATAATATAGCTTATTTTGACATTATTCGTGTCTAAAAGAAAAAAAGTTTTATTTTTTATTATATTCATTATAATAGAATTCATTAATGAATTCTAGAGAAGTGAAATTATTTTAATAATATATTCTATAACAGGAAAACGTTTTGTTACAGGCTTACAGCCTAAAATGTGCTATACTCGTTATGGTGATACTATGACAAAGGATTTAACATGCGGTAAGCCAAGCAAAGTGATTTTCACGTTTTGTCTTCCACTTTTCGCATCCGTAATTTTTCAACAATTATATAATATTGCAGATTCCTTGGTTGCAGGAAATTTTATCGAAAATGGAGAATCTGCCATAGCCGCGATCGGTAATTCCTATGAGATTACCTTAGTTTATTTAGCGTTTGCCTTTGGCTGTAATATGGGGTGCTCCGTCATTGTTTCTAGATTCTTTGGGCAAAAGGCAATCAACAAAGCTAAAGCCTCTATTTACACTGCCTTAATTACAACGACCATTACCTGCCTAATCCTGATGGTTTTAGGATTAACCTTAGGAGAGACGATATTAAGATTAATTAAAACTCCAGAAAACCTACTAGCTGATTCTAAGCTATATTTAGATATTTATACCTACGGCTTATTATTTGTATTTATATATAATTTATGTACTGGAATATTTAGCGCCTTTGGCGATTCCAAAACGCCATTCATATTCTTAGCTATTTCTTCTATAGCTAATGTATTTATGGATATAGTATTTGTTGTGGAATTTCAAATGGGTATTGCAGGTGTTGCCTGGGCAACCTTCATTTGTCAGGGAATATCTAGCATTCTATCCTTTGTTATTGTTTTATATAGAATTAAAAAATTAAAGCCATTTGAAAATGAAATAGATACGGTAAAGCCGTTTGATTTTAGACTACTTAAAACCATGCTTATAATAGCTATTCCATCGATTTTGCAGCAATCCTTTGTCTCTATAGGGAATATTCTAATTCAATCCGTAATTAATTCCTTTGGGGAATCAACTATGGCTGGGTATAGTGCCGTAATTAAGCTGCAAAATTTGGTCGTAACTGGGCTTACTACCCTAAGTAATGGCATTTCAAATTACACTGCACAAAACCTAGGTAGGGGCAAAATAGAGCGTATCAGGCCCGGGTTTATATCTGGGCTAAAGCTTACTCTAATTTTAATTATTCCATTTTCCATTATCTATTTCTTCTTTGGTAAATATATTGTACAAATCTTCTTAAAGGAAGGTACATCAAGTGATGCCATAGAGATTGCGAACAATTTCTTAAGAATCATCGCGCCATTTTATATTTTAGTTGCGACAAAACTAATTGCAGATGGTGTAATTCGAGGATATGCCAAAATGGGACTATTCATGACAGATACCTTCTTAGATTTGTTTTTAAGAGTAGGCCTTGCCTTCCTCTTCCCTTATGTATTCCATTTAGGTTCAAATGGAATATGGCTTTCTTGGCCTATTGGTTGGGGCTTATCGATGGGGCTTGCTGTAATCTTCTATATTTTCGTTACAAAGGATAAAAATAAAAATCTATATGAGTAGGGGCTGTTAAGAAACTAAAAATCTTAACAGCTTCTTTTTTTCGTCTATTTACGCCAATAACAACTACGTTGTTAAGAAACAACCCTCTATATTTCACTGCGGCAATATTAATTGAGACTATATGCTTACGAATAATTTTAGAACAAAAGACTACTTCATTGAAAAGTAGTCCGCGAATCCCCTAGGGGATTGTTATATTAATTAATAATTGTACAAAATAACTGTACCTTAATTGTTCATTTTTATATTGACTTTAATACTTCCATATCATCACCATAAATTGCACCTTTTTGCAATATCTTTTTATCCATAAATTGCACCTTTTTGCATTTATATCGCTTTTTGCACAAAAAACATAAGCAAATTACCATAAAATTATATTAGTCCCCATAAAAATAGTCACCATGTAGTCAACGAGATGATAATCATTTTTATAAAAGATACACAAGATATTTCTATTAATTGCACGTTTTTACAATATAAAACATGTTATTAATTGCACGTTTTTTGATTTTTACAGATTAAGAAATACTTCCCATATTACTTTTTTCAACAATAAAAATGCAATAATTTAGACCACTTTTTAGACCACTTTTTAGACCACTTGGCTATTTATGCTGAATTCAGCATAATTGGTAGAAAGATCTGTAAAACCTTTCGTAATCGCAAAAAAGAATTTCTTATTCTCTAAAACTGAAAATGGAGCACAAGCATCAGGCTTATTATTTTCAACAATCCAAACAGCCAAAGCAAATGGATTATGCATAGAATATACCTAGAATATATTTTAAATAACATCGATAAAATTAAAATTGATGATATTTTACCATGGAGTGAAAAGCTTCCTAAAGAACTAAAATTGAATTTGAAATAATAAAACAGAGACAAACTCGTATAAAATGTGGGTTTGTCTCTGTTTTTGTTTTATTGGAAGTTATGAAATCTCGCATTAAATGTGAGATTTTTTCACTTCGTAATCACCTGGAAATCTTTTATGGACACTTTCTATCTTAAATGTTATATCTTTTATATTACTCATATCTTACTTTATTACCTTCCAATAACCGGTTTTGTTAGAACCAACTCTCTCAATAATACTATTTTTTCTTAGGAAAGCTATAATATTATCTATTGAAGTTTTTCCTAAATCACATTTTACCATCAATTCTGGTTTAGTAATATTTGTGTTATTTCTTATCTCAGCTAACACTTTTATTTGAGAGATGTTAAGATTCATATCACCCATTTTATCACCCACTTTATCACCCACTTTATTGATTCTATTAAATGGGATTGTGACTAATATAGTATCATCGGATATATCAATAGCGTCTTTTCCATACACTTCAATTATTTTAGGTATCCCTAACCTGTTTTTTCACTTATGTGTAATTGCAAAAATATTTCTGATAATTTTTCATTTACAGGAATTGAATGTCCTTTATAAAAACCATTAATTGTCTGAAGTGGGGCTAATTCCCCTCTAGATAATATTTCTATTCTATCATTATAAATAGCAATCATAGGTTCATTTAAACCAATCCATCTATTATGTAGGAATGCATTTATTACTGCTTCTCTATAGACATCATAATCAAATAGCATGACTTCTTCACGTTCCATTATTCTATTATCTTCTTTGGTCTGTGGAACATTCAATATTTCTCCATAATTTAATACTTCATATAAAGAATACAATAAGCATTTATAACCAAATTCTTTTACAGAATACATTTTACTTGCTTTTGTTTTACCATCAAATATAGCGACTCTAATTGGCACATATGAATTATCGGATAGCAATTGAGCCATGATATTATATTTACCATCCTTAGTTAATAGATGAAGATTAGCTTTAAAATTATTCTTATTTAAAGTTATTCCCTTAGATGAGTAATAGTTAAATAACTGATTAAATGTTAGATCTTGATATTCAGATTCCTTATTGGTAATTGTTGGAAGGCCAAATGTTAGAACAGAAAATAGGAAAGCTTCTCTTTGCGGATATTTTTTTAGATTTTCTTTGCTAGATCCTATTCTTATATATCTAATACCATCAAAATCAGTTGGGACTATCTTAGCTGCTGGTATAGTAAGAACTACAATTCTTTTTCCACCTACTATAGCTTCATCAAAATAAAAAGGAATACTGGGTGATATTTTCCTAGCTAAATAATGTTGAATAGGTTCTCCATTATTATCAGCATTATAATTAATAACAGTACCTGTAATATTATGCGATCTGTTGTCAATTCCCCAAATCATATAGGCATTAGGCTTACCTAATATAGCAGCACTATTTGAAAGGGCAGAAATATATTGACCCACATCATCAATAACAAACATATTTTCTTCATATTCTACCCATTCAAGTTCATCATCGTAACTTAAGCATTCATTTAAAATCTTATTTATATCATTCATTTTTATCACCCACCATATTACGAATATATTACACAATACCATGGGTGATAAAGCAATGATTATAAACACAGCATTTAATATATTTACGATTACTAAAAAGTACAATAGTATACCACTTACATAATTTATATATGGTGTCATACAATGTCGAGTGGACTCAAACTGAATCCATTTTTTATCCACCACCAAATGATTTTTAGTGTATAAAGGTGTATCCACCAAAATGATATCGAAGAATTGTAAAAACCGGACGAAATTGACGTTTTGTACAAAATATCGCGACAAACCGGATAATATGTAACGCCATAGACAAACAAAACGATATTTTTCAGGATTCATTTGAATCCTAAGCTAGTGTCTTGCGTTCGAATCGATAGGGAACGCCATAAAGATATTAAAAGGGGCTGTTAAGAAACCAAAAAGTTTCTAGGAGCTTTCTTTTGCATAAAATCATTGTTACAATAGAAAAATGTGTTTAATCTTGGCTTTTACTAACTATTTTAAAGTCTTCCTCTCAATAAAACCAAGCGGAGTTTCTTAACAATGTGATTGTTAAGCTTTTTTACTAATAAAAATATACAAATTTAGAGCCATTTTTCACTAAGTTTCTTAACAACATAGTTGTTATTTCACAAAATATATAGAAAAAGGGTTATTAAGAAATTGTTAGTTTCTTAACAGCCCCTTTTTAGTATTTATGGCCTTTTGATTTCATATAATTTAAAACTTCAAAATATTCTTTTAAAGTTTTAAATCAAAGTAATTTCATTTTCTTCATTTGAATGCCTTGAACAAGAGGCTACAGCATATATTTTACATCCTTCTAGAGCCGTTTTTTTAATATTATAAGATCAAAGAACTGAAGCCATATAGTATGGCAAATAGATAATTTCTTCTTCTCTTTTTATATCTCCATCATATAAAACATATTGTAACCCAACTTTGCTACTAAAACATTTTTTAAATTGCTTTAGCGAAGACAAAGAATACGCCTTAGATGATTTTACTTCAATAGGTATTAATTTATTATCGCGCCTAATTAAAAAATCTATTTCCATAATAGTTTGTTTCTTTTCTTTATCTGTTTTTTTATAATAATATATGTTGTCCCCATTTTTTCTTAATTCTTGGGCAGTAATATTTTCTATTATCATTCCCTCGTTAACATGTAATCTATCTAATAATATTGCCTTGTACAATTCATTGTTTAAATAATCTTGATTCTTATATGCTAATGATATTAATAGGCCAGTATCACCCATATAACATTTAAATGCTGGATCAATAGTTGAAAGATTGAATGCAGCACTTGGATCACTAACATTTTCAGCAACATTAACTGTCATTGACTCAATTAACCAGTTGATAGGACCTTTATATTCTCTTAGTCTGGCATTCGTATCAACATGCGACAAATTATATCTCTTATCATGCTTTGATAATTCAGATGGAATATGCCAAAAAACATTTTTGACATATTCTGGGTTTTCTTCTTCTTGTTCATCTATATCTGATTCATATAGATTTAATATTCCTTGTTTAACGAAATCAACCTCACCATAATCAGAAGTTTTTATATACTTATAGACAGCCTGAGGCATACCACCCACTAGCATATATTCTCTATATGCTCTCATTAATGATCTATGAGCAGTTCCTATCGGTTTTAATTTATTATAATGGTCTTTTATTAATTCATAAGAAAACGAATCACCTTTTGCCCATAAAAATTCTTCAAAATCCATAGGATATATGTTTAATGCATATTCCTCTGAGGGAATTAGTATTTTCTTAGATTTTTTCTTTATTGTTGCAAGAGACCCGGTTTCAATGTAATCATATCTCTTATCTTCTAAAAGAGTTTTTAAGGCTTGTCTAGCTAAAGGAAATAATTGGATTTCATCTAAAATTATTAACGATTCTCTCTCGTATAATTTTTTCTTATAAAAAACTTGTAAGGTATTAAATAGATTATCTAAATCTTCCAACGAATTGACAAAAAGATTTTTTATTTCATCTGGAGCCTTATCAAATCTTATTAATATATATGATTTGTATTTTTCTTTTCCTATCTTTTCTGCGAGTGTTGATTTACCAACACGTCTTGCTCCCTTCAAAAATAAAGCATAATCAGGTGCTCTTTTTTCTTTCCATTCTAGTATTTTATCATATGCTTTTCTTTTAAATTCAATATCTAATTGCTCATCCATAACAACTCCTCCACATTTGCGAACCTTTTTCAAACTTATTTTATCACATTTGCGAACTTTTTTCAAACTCATTTTATCACATTTGCGAAAACAATTTAATTGATATATTTTTTCCATAAAGTTGGAGTTCCACTTACTACACCCATTTTCAAACAAATTTTCCACTAATTTTCCACCAAAATGAAATAAAAGATATGGACGTTATACAAAAAGCTATATAATTTGTGGAAGACATTTGGCACTATAAAAGCTATTTTATCATTTTTTCTTGCATCCTAAGCGAGTGTCATTCGTTCGAAACGATAGGGAACGCCATAAAGATATTAAAAGGGGCTGTTAAGAAACTAAAAATCTAACAGCCCCTTCTTTTACTTCTTTATTTCTTCCTTACATAGCTTTTCTAACAATTTTGTTGCCACAAAATCATCCTGGAAAACTAATTTACCTTGATTATCAATCTTATATGCCTTTTGTACACAAGCACCCTTTTGAATTAATTTTAAGATTAGTTCTGGATTCCATTTTCTAGTACCATTAGAAATCTCAAGCAAGATCTTTCTTGCGTTCACAGGCGCATCCTCTAGTAGAGCATATTCTGCAAAGCCATCATCTGTTAAAACATCCGATACATAAAGCTTTCCTGCAGCCTTCTTTAAATTATCCCATGTGGTAATTAAATTCTCATTTGCTTCCTTAAATGGAGATTCCTTATATCCACCTAGTGGTGTATAGCTGGATTTGGATAATACCTCAATATATTTATAATTATTAATAGCTAATACCTGATACGTATTTAATATTTTTTTGCCCTTATCAAAGGCAGATATCATTGCCTTTGATGGCCTGATATCATTTTCAAGTAGATATTCTTCATATTCGATTAGGGCAATCTCTTGATTGTCCTTAGCCTTTTTCTTTTCGTATAGGAATTCTAATCTTCTATCTGCAATCATAGTAGGCTTACCTGTCATGACATAATCCATAGATACACCAAATCTTTTACAAATGGCATATACACCCTCGGCATTAGGCTTTAGTGTACCCTTTTTAATTTGCTTAAGCTCAGCCTCACTACAGTGAAATAATTCCATTGCTTCCTTGTCTTTTAAATTAGCACCTTCTATAATTCTTACAAAAACATTCTCCATTTCTTATACCTCATTCTTTTTTTAAATTCTTTACAAGTTCAAGTCTTAGCAAAGGCTTAGAAAAACAATATCCTTAAATTCATAGCGCATTCGTAAGTGAATTTAATTGCTCCTTAGTTTCTACACCCTCTTGAATAATATTATGAACAATTTTTATAAAAGCTTTAATGGTTAGTTCTATCAATTGTCTCGTATGGAAATCTGTAATAGATTTCCATAGGATTGATGCATAAAGCTAACTCCTTTAAATCATTTTAGCATACTACAAACTTTTCTTCTATTCCTTTTAAAGAAAAAATAAACACAAAATTGAAATATGTACCCTACTTCATTTTGTGTTTATCCTAATTAGCTTGTTAAATGATTACTTCCACCACTATAGAAGGAATATAGCTCTCTTACATCATTATAATCCTCTATAGTAAATCCTGTACCCGACTTAGAGGATTTGGTGTATTCAAACATCTTAAGCTCATTACCAAACCTTTCTACAGTGTAGAATTTATTCTCATTTAAAACCTTCATCATCACTATAATTTTAGCATCACTATCCTTTATGCAATCTGGAAGCTCAATATATAAGAATGCACCAAAGGAATCCTTATAGCTTTTCATATATAGGCTTCTATAGGCTTCTGATATTGTAATTTTAGATAGGAAGGCTATAGCGTCAAAGGTTTTATCTAAAAATAGCCTCGCGGTATCCTCATCTTCGATGATATTCGAAGGTATTTCACCACATGTCCAAAGCTTGCTTAATAATGTGTAAAAACAAGCATTAAAGGTTGCCCCAGGAACGTTTTGCATTATTTTAGTGCCTCACGCATGAATTTTTGTTTAATTTGATCATATTCGTCAAAGGATATTGCACCCTTATCGTATAATTCCTTTGCCTTAAGTAGCTTATCTGCACTAGAAATAAAATCACATGCTTCTGTTTCAACAGGAGCATCACTAAATTCTGCATCAACTACATTACTATCATCCTTAGTTAAATACTCTTCAATAATATGATTCATTTTTGTTGCATGATTTAAATCCGATGCACTACCAATGAATCCATATTCTGTAGCTAGCTGAATGGTTCTTTCGTCTACTTGTGTAAATATAATTTGAAATCTAGCAAAGGATGTTGTACGGAAAAGACCAGTATTTTCTACAACCATATCCTTATATGCAAAATTAATTAAAAATTTATTGTTTTCAATATATTCGCATCTTCTTATATCAAATACTCCATCCATTTTTTGTACTTTATCCATTAATTGCTTAAAGTTGTTCTTTACGTTTAATTGAATTTGTTTTGTTACAACCTGTCCCATAATATTCCTCCAATTCCGTATTAAATTATATCATGACAGGAACAAAAATAAATTAGAATTCTCTTTTTTTGTAATTACTAGGCTTATTTTTTTTAATTTTTCTGTGAAAGCAGGCATACCGTCTCAACGGGAAATTTGAAACACACGCAAAAAATAATCACATACTCTTAGTAAAACTACAAGAAGACCATATTAGCGATATATATTAATTATGGAGTAAATTGACTCATTCATTTGAGATAATACAAATACTTTATCTTCGGATAAAATAACATCATTTCCATTTGGTATTATTACTTTATCATCTCTTAAAATCGCTCCAATAATAATTTCTTTTTTAATATTTTGTTCTTTCAAGGGTATTCCTGAAAATTTGAAATTTGATGGAACATCAAAAATAAATGTTTTGAGCATTTCATTTGCAAAAGCATAATAATGACTTCCATCACCCTTTCTACTAAATATTTTTTCTAAAATCTTTTGTGATATTATTGCGGATGTAGAAATTGTTAAGCAAAGCATTGTTTTCTTTAAGATTTTTTCATAAGAAGATGTTTTTACAATTGATATGTTTTCTGCAACATCATAGCTCTTGGCAATGATTGCTGATAACAAATTCGTTTCGTCATTTCCTGTGGTGCACACAAATGCACTTTTATTTGATATATCTAGTTTCTCATAAACATCCACATCAGTAGAATCAGCACAAATAACATTAATTCCTTTATATGAATTTAATAAATAATCACATCTTTCAAAATCTCTGTCAATCATAGTAATTTTGATTTTTTTATCATTGATTTGTCTTAGAATTTCCTCTCCTAATAGTCCTCCACCTATTATAAATAGAGATTTGATGGGATTATGAAATAATTCTAATTTTTCAAACAAACTAACCATCAAGTCATTAGTAGTAAGAATACCAATATAATCTCCTGCATTTAACATAAAGTCTCCTTCAGGAACAATCAATTTATCATTTCTAATAACACCAATAATTAAAAAGTTAACATCTAACATTGGTTTTATATCTTTTAGCTTTTTCATATTAAAAAAACTGTCTTTTGTAACAACAAGCTCAGATAATACTAGGCGATTATCGAACAGAAACGAAACCTTTTTTGCAACATTATAAAAAATTTGTGATGCTATTTTTTGAGAAATAATATGATTTGGAACAATTACATAATCTATTCCAAATTTATTTTTTATGTATTCTCTATCATTGATTAATTCTTCTCGTTCGAGAATAGAAATGACAAATTTTGCTCCCATATTCTTAGACATCGATGAAGCTAATAAATTAACTTCATCAATAGGAGTTAAGCTAATTACATAATTTGAGCAGTCAACACCCGCTTGTTGTAGTACTTCGCGTGAAGCGCCACTGCCACAAATACCTGTAACATTATAATTGTCGGTAATATAATCAATTACTTTTTTATCCTTGTCTATTACAACAATATCATGCTTTGACTTTTCAAAATAATTAATTAAATATTCTGCTACTCGACTTACTCCAATGATTACAATACGCATTTTTCCTCACTATCCCTTCTTATTCTAATTGCTTTATGCTTTTCAATATAATGGTATACACGTTTAGTAGTCAAACCTTGAAAAATAACAGTAAATGCAATTGTAAGATATACCGCACTAAATAAAATAGTATATTCATTGTTCGCTAAAACACTTTGAGTGCTCAAAACTAGTGCCAATGACAAACCGCCTTTTAATGCAGTCCATGTCATCAAGCTCGAATATTCTACCAAATTATAACCATCAGGGGCATTTTTTATTTTCGGTAAGCTTAATGATATAGATACACCACAAAAACGAGAAAATAATGATGCTATAATTGCTGAAATAAATATAAATAAGAGATTAAATGAAATATCTAATTTAAATAGCATCATTCCAATAAGTACAAACAATACACTGTTTAGTATATTATCTACTAATTTCCAAAATGATTCATATATATTTTTTGAATCAGCAAGATAAAAAAAGTTTTGATTTTTATTACGATAATAAGAAAAAATCATCCCACATAATACGGAAGCAATGCAACCAGAAAAACCAAATAAAGAGCATATTACATATGAAGATGAAACAGCTAATATGCTTATTAGTACATGAGTCGCTGGTTTATGAGATTTTTTTAATAATAGAATCAAAATAAAGCATATTAAAAATGCAACTACAATTGCGCCTAAAATTTCTTTTATAAGTACAATACCGATATTTGTTCCAATATTTGTAACAATACTCTTTACAAATGCAAATAGAATAACACCCATACCATCATTAAATAAAGATTCACTTTCCATTATGGTTGTTAGATTTTTTGACATACCAAGCTTAGATAAAATACCTGTTGCCGCAATTGGATCTGTTGGAGCAATTATACATCCCAGTAAAATACATATCCATATATTAACATTAAACTTAAACAATAATGAAAACAAATAGAATATCAAACCATATATGAAAGCTGCTATTGCTGTTGAAATAAAAGAAAGAATAGTTATATTTTTTATATTTTTAGTAAACTTATTAAATCTAACTCCACTTGCACCCGCAAATAGCATAAAACACAACACACCATCAAGCAGATAGGACTCAAAATTAAAATCTTTCATTGTGGATATAGCATAATCAATCCAACCAATATTTGCAAATGAGTCAATGCCTTTTAGAGTTAATGAAAGAATAATTGTAAATATTAGTATTGATATTTCATTTGGAATCTTTATAAATCTTTCATTAATAATTGAAACAATAACTATTATTAGAATTATGATTGTAAAAAAAAGCTAAGAAAAACATAACCATCCTCCCAAATTGAATTATTCATCTACAAAACGATAACCAATTCCTATTTCTGTAATAATGAATCTAGGTTGATTGGTATCATATTCTATCTTTCTCCTTAATGTTGCCATAAATGTTCTTAATGACTGATAATCATCATCAGAATCATACCCCCATATTGATTTTTGAATAAATGAATGAGTTAATACTTTTCCTTTGTTTTCAATCAATAATTGTAATAACTTGAACTCAATAGGAGTTAAATGTATTTCTTTATCATCTATCAATATTTGATGTTTATTAAAATCAACAAATAAATTATCTAATAAAAATGTTTTATTTGGCTTGTCCGCCATAGTTGTACTTCTAAATGCAACTCTAATTCTTGCAAGCAATTCTTTAATACTGAATGGTTTAGTTACATAGTCATTTGCACCATTATCTAACGCATATACTTTTTCTCTTTCTTGTTCTCTAGCTGATACAATAATTATTGGAACATTAGAAATTTGTCTAATTTGTAATAAAACCTCTTCCCCATCTATATCTGGCAATCCCATATCTAATAAAACTAAATCAGGATGAGTAGATAGAAACATAGAAATGCCTTCTATTCCAGTTTTGGCACATATAACTTCATATTCATTTGTCTGCAAAGATACTCTCATCAATCTAATTATTGCATTATCATCTTCTATTAATAAAATTGTTTTACTCATTTTTACCACCTTTATTTGGTATATTAAATGTTATTGTTGCCCCACCTAAATCATTATTTATAGCACTTATTTTACCGCCATGTGCTTCAACTATAGCTCTGCAAATTGACAATCCTAATCCATTACTTGTATGCCTATCCTGCTTAGAGGTAAGAGAATAAAAATCGTCAAATATTTGTTCTTTGTTTTTATTCTTAATACCGCCACCATCATCAATAACATTAAATATAACATTTTGCTTTGTAACTTCATATGTAATACTAATTGTTGTATTTTTTTTAGTATGTTTTATTGAATTCTCCACCAAATTAACCAATACTTCAATCAGTAATTGAGCACTAGTATACACAAAATTTAAAGTTTCAGATTGCATGATGTTAAGTTTTTTATTATTTAAATCATCTTTAACCTTATCATAGACGCTACAAAGAATATCATCTATAGCTTCTTCTTTTAAATTATCTAATTTTTTATTTTTTTCTAATTTAGATAAATTTAACAAATTAACAACAAATTTATTCAAATCACAAGATTTATGATAAATATCTGAAATTAATTCTTTTTTTTCATTATCTTCTATTTTTTCAAAAGAACTAAGTAACAAATCAGATCCACTTTGAATCGAGGTTAAAGGAGTTTTTAAATCATGAGATAAACATCGCAATAACACATTTTTAAACTTCTCTTTATCCATATCTAATTTTGTTATTGCTTCTCTTTTTATCGCTGTTTCACGATCTAAAGCAGAAACTAAGTGAATTAAATTCTTTTTAATAAAATCAATTTCTTCATCACTTATATTTTTATCGTTAAAAAGTAAAAGGACTCCGTAATCGTTTAGTTTTGATTTAATTGGGAAAAACAAATATGGGCTTTCTTTGAAGAAAAAAGTATTTTTTCCAACCAATATATTCTTATCTAAGCAAAATTTGATTTCATTTTCAAATTTATCAATTTCTAATTCTTCGCCATAAATGTTTTTATCGATATCAATAATAGTAAATAAATCTCCAAAATTGCCATTAAAATATTCAATAATAAATCTAAACATATATGGCTTGTCATGGCTATCTAGTAGTTTTGATGATACTTCATATATTGTTTTTATTTTTTTCTCATTTTTCTTTACTGCAATTATTTGATGTTGAAGTTTATTTACTAATCCACCAACAATTAATGTTACAACTATAAAAATTAAAAAGGATACAATATAATTAGGATCATCGACAACAAAACTATATTTAGGCTCGGTTTGAAAAAAATTAAAGGATAATACAAAAATCATACTTATAAACATTCCATAAATTAAATTCTTTGTATTAATTTGAACAACTAAAATTGAGATAACAAATAATAAAAATAAATTTTCATCCCTTACTCCAATATAATCTAAAACAAGCTGTAATGATATAGTTAAAATAATAACTATACTGGTAAATATAATATTTTTTATATGTTTATTCATCTTTTTTTCTCCTAACATCAGATAATATCCTTGAAAAAGAATCAAAAATTACAAATATTTCTAATCTTCCGAAAAGCATTCCTAAAATGGAGGTCCATAATATAACCGGATGTGCATTATAACCAATAATACCAACAGATAATCCAACCGTACCAAGCGAAGACGCAAACTCAAACATTGACTCTTCTAAACTATAGCCAAATAAGGAAATAACGAAAGAGCCCAAAAGGAAAATAAATACATAAATAACAACATAATTAACATTGTTTTTTATTTCTTCTTTTGTAAGTTCAATCTTTTGACCATTTTTTTCTATAAAATGAGATGTCACTGATTTATTAGTAAGCAACCTCTCTTTGCAATTATAATATATGCCTTTAAACAAAACAACCATTCTGTATTGCTTAATTGCTCCTGCAGTAGAGCCTAATCCTCCACCAACTAGCATTAAAAAAATCATTGAAATAATAAAAGCATGAGGTAAACTATTAATCGATGAGACATTTTGAAATCCAGTCGTTGATATACATGACAAAAACTGAAAAATACTTACCTCAATTGATTCAAACATACTAGCATAATTATTAAAATATAAAATAAAACTCATGATTGGTAACATAATAATGGAAATGATTAATAAAAATTTAACCTCACAGTGATGCATTATTTTTTTAAACTGGCGTTTAAAAATAAATAAATGAATCATAAAATTAGTGCCACCTAATATCATCAAAATCATAGTTACAATATCAATCCCAAGACTATGATAATGTAAAATACTATCCACTTGAGTAGAAAAACCACCAGTTGATAAACAAGCTATCGAATGATTTAATGCATCAAACAAATTCATTCCAAAGGAATAAAAAGCTAATGTCCCAATAATTATATACCCTAAATAAATAGAAAAAATGAGCCTAGCTGATTTAACTAAATTTGGTAATAATTTATCAGTATGTCCTTCAGCATTATATAATCTTAATCCATACCTATCAGATAAAGCACATGTAAGAATTAAAACAAGGCCTATTCCTCCTACAAAAAGCATTAAACTACGATAAAACAAGAAAATATGAGGACATTCAGAAACATCTACAACAGTTAAACCAGTTGTTGAATAACCACTTGTAGCTTCAAAAACACTTTGAGTAAAGTTATATTTTCCTGTCAACATAAACGGAATTGAACTAATCAAAATTGTCATAATCCAAATTAAAACTACTAACAGTGAATCTTGATTTTTTAATAGATTATCTTTTTTTACACCATTAAAAAAATATATAGTTAAATATCCTATAAGTAAAAAAACAATTCCAGGAATAATAAAACAATATGCATATTTATACTCGTATGGATAAAAAATAAGCATTAAAATTGGAAGTAAAATGATACCCCCAATCATAAGCATAAATACGCCTAAATAATATACAATAAGCTTATAACTTTTTAATAATTCTGTCATATGTTACTCCCTTGTTACAAAATCCTTTACTTTCTTCTTATCCTCAAAACTTGATACTACTAATATCTTGTCATTTTTCAATAGCACTGTATTTCCGTTAGGAATAATCAAACCTGAATACCGATAAATACAACATACAGATGAATTATCGGGAAATTTAATGTCTTTTAAAGCTTTATTACAAATTTTAAATTTTTCTAATACTTCAAATTCTGTTACAACAATTTTGTTATTTTCAAATGATAAGGTATTGATCATACTTTCAATTGATAATTCTGATTTTATAGTTTGTCCTAACAAATATGTTGAACTAATAACTGAGTCTATTCCTAATTTTTTAAAAATTTCAACATTTTTAGGATTCTCAACTATAGCAATCACTTTTTTTACATTAAAGATCATTTTTGCCATTTGGCATGCAATGTAATTCCTTATATCATTAGCGCTAAGCGCAATAAACAAATCAGCATTTGTAGTTTGTGCACATTGTAAATCATACGCTTTATTACTATTTCCAAAGATAACATCAATATTATTTTTGACACTTAATGTCTTGGCAATTTCCATGTTAGAATTAATTACACTTATTTTATTTTTTTTATTTAAAAATAAATTAATAATATAATCAGCTTCCTGGTATCCATCAGCAATAACGATTCTCATTACAATCACCCTCTTCTATTTAAGTTTCTCTCTTAATTTATCTAGCGATAATATGAATGGATAAATAGCATCAATAGATGTATATTGAATTAGTTTCGATTTGTCTGTATCCCATAGTCTAATATAAATGTTTTTTATAGATAATAAGAAAAAACACTCATGGGCCAAAAATATATTCACATCATCATCATTTGTGGTTATGATAACTGCTTTTGATGATTTTATATCAATTTGCTCTAAAAAAGCTAAATCAAGAGCATCACCAACCTGAGTAAAGCCGCAAAAATCATCAAGCTTATTGAATGCCTCAGCCTTTTTATCAATGCAAACAACATCCTCACCATTACATGATAACTCTTTAGCAATACTTGCTCCTAATTTTCCTATTCCAATAATAAATATTTTTTTTATACTATTCATTTAAATCACCAGCTATATCTCTCATAATTTCAACATATTTAATAAAATATTTGCATAAATAATGAATGTGTCCAGTCATTGTATTTCTTATTAATAAAAAATCATCTTCAAATTTAATAAAATCTCCTGTTTCACATATTAATCCACTATTTGAATTTAAATAAACTTTTATTACTTTTCCTTCAAAGTCTTTCATACTTATGACCTCCAATTCATAATTATTTTAAACTATTACATTGTTAAGATTCTATTACGATTTAACATTCACTATGTTAAGATTATGTTAAGATACAAAATAATCATGAGATAAAAAAATGATTCCAAAATCAGGTTGTAAGAGAACATAATTGCTTTAAAAATGCTATTTGTATTATTGATAGTTTCCATGTTATTCAATGGATTGAAAGAGAATTGAGAAATTATATAAACGATTTAAAGAAAAAACATAAAGAAATGGAATCATTAAATAACATTTTCAAAGACTATAAATATACATCAAATTTTGAATATACTAGAAATATAATTCTATGGGCTACAAAGAAAAATCTAAGTATATTAGGAGTTCCTAAAATATTACCAAAAACAAACAAAAATAAGAGAAAATAGAAAAAAATTAAACTCGCACTATAAAAGAAAAAGACTAATCGTACTCCCCCAACTTTAAGAGATGATTAGTCTTATTTATTTAGTTGTCCCCTAACTTTGTTCCCCAAAGTTTTCGGAGTTTCCCTCCACTAAAATTTCAGAGAATTAATTAACATAAAATCTTTTCCTTTTACTTTGCTAAATAGCCAAAAATGAAATGGGGTGGCTTCCATCTCAACAGTAACTAGATATTCTATAATGTTATAGATTCATTTGTTTCTTCAACGACTGGGTTTAATCTTAATTTTACACTTTTAATAATATGATTATGGCCAGTTACTGGGAAGGAAAACTTCATTTTAATACTTTTACATAAATTGTTTTACAAAAGGGGACACCATTTTGTTGAAAAAATCAAAAATTTCTTCTTTTATAAGTAATTGCTTTATAAAAAAGGGAGGTCGTCATTTAGACAATAAAATGCCAGATTTCATATTCTTAAGCAAAAATTTCAAATGTTTTTCATTAATATTATTACAAAAGTATTTCCC
>CAMEKD010000002.1 GCA_945920825.1 uncultured Anaeroplasma sp.
GCTGAGGTGGCTGGTTCTACAGCTACAATTTGAATATTAGGATTCTTCTCCTTTAAATATTTACCAACACCAGAGATTGTACCACCAGTACCTACTCCAGCAACGAATATATCCACATTTCCATCCGTGTCCTCCCAAATTTCTGGGCCGGTTGTATCATAGTGCGCCTTTGGGTTTGCAGGATTGACGAATTGACCAGCGATAATCGAATTAGGAATTTCCTCATTCAATTCCTTTGCGCGTTCAATAGCTCCTTTCATGCCCTTTGCACCTTCAGTTAGTACTAATTCTGCACCATAGGCTTTAATTAGATTTCTTCTTTCTACGGACATAGTTTCTGGTAATGTAATAATTAAACGATAGCCCTTTGCTGCAGCAATGGCTGCAAGACCAATACCGGTATTACCACTGGTTGGTTCAATAATGGTTGCACCCTTCTTTAATATACCCTTAGCTTCATAATCCTCAATAATAGCCTTCGCAATTCTATCCTTTACAGAACCTGCAGGATTAAAGCCTTCTATTTTTGCAATTATTGTTGCAGATAACTTATTTTGTTCATTATAATTTACTAATTCGACAAGTGGCGTTTTACCAACTAAGTCGGTGATTGTTTTATATATTTTGCTCATACTATACCTCTTTTTAAATCTTGCTTAATGCATTTTTTAAATCATCAAGTATATCATCGATATGCTCAGTACCAATAGATAATCTTATAGTACTATCATAAATGCCTACACGAGCTAATTCCTCTTTTGTCATTTCTGAATGTGTTGTTGAGGATGGATGGATGACCAAAGATTTTACATCTGCAACATTAGCTAAAAGCGAGAAAATCTTTAAATTATCAATGAAGGTCTTTGCTTCCTTTTCTCCGCCTACAACATCAAATGTAAATATAGATCCTCCACCATTTGGGAAATACTTTTTATATAATTCTTGTTGCTTTAAATCCTTAGTAATGGATGGATGATTTACATTCTTTACCTTTGGATGATTTGCAAGGAATTTAACAACCTTAAGTGCATTTTCTACATGTCGCTCTACTCTTAGAGATAATGTTTCAAGACCCTGAAGAGCAATGAATGCGTTAATTGGAGAAATTGTAGCACCGGTATCACGAAGTAATATTGCACAAATATAGGTAACAAAGGCCTGTGGGCCTAAAGCTTCATAAAAGGATATTTCATGGTAAGAAACGTTTGGTTCAACTAAATGCTTAAATTTACCACTCTTTTTCCAATCGAATTTGCCACCTTCAATGATTACACCACCGAGTGCTGTACCATGACCTACAATGAATTTTGTTGCAGAATGTACGACAATATCCGCACCATATTCAAGTGGTCTTACTAGATAAGGTGTTGCAAATGTTGAATCGACAACAAGTGGGATATTATGCTTATGTGCTACCTTTGCAATCTCTTCAATATCTACAACATCAGAATTTGGATTTCCTAATGTTTCGATGAATACAGCCTTAGTATTTTCCTTTATAGCCTTATCAATTTCTTCAGGGATTGGCTTAACAAAGGTTGTTGTAATACCATAATTCGGTAATGTATGCTGTAATAAATTAATTGATCCACCATAAATATTGTTTGCTGCAACAATATGATCGCCAGCAAAGGCTAATCCTTGGATAGTATAAGTAATTGCTGCTGCGCCTGATGCAACCGCAAGTGCACCACTACCATTTTCTAGTGCACGAATTCTTTCTTCAAATACCCCCTGTGTTGGGTTTGTTAATCTACCATAAATATTTCCTGCATCGCGAAGAGAAAAGCGATCAGCTGCATGGTCACTATTATTAAATACGTATGATGATGTTAAATAGATAGGAACAGCTCTTGCTCCTGTTGCGGAATCTGGATTTTCCTGTCCTGCATGTAATTGTAATGTTTCAAATTTGTAGTTACTCATTTTATCTCTCCTGTAGTTATTCTAAATATTTTTTTCTTCTAACTTAGAGCCACACATGAAATTATGACTCCTTTTCTTATTCATTTTTCCTAAGTACATACATCGAATGTCTTTTCTAATCATAATTTCACTCCTTTTCTACTATTCCTATATATTTACTAGGATAACTATATTGTACACCTTTTTTATAAATTGTAAATAACGAATTTGGAAAAAATAAAAAGCCTAGAAATCTAGGCTCACTCAAATACTATATTCATTTCCCATTTTATTTTTTTCTTTATCCACTAAATCCTCTAAAGAAATACCTTCCGTATATTTTTTAATCACTTCATAGTATCCCTTCCAATAATCAATGGTCGTGCAGCATTCAACCCTAGGACAAATATTGATATCCGTTTGTAAGCATGAAACTGGTGCTAAAGTTCCTTCTGCAGCAGATAATATTTCAAAGGTGTTATAGTTTTTAATATCCTTAGTTAAAATATATCCACCTGTATTACCTCTTACACTAATCAATAGTCTACTCTTTACTAATAAGGATACAACCTGTTCTAAATATTTTATAGAAATATCCTGTCTTTTTGATACATCCTTTAGTGAAACAGGCTTACCGTTTGAATATGTTGCAATATCAATCATTAATCTTAAAGCATATCTTCCCTTTGTTGAAATCATGTTATCCCTCTTTTCCTATCAATTTACTATAGTATTATAACATTTTTTTAAAAAAAGTAGAAAAAAAGAAAAGCCGAAAGGCCTTTCTCCTAAAATTTTGAAATATTATAAATAGATAATGAATCGGCTCTTTCTCAAACTTCAGTTCTTTACCATATTATTTCAATATTGAAACAGCATCACTAATGGTTTTTTCTAAGGCTTCTTTTCCGTATTTATCTACCACAGCCTTATTCTTTTCCCCATGGGTTAGACATCCAGCCCCACCAATACATCCACCAACGCAAGCCATTCCCTCAATGAAGTTTGCATCCAGTACGTTTTTCCTCTTCTTTAGAAGTGCAATATGACATGCCTCAATGCCATCACAAGCACAGGCCTTTAAGTCAAAATCAATATTTTGCTCCTTCAAGCCTTCCAAAACAGCATCGGATAATCCACCGGATCGTGCAAAGATTCTACCAAAGTAGGATGCATTGTCAAGTACATCCTCCTCAAGTGTAGTTATATTTATATCCTTACTATCAAATAGTGCCTGAAGCTCCTCAAACGTAATTACCTCATCGACATATGGCTTTACTGTATCGAGTCTAGCTTCAGCTTTCTTTGCTGTACAAGGGCCAATAAACACAACCTTTGCTTTTTCATCCGTTGTCTTTAAATATTTTGCAAGGGTTGCCATAGGAGATAAATTATGAGAAACAAAAGGAAGTAAATCCGGAAATGAATTTTTAATATACCGCACAAAGGCAGGACAGCAAGAGCTTGTTAAAAATCCCTTCTCTGAAAGCTCTTTAGACTCCGCTTGTGCTACCATATCTGCACCTAGGGCAGCCTCAACCACTGTAAAGAAGCCTAATTCCTTAAGTCCCTTTATTACCTGGCCAAGCTTACCATAGGTAAACTGACTGGATATAGATGGAGCTACAATAGCATAAACCTTATATTCTGTATTTTGCTTACTCTTTTTTATAAGATCGATAACATTTAAAATATAGGATTTATCTGAAATTGCACCAAATGGGCATTGATATACACAAGCACCACATTGTATACATTTACTATTATCTATTGCAGCAGCATTATCCTCATTTATAGAAATTGCTTTAACCTTACAAGCAATTTGACAAGGACGCTTACGATTTACAATAGCAAAATAAGGGCATACCTTTGCACATTGTCCACACTCTACACACTTTGTTTTATCTATATGTGCTACATGGTTATGGTCAAAGGATATGGCACCCCTTTTACAAGCCTCCTCACAACGATGAGCCAAGCATCCACGGCAAGAATCTGTAACCTCATAGCCTGCAGCTGGGCATTCATCACAGGCAATATCAATAACCTCAATTACATTAGGGTTATTCTTATCCCCACCCATTGCAATTTTAACTCTTTCTCCAAGAATAGCTCTTTCCTTATATACGCAACAGCGCATAGTAGGAGTTTTTCCTGGTACAATCGTTTGTGGAATACTCATAACATTCTCTAAAAGAGTATCCTTCCACGCCTCTTTTGCAACCTCACGAAGTACCTTATATTTTAAATATTGAACCTTTGTATCAAATTTTCTAAACTCCATAGTACATCTCCTTAGAAATAACTTACCTTTATCCTTTTACCCATCTTTTTAAGACATTCGGATAATTCCTCAACGAGATTCATTTTAATATTAAAAGTGATCGGTAAATCCGGATTTTGATGTGCTGGATTTACCGCTCTTCCAACATAAAAGTTTATATCTGTTGCTTCTTCAAATAAAAGCCTACAAATGAGTGATGCTCCATCACGCTGAAAGCCCCATTTTTCATAAAGCTTATTTTGACCTAAAGCATCCTTTGCATATTCAATTACCTTACTGATGGTAATAACACCCTCAGTTACTAAATCAACCCCTTCAATTTCAGCAATTGGAGGAACATCTCCTCTTTCAAAGGAAAGACTTACCTTTATCTCTTTGCCAAGGTATCTTGCGGCAATCGATGAGGTTGTACCACCACAAATAATATGCTTTCCTTCCTTAGAAAAGAATAAAGACATCATACGATTATTGTCATCACGATTACGTGGAGGTCCAAATAAAATATTCACTGGTTCTCTTTTTCTTACCTTGATGACACAGGCCGTTGCATCATCCCCTGGGTGGTGTCCATATTCCTTATCACACTGGTCGACTAGCATAGTAGCTAAAGTTTTTGCATTATATCCTGCTTGAGCTAAAGAAAGCATAAAATCAGCAATATCCTCAAGCTTCCATCCAAAATTATACGCAAGACCAATTCCAGCGTGAGGACATCCATCACTCATTGCGATTAAGCAATCATCCTCTTGTAGATTAATAATGGATTTTAAAACCTTTTTCCCTTCAATATTAAGTTCCTTTGTAGGATAATTATAAACATTAAAATTTCTTAAAAATATGACCTTAGGATTATCATATTGAATAATTTCAACGGTTCTATTTTCTATAATATGAATAATTGTAAATGTAGAATATGCAACACCTCTTACAGAGCATATAGGTAATGTTGCTGCAATCGTTGAAACACAATCCTCAAGCTTTAATCCCTCTGCCATCATTGTAGAAATAATCTTTGATGTAAGTGTAGATAAAATACTCGCCTTAACTCCACTTCCTAGGCCATCGGCTAAAACAATAACCTGGGAATTATCCCCTTGGTTTACTATATCTACATGATCTCCACAAAGCTCTTCTCCCTCATGATTTATACTTTTCCAGCCAATATCTGCACATAAATTATTCATCAACAATCGACTCCTTCAGCTTTGTAAGAGCAATTTTTGTCTCTGCTGCAGTCTCACCAAGAAGGGATGCTATTTCTTGAACAATTCGCATTTGTTTTTCTACAACATTATCTGCAATTTCTACGGTTTGACGACTAATTTCTTCTTTACGCTCACGCTGAGATTCTTCTTCCGTCACATCACGTAAAATTCCTAACAGTAAATGATATTCCTTATCGTAAACAATCGTCTTATCTACATATTTGCCATATTCCGCAAGATATTCTCTCTTATCATGAATTGGTCTTCCCATATTTAATACCTTAATAAAGTCATTTGGATCTAATATACGTATGACCTGGTCTCCTAAAATATCCCCTGGATTACGTAAATTAAGCATTTTAAGTGCAGCTTGATTTACCTGCTGAACCTCTAGAGCTTCATTAAGTACAATTAATCCATTTGGTGTATTTCTAGAAATTGTGTCTGAAAAATTCTCAGCCTTTTCCTTTAGATATGGAAGGCACATTGAAATTTCTGCCTTGCCCTGTAAAATCGCAATAGCCTTAGCTCTACAAGTATCATATCCACAAGAACCACAATTCAGCTCATCCTCTTTTTTCATTTTACCCATCTGACGAAGTGTTTCTTGGATTTCAGCATCACTAGGAAGTGTTGTGCCACGATTAATAGTTAAGAAATTCTTCACAACCTCGTTTGGTGTAGGCTGTGCTACCTCAAAATCCTCTTTTCCTGCATAATCGGATACAGATAAATAATCCTTAACTGGAGACCTATGGAATTTTTCCATTACAGGTCCTCCAACACAGCTACCTACACATGCAGACATTTCGATGAAGCAGTTATGTACATTTCCTGCCTCAATATCCTTAAGTGCAGCCATACAGTTTTCAACACCATCCATAGCCATATAGCTATAGTTTGGATTTGCCATAGCCATAGTCTTTAAAATTCCACCTGTCGTTGGGAAGAATCTTGCAAGACTCTTTTCATTTTTATCCTTTTTCTTTTCTAGAGAAATCCTTTCATTATTTAACCATGCCGTAAGCTCATCAAAGGTTAAAACAGCATCGACAATGTTCTCATACTTCTGAGCCTCATCCTTCTTTGCAACGCAAGGTCCAATAAATACAGTTTTCGCATTTGGAATTCTCTTTTTAATATCTATACAATGCGCCTGCATTGGAGATAAAACATCAGCAAGATAAGGAAGTAAATTTGGATAATACTTCTGAATAAGTAAATTAATGGAATGGCAGCAAGAGCTAATAATAATATCTCTTTTCCCTTCATTAATCAGTCTATCATATTCCTTTTTAACAATCGTTGCACCAATTGCCGTTTCCTCTACATCATAGAATCCTAGCTTTTTTAATGCATCACGCATAGAATCTATACCTACACCCTCGTAATTTGCAACAAAGGAAGGTGCTAAGCTAACAACCACAGGGTCTCCACTTTGAAGTAAGACTCTAACCTTTTCCGTTTCATCGACAATTTGCTTTGCATCCTGTGGACAAACGACAAAGCACTGACCACATAAAATACATTCATCACTGATAATATATGCCTGATTTCCTGAAAAACGAATCGATTTTACAGGACAATGACGAATACACTTATAACAGTTTTTACAATTTGATTTTTTAAGAGTTAGACATTCCATTATATATCGCCCTTTCCTTTTCTAAAGCCACCATTACCTTTTCTTTGAAAAATGCATCAAAGGTTTCTGGTGTAATGCCAGTGAAAATATCATCATCTATTGTTATTGTAACGCCTAAACGATTACACTTATTTGAACAAAATCTTCCTGTTAAGATAATCTCATTATCTAGTTTATTTTCTTGAATTGTCTTTTGAAAAAGCTCAACTAATTTTTCAGATCCCTTAAGATAGCAACTTGATCCTACACAAATTTGAACAATCATTTTACATCACTCTCGCTAGTACTTCAGTATTAAAGAATTCCATTACTGTATCTGGCTTAACGGAATAAAATTGATCCTCTACCATAACCGATACACCTTGCTGGCATTTCCCTAAGCAAAATATACCAACAAGCTCCACCTTATCCTCAAGCATATTTTCCTTAATTAATTTTTGGAGCTCTTCAACCACTCTTCTTGAGCCCTTAATGTGACATGAGGAACCAATACATACTGTAATTTTCATAATACCTACTCCTTTATCCTAATTTATATACATACTATAACAGAAAGATATACCGTTATTGAAATATCCATAATAAAAAGGAAGTAATCCTATATTCGATGCTTAAGATTTCTAAATATAGTTACACCCTGCTATAGAAAACTGTATTTCAGTTTCACGCCTTTATCTTTTCGTATGCAATTCATATTTAAAGCTTATTCCATAATTAAGTGTACGAAATAAGCTCTAAATCCTTCTATATAGTCTTTCATACGACTTTTTGGCAACTAAATTATAACAAATGTTACGTATTAATTCAATGATTCAATGCTCTTTTAGAACTACATATAGCTTAAGAAAAAACATTAAAACGTTATCATCTTAAAAACTAAAAAACATGAGGATTCTAAATGTATGCTATTTTATTTTTCATACTATAGACCCCAAATAAACTCTAAACATTATAATTAAAAAAAGGACATTTTTTCATGCCCTTGTATTTTATATAATTCTCTTTCTAATTTTACCTATTAGAATACATAAAATTAATACAACTAAATTAATAATTACAATAATACTTCCTGCAGGAGTATCAATATAGTAATTTAAGATTAAACCTAAAAAACAGCAAAGAATGGAAATGATGACGCTTGAAATTATGACACTCTTATAGGTTTTAAAGATTTGTCTTGCAGAAACTGTTGGAAAAATAATTAAGGAAGATATTAATAATGCTCCCATAACCTTCATGCCTATAACTACAGTTAAGGCACATAAAATGGAAATAATGATAGAATAGAATTCACTATGCTTACTTGTCGATTTAAAGAAGGTTTCATCAAAGGTTAATGCAAATATCTTATTATATAATACTATAAATGTACCAATGACAATAATACTTAATACGACACTTAGGATTAATTCTTCTTCAGTAATTCCTAAAATACTACCATATAGGTATCCTTCAATATCGACATTCGTACCCTGTGTATGAATTACGGTATATCCTATCGCAAGCGATGATGCAGCAATAATACCAATGGCGGCATCTCCATGTATTTTATTCTTTTCTGTAAGCTTTAATATCAATACAGCAGCAAGGATTACAAGAGGCATAGCTAGGGCCAGTGGCGCCCAATTTAATGCGCTTGCAATAGCGGCAGCACCAAAGCCAACATGAGATAGGCCATCTCCGATCATAGAATTTTTCTTAAGTACCATAGATACACCTAAAAGTGCAGCACATATAGATATCGCACCCCCGACAACAAAGGCATAAACCATAAATTTATAGGAGAACATCTCGAAAATATTGAATATCATAGATTGGCCTCCAAATAATCATCGGTTTTACCAAAATAATAACCATCCTGGGATAGAGCTAACACCTTATTTCCGATTAAGGAATCATTATCTATATCATGTGTAATCATAAGAATTGTTATATTATGACCTTCATTTAAATGCTTTAGGGTTGTATAGAATTCACTTTTTGATTTTTGATCTAGATTGTTACTAGGCTCATCTAAAATTAATAGATTTTCTGTTGCACATAGACTTCTTGCAAGCAATACCTTTTGTCTTTGTCCTCCAGAAAGCTTGGAAAAGATCTTTTTCTTTAAATCTGTAATCTTTAGAATTTCCATAATTTCTAAAGCCTTTTTCTTTTCATTTTTATTATAAAAAGGACGAATGCCAACCTTATTGATAAAGCCAGACATGATAACTTCTAAAACCGAGGCAGGGAAATTCGGATCCACTCTAGTTTCTTGTGGCATATATCCTATGTTATCTATATGATATGTAATCTTACCTTCTATAGGCTTAATCAGCCCAAGCATTCCCTTAACCAATGTAGATTTACCAACGCCATTAGACCCTAAGACGATGATAAAATCATTCTCCTCTATCTGAAATGAAATATCATGAAGAACTGCTTGTCTTTCATATCCAAGTGATAAATGCTCTACCTCAACTAGCATGGTAAATCCTCCTTTTTTAATTTAGAGCTAATCTTAATGCCTCTACATTCTTTTTCATAAAATCTAAATATGTATAGCCCTTTTTATAATCATCCTTTGTAATATTTTGCATAGAATAGAAGGTTAAAATTTCAATACTTGGTCCATCATAACCATTCTTTTTTTCTTTTTCAATTTCCTCTTTAATTGTTCTTGCAACCGTTGAAGATGACATTTCAACGACAAAAACATAAGAAAGATGCTTTTCCTTCACCTGATTTGTTAAAGATACAATTACCTTACTTGATGCATCCTTATTCGATGAGCATCCCATAAATGCTGCATCATAATTTATTCCATACTCTTTTACAAAATATAGAAATGGGAATCTATCCCCAAAGCATAAAAAGTTCGTTTTTGCATTTGAAACAATATCCTTAATTTCTTCGTCCATCATATTTAGGGATGCAATATATGCATTCGTGTTTCTGATATACTTATCCTTATTACTAGAATCAATTTCACATAAGGCATCACAAATAGCCTTTATTATAATACTCGCATTCGTAATCGATGTCCATACGTGAGAATCGTATTCTACCTTATCTAATGCATCCTCTTCTTCTAGTTCATCTGCAGAGGTAGGCTTTTCTTCACCAAGTAAGGAAACGCCAGCATTTCTTAAGCAATCAAACATATTTATAATCTTTAATTCCTTTGGAGCACTAGATAGAATTTCCTCTTCAACCCACTTG
The DNA here is from genome assembly GCA_945920825.1 of uncultured Anaeroplasma sp. Taxonomy (GTDB): domain Bacteria; phylum Bacillota_I; class Bacilli_A; order Acholeplasmatales; family Anaeroplasmataceae; genus Anaeroplasma. Next base: position 10,244 of record CAMEKD010000002.1, read on the forward strand.
CTATCATCTTCTCCACCTACATATATAAATACTTTTGCTTTTAATACATTCTTTATATCTACTGCAGATGGACTATAGTTATGAATATCTACACCAGGCTTAACTAACATGTCTGCTTCCATAGTAGAATCTTTAAGAACTGCCTTTGCAAAATCAGCCCCTGGATATATTGTAGATATAACATCCAAGCTTTTTCCTCCACAGGATGTTAAGGCTAAAACAAATAAAAACATAAAACTTAAAAATACAAAGCTAAATTTCTTCATCATAAATATATAAACCTCTCCCCACATTTCTTGCAAACACCGCTGATATATGTATTTTGTGGTTCTATCATAAAGCCAAGATTCTCCTTCACCATAGAAACAAAATCCTCACTTTCCTTATTGCCTAAAGCAATTACCATACCACATTTCTTACATTCAAAATGAAAATGAGTTAAGCATTTTTTTGATTCTACATATTGATATGTAGCATATTTTTGATTCGATGCCTGATGCTTTAATAGCATTCCCTTATCTACCATTTTTAGAATATTTCTATAAACCGTAGCTAAATTAATGTCATAACCAGACTCTTTTATATCGTCATAAACCTCTTGCACACTAAAGCTTGTATTCTTATGTTTTTTTAGGAATTCTATTATATATTCCTTTGGCTTTGTTTTATAATCCTTTTCCATACTATCACCTTTTGCAAATCATTTGCAGATTTATTATACGCTTCTTTTTTTCCAAGTCAAGAAAAAATACCGCAAACGCGGTATTATTCCACACTCTTTAAAGACTCTACCATTTTTACTCCTCTAATCCTTAAGGACAGTAGCATATTTATAGCTATTGCGACACCAAAGGTTAATAGAAATGCAAGAATATAGGTCTTAAAATATATATGGTATAAATAGGAAACTAAGGATACTATATTATTCTCTAACACGAGTAGCATAAATGGATATCCTAAAATTAATCCTATAACTACACCTAGGAACGTCAAGGATAAGGATTCAATAAGTAGAGATCTTACGATTTCCATTTGATTAAAGCCTAAAACCTTTAAGGTTGCAATATCCCTACTTCTTTCTTTAAAATTCATTAAGGATAAATTATAAATGACAACAATACCTAAAAGTATAGCAAATATTTTAACCGCATTCGTCATTACAGAAATACCACTCATTAGGCTTTCGGTCATTTCAACCCAATGCGATGGGGTTCTTGCCTCATTGACATAGGATAAGCCTTCGAAATATTCTAAATATTCCTTCTCCTTTGTCTTATCACTTAATCCTATTTCTAATAATGTATATCTAAAGGTAGAACAATCCTTAAATATTTCATTGCCCTCATGTAAGATAATTCCATTGTAATAAAATGCTGGATAAATACTATCTACCTTAGCCTGATAATCGATAGAATTATAAGTAAAATGAACCATATCTCCAACATCAAGTCCTAAGGTTTCTGCAACATTTTTAGATACCATACAGGAATTGATGGGGAAATCCACCTTAACGGCTTCTCCCTCATTTGGGATGATATAAATCGTAGATGCCATTTTGCAACTACTATCCTTATAGGCCTCACTCGCTTGATGAATGGAATATTCATAATATTCCAATCCATCTAATTTAGCCACATCGGAATCTAATTCTTCCTTTGTTTTATAACTATTGAATACAATCGTTAAATCCGAGCTATAGAACAACCCTAAATCATTATCTATACCATAATTTAGAGTATCCTCAATACCAAAGCCAGAAACTAATAATGCAGTACAGCCAAGCACTCCTGCGATAACCATAATCGATTTACCTATATTCAAAGAAATATTACGGAATGCCATCTTAAGTGAAAAGAATTTTGTTTTCTTAAATTCTATTTTTTTCTTATGATTTTTAAAGTGAACTACCCTTGGTCTCATAGATTCTGATGGCTTTAGCATAATTTCTTTTCTTGCAATAATATAGGTAACAAGAATGCCAACACCGACAAATACAACTAACGTTAAAATCCCATATAGCCATGGGAATTTATATGGTGCAGCTGGCAATTGATAAATAATACCATATTTTTTACCTAAGATCTTAGGTAATATCATTGGACCTAAGACCTCACCGATTATTGTACCGATTAAGACTAACGTCACGGTTAGACTCATATAATGCAGCATAATCATTCTTTTCGGTACACCTATAGCCTTAAGAGTACCGATTTGCGTTCTATCCTTTAATATCATTTGGGTTAGTGTAGTTAAAATAACTAATACACCAACTAAGAAAAAGAATAGGGGGAATACATAAGTAAAGTTTCTAGCCTGCTTGACATCATTGTCGATGACCATATAAAAGGGCATACCACTTCTTTGGCTTGTCATAAGTAAATTATTATTGCTACCTTTTGCTAGAAAATATGCATCAATCTTATTTTTTAATTCTAGTGCATCACTATTTTTTACTTTAATCACATATTGATTTGGATTTAGCATAGTCAATAAATAATTATAAATTAGATTGACTGCATTATCCTTATAATTCTCTTCTAAAAGCTCTCTTGCAATTCTTTTTATTCTAGTCTCACTTATTAAAACAACACTATGATTATAGGATGCCTTCGTTATATTCTCAGGATAATCCATAGCGCCATCTATGGTTGTTGTAAGTGTTATGGAATCCTTAGCGAAAATATTCTCTTTGCCCTCTTTAACAAACTTGTTTAATAAAGCTGCATAAGCGCCTAAATTATAGCTTGATATATCAAAGGTAAATGAAAATTCATCACCTAAATTATATAAGATAGAATAGGAATCCGATAAGCTTATTAAATCATTATCTATATAAATAAAATCATCTATAGTGTTCTTTTCTGTATTTATTATTTTTCCGTAAGGCTTAGAAATCGTAGGGATTTCATCTACAACGGTAATAAAAAGAGAATGTGCACTAGATTCTGATGGAATATAGATTCTAGATTCCATAGAATCTCCATCACTTAAAAGAGCTTTTATATTATCATAGTCCTTTTCATCATAGCTTTTGGTCGTAACCCATAAATCCGCTAAATTGCCTTCCTCATACACTGTATTTACTTGAGATTCAAAAACATCCGCATTTGCATGTAAACCTACAAATAAGGTAACTGCAATAGCACCAATGACAATAATCGCAATAAATTGCATAAGGTTTTGTTTTATTGTTCTCACCATCATTTTATTTAATAATGAGAATGCCTTCTTTTTATTCATTACCAATCAACCTCCTCCGGCTTTATCGGATTTGGATTGATTTCATCTGAAATAATATTACCATCAGATATTTTAAATACCCTTTCTGCGCACATAGCAATTTTTTGATTATGCGTAACAATGATAATGGTTTTATTATATTCCTTACCAATATCGTATAAAAGCTTTAAAATCGTCGCACCCGTCTTCTTATCTAAGGCTCCGGTAGGCTCATCACAAAGTAATAGCTCAGGGTTTTTCACTACCGCTCTTGCGATAGATACTCTTTGCTGCTCACCACCAGAAAGCTGGCTTGGGAAATTGTTCGCGCGTTTTTCTAATCCTACTCTTTTTATAACATCTAAAGGATCTAGAGGATCCTTTGCAACGCTTGCCGCAAGCTCTACATTTTCTAAAGCAGTTAAATTCGGCATAAGGTTATAGAATTGAAAAACAAAGCCAATCGTTTGGCGTCGGAATAAGGATAACTCCTTATTATTAAATTTAGCAATATCGAATTCTCCTACCTTATAGGAGCCTCTTGTTGCATCATCCATACCACCTAATATATTTAATAATGTGGATTTACCTGCACCAGATGGGCCAAGAACTACCGCAAATGTACCCTCCTCTAGACTGAAGGAGATACCATTTAATGCCCTTACCTCATTTTCTTCTCCCTCATTATATATTTTTTCTAAATTTGAAACCTCAATACTCTTCATTTTTTTCACCTTTTCTATCTTTATTATTATACAATATAGGGCTCCTTTATAACAATAAAAATCTCAGATTTCTGAGATTTTTACGAAACTATTTTGCTAAAAGAAACCCCCTATAATAAAAGATGTGATTTCTAAAACCATAACACAAGCAAATATAATCCAAGTCTTTTTATCTAGCTTAAAGCTTCTCTTATATAATACATAAGCTAGATATGTACATAATAAAATAATAATTGCGATAATAATATTTTGACAAGAGAATATCGTTGAAATTAAAAATACAGGAAGCATGATCTTATAACAAAACCAAGATTCACTTCTTTGTCCTGCATCTTCACTTTTAAATCTCATGGACATAAAATATTGTCCTATGAATGCAGCAACACCCAAAATAGAGAAGAAAATTAAAGGCTCATAATTCATGTTTATCTTACTATGAAATAAAATCATCGTTGTAAAATTCGCTGAATAACTATAATAATTAAATAGAACAAAGGAATCACTATAATTTATATAATCATTTGGGTGAATCATTTTCTCTAGCATTAGTAATACTGGCCATAAAATAATCGTTGCCATTAAGGTACAAAGTATACCATCGATTACATTATTTGCCTTTGTAAAGAAGAATACTAAAATGGAATATACAACAAATCCTGAAACAAGTAGCATTCCATAATACGCAAAGAATCCAAGAAAATTACAATAAGCATTTGCCCAAGGGAAAATGACAAGCAAAGATATAAAATAGCTTAGAGTAAATGGTACAACGATTTCCAAAAATCCTATAATATATCTCGTTAAATAAAGCTTCTCTCGTTTTATAGGCAAGGAATACGCTTGATCCATTGTTATTTTTTTCATTTTAAATGAGAATTCAACAATAGGGGTTATAGCTAAGCCTATGCCTAGGGAAATTACATAAACAGAAACGATTCCTTCGTGTAAATATTTGACATTTTGTACCTCCCATATCATATTATCCTCTCTATTTACAACTAAAAATAGTAATAAGAAAATAATAAATGCTGTTAAATAAATTGGAAATCTTTTCTTAATTAAATATAGGAAATACTTTCTCATTTTAAATACCCCCTAGATTCAACCTCAATAATAAATAGCTCTTCAAAGTCAATATTGATTTCATCGATGACAAGAGGATGATATTCCTCCATAAGTTTTGTCATTTCTTCTAAATTATTTTTTACAACTACAGTAATAAATCTCTTATCCTGCTTGAATGTTATAAATTTTATATTGAAGTCTTCTTCCTTCATTTCACTACCAAAGGCAATCATATATTTATGATATTCCTCTAAATGCTCACTAATATTACCACTAGATGAAATCTTTTTGGAATCTAATAATCCATAGGAATCACAAATGTCCTCAAGCTCTCTTAAGGAATGACTCGATATAACAACCGTCATGTTGTTTTCTTCTTGAACCTTAAGTAAAGCCTTTTTCAAGGTTAATCTTGCTAAAGGGTCTAAGCCATCAAATGCTTCATCTAAAAATAAGTATTTGGGCTTTATTGCAAGCGCAAGTGCGACAAACACCTGTCTTCTCATACCCTTAGAAAAATTATACATACTCTTCTTAAGTGGTATTTGGAATCCATTTAAGTATTCAAAATAAGCAATCTTATCTAAATTATAGAAGGCTTCATATAATTTAATAAGATTTTCTGGTGTTGTATTTCTTGAATAAAATGGATCATCTGGAAGCAAGAAGACATCCTTCTTTACCTCAATATTTTCATAAATAGGCTTATCATCATAATAAACTAGACCTTCTTCTGGCTTTATGATTCCTGCCATAATTTTTAGAAGTGTTGATTTACCTGCACCATTAATACCTACAAGTCCAAATATAGTTCCATCCTCTATATCTAAATTTAAGTCATCTAATACAAGCTTATCAAAGGACTTCTTAATTCCTTTAATACGAATCATTTTAAATCCTCCCTTAATATCGCATCTAATTCCTCAAGGATTTCTTCTTTTGTCACTCCTTGATCGAATAGATTTTTTAAAACATCCTTAATCATAGGATTTTTCTTTTTCTCGCCTGAAACAAAATATCCCTTCTTTGGAATAGATTCAATTAATCCTTCCTTCATCAGTTCTTGATAGGCTCTTTCAACAGTCTTGTGATTCACACCAATTTCAATCGCAAGCTCCCTGACAGAAGGCATTTTCTCAAGAGGCTTTAAGATGCCTAAGGATATATATTTTCTATAATGATTTATAATTTGCTCATATACGCTTTCTTTTCCGCTAATCTGCACAAAATCTGCCCCCTTTGTACCAACTGTCCCAACTGTACCCCTATTATAATACCAAAGAAAAGAATTGGCAAGACTATTTTTGGCAAATAAAAAGGAAGGCAATGCCTTCCTGATTAATTATCACTTCTAGAATATCCACATTTCATGGATAAAGATGCTTGATATAAAACCTTATTTAATGTATTTTGAGCTTCCTTTTTCGCCATTTCACATAGCTTATTGTTTGCTTCTTCTAATACCAAAACATCCCTAGATTCATTAAATTTCTTATCGTATTCGTTGATGATTTCATGTCCCTTTGCAGATACTGAAAGCTGATAACGCTCAATATGCTGAATACAAGCACCATAATTTGCATCTGCTAAAACGCCAATTAAACGATTTACCCAGAAGAAATTATCTGTAGAAACATCTAGGGTAACATTCGATACATACTCTGGGAATTTTAATACATTCGTATAAAGCGGCAAGGAGGAATTGAATGGGTTTGAACCGAAGGATAACCATTCAATTGCTTTTATCTCATCTTTAACATATGGACGAATTTGTGTAATTGCCATAATACCTGTACGAGAAATACCGATAGGACGATATATGCCCTTTCTTGGGTCATTTGCTTTTTGATATGGATTATAAGGTGTACCCTGATAATAGCTAGATAATATATATTTTATATCCTCAGGTGTAATCTTTCTTTCTGGTACTAAGCTCCATGGAATATCATCAGATTCTGGAGTAAAATCCGCATTATCTCCATCCCATTTATAAGTTTTTGGATTGAAATATCTTCCCATAAACCAAGCTCTTGGGGTGTTATATACATGATCAGAATCCGTATGGGATCCAAAGATGTTTCTAGGGTTAAATACTCCATTATTGTTAAAATCCAAATGATTTTTTTCTATAAATTCTAATAAATCACTAGAGCACATATTTTCCTTTTTGTCCCCAAAAGCATCCTCTATATCAAAGCGATCTAGACCAAATTGGTTTGGCATAATGACATATTCGTCATCCTTAACTCTTCTTGCAATCCAGTGGTGTCCACCAATAGATTCTAACCACCACACCTCATTTTCGTCATGAAAGGCAATACCATTCATTTCATAGGTACCATATTTTTCAAGTAAGCCACCTAAACGTATAACGCCTTCTCTTGCAGTTTTTATGTAAGGTAAAACTAAAGTTACTAAATCCTCTTCGCCAATACCACCTGGAATATCCTCTTCCCCTTCATTCTCCTTTTTCTTTGGGAAGACTAATGGATCAGCACCTAACACTCTCGCATTTGATGTGATGGTTTCTGTTGCAGTCATCGCAACATTTGCCTTATTAATACCCATTGCAGGCCAAATACCATGTGTTTTATCTACACTTGGTGCAGAGGTATATCCAATTGGATTATCTGGAAGCTCTATTTCAAGCATACCAATGACACTTTTATATTTTCTTGGCTGATCTTCTGGGTTTACTACAATAACCTTCTTTGTATCAAAATGACCATCGTCATTTCTAGCTACCATAGTAGAGCCATCATAGGATGCCTTTTTTCCAACTAAAATTGTTGTACAAGCCATAATCTCAACTCCTATTTAAAATATGTATTATATATTTGTTCATATCTACCATCAATGGTATAGTATCTAAGCTCATTCATTAAATTCGAATGATTTCTTATAAATTCAACAATAAATGGATTATATTTTGTGCCCTTGCCATCGACAAGTTCTTGCAAAAGCATATCAAAATTCTTACCAAAGGAATAATTTCTTCCATAGCAATCCGTACCTGCATCTATTGCATCTGCAATTCGAATTAAATCAATAACAATCTTATATTTTGATTTCGTGTTATCAAAGTATACAGGATATCCATTTTTACCATCATAATCCTTATGATGTCCAAGCATAACATCAAAATATGGTGCAAAATACTTATCATTACCGATTAGTGCTAAGCCCTTTTCTGGATGCTTCTTCACATATTTATATTCTAAATCGGTTAAGCTTCTATATTGCTGTGTAATTAATCCTGTAGATAAGGATTTACCTAAATCATGAATTCTTGCAGCTCTTGCAACATAGGATTTTAATTCATCATAATTCGAAAAACCAATCTTATAGAATTCATTTAATAATAAATCCTTCGAATGATTTATATAATCTAAAATGCCCAAGGATAACCTTTCAACCATCAAAGAATGCATGTAATTACCTGGTTGATTCTTCACTAAAATATCCCTTAATAATCTTTCCTTATCCTCAATAGAGGAAATAAAAGGTAGCGCCTTACGAATTAGAGTAGATGCTGCCTCATCAAAGGCAATCGTATATTTTTCCTGAGGAATTCTATTTAAAAAGCTAGCAATAGCCTTTATTATATTTAAGGATTCCTTTTGTCTTTCGTTTATACTCAAATAGGAGCAATTTAGGAAATCAAAGAACATAAATGCCGTATTAAATAGGTTTTCTGCACGAATAAAGATTTCATCACTTGATTCATTGAAGGTCAATTCATTTGTATCATTTAAATAGAATCCTAAATAATTCTTTAAATAATAAACAAATTCCTCATCATTCATTTGATCATGAAAATAATTCAATACTGCATTACATAAATCTGTATCCATTTCGTCCTCAAATGTATCCTTGATTTCATCAATTAAATCAATATATTCCATTTGCTGAGATAATCCATCATCTAAATAATACATAAAGCTATGTAGTAGCATTATATTTAATAAATTACCTTCATGATGTGCAATTTCTTGGTCCATCATATCCTTTATATCACTCGACTGATAAAATGCTTTAGCCTCTTTAAATGCATCTATAATATCCTGATTGTATTTGTTACTATATTCAGGTAATGTTTTTAAAATATTATAGTAAGCTACATAAATTAATCTTCTTTCATTAATACTAGTTAAGTCCTTATAATGCACTCTTAAATCTTTAATCTTATGTAAATCGCTCTTTAATTGCTCTAAGGCAGAATCATCTAATCTTAAAAAGCAACCATATTCGTAGCATCTATCCTGATATAAATGAATTAACTTATTATAATCCTTTATATTCTCATAATAAGGGATGAGCTTATCAATGATACGAATAATAAAATAAGAATCATGTAAATCTCTATCCTCTAGAGTTCTATAGCCCATATATAGGGCATCGTACTCTTTAGAGTCTAAATCCTTATCCAAATAAGAATTAATTACATTTACCATTTCTGTATTCTTTTTATAAATCGCTCTTACCGCAACACTTCTTTTTTTATAAGCAGCTAACCAATCCTTATAATCTCTAAAAGAAAATAAATCCTTATCTATCTCGTTACAGGTTATTATATTGTGTTTAATTGCATGAAAGCAATTGCTAATTTCTTCAAGCTTATCCATATAAATCTCCTCACATTTTATGATTATATCATAAAAAAATTAAAAATCAGCCGAATGGGCTGATTTCGTTGTTATTGAAGTATTTTCATTTATTTTTCATTTTCTTCTATTGAAATAGAGTATGGGTCTACATGGACAATACAATGTTTAATATTATCATATTTTCCCTCTAGCATATCGTGCACTCCCTTTGCAATATCATGGCCCTCCTTTACGCTTAGAGTATCTAATACTGCAATTTCAAGCTCAATATAAATTTTGCTTCCAAACATTCTACTTTTCAAATCATTAATAGCTAATACTCCAGGATAATTTAGAATATCTTCATGAATGTTTTTTAAGAAATCGTCTGGAGCTGCCTTATCGATTAATTCATTTATGCCATCCTTAAAAATATCAATAGAAACCTTTAGAATAAATAAAGAAATGACGATCGTCATAATAGGATCTAATATTAAAATATTACCACCTAAAATTAAACCTATAATACCTATAACAGATGCAATACTTGAAATGGAATCCGTCAAGTGATGAATAGCATCCGCTCTTAACGTTTCTGATTTTAATTTTTTTGCCTTAGCATTCGTATAAAAATACATCCAACCCTTAACGATAATCGAGGTAATCGCAAATCCTAAAGCAATATATAGGAATACTCCAGTTTGATTCTCATATTCCCCCTTAAAGAAGGAAATAATGGAGGTTACGCCATTATACATAAGTCCTCCTGCAGTAATAAATAGCATTACGGCTAATATTACCAGCGCAACAGATTCCATTCTCTCATGTCCAAAGGGATGCTCCTTATCCGCCTTTTTCGATGCCATTTTGGCGCCTACAATAACGACAATCGTCGATAAAACATCGGATGCACTGTGAATACCATCCGAAATAAGAGATGTTGATTTTGCCAAAATACCTGCAACAACCTTAGAAATGGTCAATATTAAATTGAAAAGAATCGTAATAATTCCAACCTTGGCAATCTCTTTCGTATATTTGTTTTCTTCCATAAAAAAATACCTGCCCTTCCCTGCAGGTAAACCCTGCAGACTTCTATTTCGTCCCACAGGTAATCCTGTTGCCTAAGCCCGGCTGCCATACATCATGCGCCTGATCAACCATCATTTTAGCAAAGTCAATTTATGTTAGTCAAGAATAATCCTATAACAAAAATGGGCTTTTTAAAAACTTATTCGATATTAAATTCTTTAATTCATCTAAATCCCTATTTATATTCTTATATATTTTCTCTTCTAGCATGAAATATTCCTTAACATATTCCTTAGAATATAAATTTGCTTTAGCCATGGAAAACTCCTTTTGTTTTTGATTCAAATCAAAGATTTCTGGCCTTTCCTTAGCCTCTATATATTCTGCTTCCTTCATCTTAAAGGAAATGATTAAGGGGGCATATTCCTTATGAATCATGTCCTTTAATTTTAGAAGCCTGTTAAAATCATCGCTATTTATTATTTCATCAATATATTCCTTAACTAAATCTTCCATATTGTACCTCACAACCATTTTAATAAATATTTGGCCCATTTTCAATAATTGTAATTTCCTAATAATATGCTATAATACCTTTGGTGATAAAAATGTATTTAGAAAAAGATATTGTAAAAGAAGGAAATGCTTTATTAAATCAAAAATGTAAAAAGGTATCTCTACCACTATCTAGTGATGATGAGGCTTGTATTCGTGGATTATACGAATATATGGTTGTATCTGCTGTAGATGAGCTTGTAGAAAAATATAAAATCAGACCTGGCGTTGGTATTGCAGCACCACAGGTTGGTGTTGAAAAAAGAATGTTCGCAATGAACTGTGTGGATTTCCTAGATGAGGAACAAAAACAATATTGCTACGCTTGGATTAATCCACAAATTGTAGCCTCATCAAAGAAAATGACATATCTTCCTTGTGGTGAAGGATGTCTTTCTGTTGATAGAACTACAGAGGGTTTAGTTACACCAAGACATATGTCTATTAAGGTTAAGGGTACAATATATGATTTTAATACAAGAAAGCTAAAAAATATATCTATGCTTCTTTCAGGATATCCTGCCATTGTTTTCCAGCATGAATATGACCATTTAGATGGAATATTATATACCTCTAAAATGTATAAACCCGAAGAATTAGATGAGGATATCGTACCTTTATATACAATTAATGAAAAAGGCGAAGCTTTAGTTGAAGAAAATGAATAGGTGCTGTTAAGAAACCAAAAAGTTTCTAGCAGCTTTTCTTTTGCATAAAATCATTGTTATGAAAAACTTGTTAGACACATTCCTAATAAAGGATTCCATAATATTCGATATTGCGGTTTTTATGCTAAACATACAAATCAAGATTTATCTAAGCTTAAAAAGCTTTATACTACTATGGAATTAAACAAAATGAAATCAAACATCAATTGGAATAAAAAAATGAAACTGACTTATAATTATGAACCTCTTCTTTGTACTTGTGGTCACTATATGAAATTTTGCCCTGAAATGTCATTCTTCCCTAACAAAAAAGGTGTTCCAAAACAATTATCATTTTATGATTATGATGAGGATGGTGAATTATATGCCTAAAAGCTTTAATACAATTAAACGCTATCTTTCTGATGAGGAAAAATTTGAGGATGCTTTATTTGAATATAATTTTGATAAAGCTACACAAATAAAACCAATATATATTTATCCTGAAGGATATCACGAAATGACGGATGAAGAAATTGAACATGATGAAGTAATATCTCAAAAAATATTTGAAGCTGAGATGAATGATGATAAGGAGGAAGCTGATAGACTTAGAGAGCTTCTTACTCCTATTGGGCCAATGCCAATAATTAATATTGAAAAAACATTAGAATTAATTCCAATTGAAGATAGACAATTTTTTATAGATGAACTTGATAAAGATTCTTACGAAGAAACTGTCATTATGAAATGTCTTAAATGTGACTTTGAAGAGGAAGCACCATATGACATTATTGAAGAATGTTGGGATAGCGGTCCTTATCCTATAAGCTACTGTCCTCATTGTGACAAACCCAAATTTGTACCAGTCGATATTTACAATAAAAAGAAAAAGAAATAATACTTCTAACTAAATATATTATCCTAGGCAGCCCTAGGATTTTTGTAGTTATAGTACTATTCCCATCATGATTTTAAATTTACTAATAAATAAAAAAACTGTAAAAAAGTTATAAAACTAATTTACAGTATATAGATCATCTTAAATAATACATCAATATTCCTCCGGCAACAGAAACATTTAAGGATTCTGTATCTTCCATTGGTATATAAACGTTCTTTTCAATTACACTTGAAGTCTCTTTGGAGATTCCATTTCCCTCATTGCCAAGTACAATACCAAGATGCCCTTCTTTCATTACATCTTCCATTGGAATTCCATTAACTACATTCGTTCCATAAATCTTATATTCCTTATGAGATAATATGAAATCCTTTATATTTGATGTAACAAAATTTAGTTTAAATATTGCACCCTGACTAGATCTTATAACCTTATCGTTATAAATATCTACACAGCCTTCGCCTAAAATAATAGTATCAAATCCGAATGCTTTAGCACTTCGCATAAGCGCACCCATATTTCCTGGGTCCTGTACTCCATCTAAAAGTAATAGTTTGTTGGATAATTCCTTTTTATCAAGCATTGTACATAATCCTATTTCAGAAACAAGTGTATTTGTATTGGTGATTTTTTTCATTACGGATGGGGTCACTTGAATATAGCCTTCCTTTTCTTCAATAGAATAGGCTTCAATTAAAACATTTTGTTTTTTTGCTTCATCTACTAAATGCTTACCCTCAACGATAAATTTTTGTTCTTGCTTTCTTTCCTTAGCCTTATTAAGGCTGGATAAATATTTAATTTTTGGGTTATCTAAGGATGTAATGATCATATTCCCTCCATGGACTTAAAAAATCGGGTTTCCCCGATTTTTATTTTAACCTTGTGCGTCTGTCATTTCAAGTTTAATTAATCTATTAAGCTCAACAGCATATTCCATTGGTAATTCCTTACTGAATGGTTCAATAAAACCCATGACAATCATTTCTGTTGCTTCTGCTTCCGTTAAGCCTCTACTCATTAGATAGAATAATTGCTCCTCATTTACCTTAGAAACGGTTGCCTCATGCTCAATATACATATCCCCATTCTTACCACTATTCGTTGGAATAGTATCGGATGTAGATAGGTCATCTAGAATTAAGGTATCGCATTCAACGTGAGATCTTGCACCTAGTGCCTTAGGTCCACAAGAAACCATACCACGGTAATTTACCTTTCCTCCGCCTCTACAAATGGATTTAGAGATAATCGTAGATGTTGAATTCTCCCCTAAATGAATCATCTTAGCGCCAGTATCCTGTAGCTGTCCTTTTGCAGCGAAGGCAATAGATACCGTAGTACCCTTTGCGCCCTTCCCCTTAAGCACACAGGCAGGATATTTCATATTTAATCCTGAACCAACATTACCATCAATCCATTCCATATGACCATAATAATCAACTAAGGTTCTCTTTGTAACTAAATTAACAATATTGTTTGACCAGTTTTGTACGGTAGAATATCTACAGTGTGCTCTTTTTTTAACATATATTTCTACAACTGCAGCATGTAAGGAATCCTTAGAATATAGAGGTGCTGTACAGCCCTCTACATAATGAATGTCACTATCATCCTCAACGATAATTAGGGTTCTTTCAAATTGTCCCATTCTTTCAGAATTAATTCTAAAATAGGATTGTACTGGCTTTTGAAGCTTTACTCCCTTAGGGACATAAATAAAGGATCCACCACTCCATACAGCACTATTTAATGCTGCATATTTATTATCCGTATACGGAACGATTTTACCAAAATATTCTTTAACTAAATCCGGATATAGTCTTACTGCAGTATCTGTATCACAGAAGATTACACCTAAATCCTCTAATTCCTTTAAATTATTATGGTATACAACCTCTGATTCAAATTGAGTAGATGAACCAGCTAAATAATTTCTTTCTGCCTCAGGAATACCAAGCTTGTCAAAGGTATCTCTAATTTCCTTAGGAACATCTTCCCATTTTGTACCCTGCTCACGAACAGATTTAATATAGTAGGTATACTCTTGGAAATCAATATCAGATAAATCTGGTCCCCAGCTTGGGTTATCAAGCTTTAGAAAAGCATCATATGCAGCCAAACGGAATTCCTTCATCCATTTTGGTTCATGCTTAGCATCCGAAATAAATTCAACAACCTCACGGTTTAAGCCCTTACCACTGGTTAAAACTGGAGTTGTTTCTGTTGTAAAGCCGTATTTGTAATCTCCAACAATTTCTAAAGCTTCTTCTTTATTTGTTGCCATTATTTGTCACCTCATTTATTGCCTGTTCAACAGCCTTCCAAGATAGGGTGGCACACTTAATTCTTGCAGGGAAATCTCTAACGCCCATATAGGCTATAGCCTCACCTAATTCCTCTTCATATTTAGGGTCTTCACCCTTAACCATATCGAAGAAATCTTGGCATAGTGCTAATGCCTCATCAACCTTTCTTCCTGTAATTACCTCGCTCATGACAGAAGCACTTGAGCAGCAAATGCTACATCCATGTCCATCATGATGAACCTCTTTTACTATACCATCCTCTACCTTTATTTCTACATTCATATCATCCCCACAGGATGGGTTATTTAAATGTACGAAATGATAGTCGTCTGTTCTCTTTAAACCTTTGTTCTTGGGATTTTTATAATTATCCATAATAACGGTTCTATACAAAGTGTTTAAATCCATAATACATCCTCCTAAAACTGTCCAAAGAAATCCTTTGCATCCTTGACAGCTTTAACAAATTCCTTAACATCCTCTTCTGTATTATACAAATAGAAGGACGCTCTTAGGGTACCAATAGTACCTAAATGACGTGTGATGAGCTGTGCACAGTGATGACCAGCACGTATACATACCTTATCATTATCAAATACAGATGCAGCATCATGTGGATGAACTCCATCAATATTAAAAGAAATTATTCCTGTCTCACAATCCGGATTATATACTGTAATTCCTGGAATCTTCTTTAATTCCTCTACGGCTAAATTCTTTAAATAATATTCATGCTTACCTATATTATCTAAGCCTATAGAATTTAAGTATTCACATGCCCTCGCAAGGCCAATGGCCGATGAAATCATTGGAGTTCCTGTTTCAAACTTATAAGGTGAATTCTTAAAAGTCATTTCCTGTTCATAAACCGTATCTGCCATATCTCCACCAAATTCCACAGGAGGCATTTTTTCTAATAATTCCTTTTTACCATATAAAATACCAATTCCTGTAGGACCACATAGCTTATGTCCTGAAAAGGATAGAAAATCACAATCTAAATCCTTAACATCAACAACCATATGAGGTACAGATTGTGCACCATCCAAAGAAACAATAGCCCCTACCTCATGGGCAAGCTGAATAATTTCTTTAATTGGGGTGATATAACCCATAACATTCGATACATGAGTAATAGCTACAACCTTTGTTTTTTTTGTTAAAACACTTTTGAATGCGTCAACAGTAATTCTTCCATCCTTATCTAATGGAACATATTTTAATGTAGCCTTCTTCATCTTACATACATTCATCCAAGGCATATGGCTAGAATGATGCTCTAAAGGAGTTGTAATTACCTCATCTCCTTCTTCAATGAAGGACATACCATAGCTTTGTGCTACTAAATTTAAGGATGCACTTGCACCTCTTGTAAATACGATTTCATCAAAGCTTGCATGAATGAATTTTGCAATGACCTCTCTTGCTTCTTCGTATAAGTCTGTAGCCTGATAGGATAGTCCATATACACCTCTATGTACATTTACACCTAATCTTCTATAATAATCATCTACTGCATCAATTACACAATCTGGCTTTAATGCCATTGCAGCAGAATCTAAGTATGCAAGATTTGAATTGCTTCTTAAAACTGGGAAATCATTTCTAATTTTTAAAATATCCATAGTTATTCCCCTATTCTTGCCATAATCTCTTTTTCCATGGATTCCTTTAATTCCTCGTTTGGAATGGAATCAATAAATGGACGTACAATACCCTCTAAAATAAGCAAGAAAGCTTGCTTCTTGGTTAATCCTCTACTCATTAAATAGAATAAATCCTCATCACTCATTTTACCAATGGATGCACCATGATTTGCGAAGCAATCATATTCATCAATTAATAAAATAGGCTTTGCTGTAATAGAGGATATATTATCCATTACAACACCACGAGATAGCTGAGCACATTTTGATTTGGACATACCCTTATCAATTTTACCTGTAGTATCAAACACTAGATTTGACCCATTCATCGCAACACCAACATTCTTGATGTTCGAATATGTAGATGGATACTTATGATCAATTCTTTGTGTATATATAGAGGATACCTCTGTTAAAATACTTAGGTTTTCTACATTTGCTTGTGCATTCTCGTTTAATAAATGAATAAGCAAAGATTCTTCTGTAGCAGAAATAGAAATTTCTACTACATTTAATTCTCCATGAATGTCAAAGCATCTTTTTGATGATTGACTATTTAAAACATAATATGTAATGGATGAATCCTTTAAGCCCTCCATATGAATCGTACAATTCTTTGTTTTATCTAGGAATTTTGCATTTATTCCATCTAAAACAACGATATCCATATCCTGGTCAATAATATAGATTTCATCCTTTGTATCTTTAATATAATATTTCTTATCCTCTGCTTGACCCAACGCAGAGATTAGAACTAATTCTTGATTTGCCATTATGCTTTTTTGCTGGTATTTCTAGCGCAGGAGCCAAGAAGTACATGGGTCTTTTTCTCTTCTTCCTCTCCAAAATCCTCAATACCAAGCTCTTCTTTTACCCAGTCATAGCCTTCTGCATCAATCTTAGAAATTAGCTCTGGTCCACCAGTTTTTACAATTCTACCATGAATCATAATATGAACGTAATCTGGCTTAATATAGTCTAATAATCTTTCATAATGTGTAATAAGTAAGCATCCAAAGGATTCGTTTACCATGCTATAAACATTCTCACCTACAATACGTAGGGCATCAACGTCAAGTCCTGAGTCTATTTCATCTAAAATTGCAAATTTTGGCTTTAGCATTTTCATTTGAAGAATTTCATTTCTCTTCTTTTCTCCACCGCTGAAGCCTTCATTTAAATATCTATGAGCTAAATCGGATGGCATCTTAAGCTCCATACATGCCTTATCATATTCCTTAATGAACTTGAATAAGGATGGATTTACACCTGTAGTTGCCTTCATCGCAGCACGAATAAAATCAGAATTTGTAACTCCAGATACCTCTGCTGGATATTGATATGCTAAAAATAATCCCTTTCTAGCACGCTCATCTACCTGTAGCGGTAATAAATTTTCTCCATTTAATAGGATTTCTCCTCCAGTAATTTGATATTTTGGAGAACCCATTATACATGAGGAAAGTGTAGATTTACCTGTACCATTTGGTCCCATGATTGCATGAACCTCTCCTGTACGAATGGTTAAATCCACTCCCTTTAAGATTTCTTTTTCCTCAACTCTGGCACATAAGCCCTTAATTTCTAATACGTCACTCATTGCTATACCTGACTTTCTTCAATAAATTTACATAGATAGATTCCTCTACCAAACAAAATATATACATTTCTAAACGTTACAAAATGGAAAAACAAAATCCTGCTTTTCCATTTTGTAATCTTACTTATTCTTTACTTTATAACAAAATTGATAATCTTCTTAGGAACAATAATCTTTTTAACAATCGTATGTCCCTCAAGATATTTTTGAACCTTTTCGCTCTTTAAAGCTAAAGCCTCAAGCTCCTCACTTGTCGCATCAACAGAGGCTAAAATAGTATCTCTTAGCTTACCATTAACACTTACAGGGTAATTCATAGTTGTATCCACCATTAATGATTCATCATATGTAGGCCAAGCCTCATATGCAATCGTATCCTTGTGTCCTAGGGCAGCCCATAATTCCTCACCTAAATGTGGACATACAGGGCTAATTAGCTTTACTAAGCCTTCAAGATATGGAATATATAGCTTATCTGCCTTATATGCATCATTTACGAATACCATCATTGCAGAAATAGCTGTATTAAAGCCTAATGCTTCGAAATCATCCGTTACCTTTTTTACCATCTTATTATAGGATTTCTCTAAGGATTTATCATATTCCTTTGTTTGCTTTGCTACATATTCATCACTACAAATTAAGCGGTAGACTCTTTCTATGAACTTTCTTGCGCCCTCAACACCATTAGGGTTCCAAGGCTTTGATGCCTCAAGTGGTCCCATGAACATTTCATATAAACGAAGTGTATCTGCACCATAATCTCTAACGATATCCGATGGATTGATAACATATTTAGGGAATCTCTTACCCATCTTAATACCATTTTCACCTAAGATCATACCTTGGTGAACGAGCTTTTGGAATGGTTCCTTTGTAGGAGCAATCCCCTTTTCATAAAGGTATCTATTCCAAATTCTAGAATAAATTAAGTGTCCAACCGCATGTTCTGGTCCACCAATATATAAATCCACTGGCATCCAATGCTTTAATAATTCCTTATTGGCAAGCTCTTTATCGTTTTTTGGATCAATGTATCTTAAATAATACCAAGAAGATCCTGCAGAACCAGGCATCGTAGATGTTTCTCTTAAGCCCTTAATTCCGTTTTTATCATAATGCTTCCATTCACTAGCATTTTCAAGTGGTGCCTTACCATTTCTACCCTTGTAATCATCAAGCTCTGGTAATACAAGAGGTAATTCCTCATCCGGTAATACATATACACCATTTTCTGTATGTACTACTGGTACTGGCTCACCCCAATATCTTTGACGAGCGAAAATCCATTCGCGGAAGCGGTAATTTGCAACTCTTCTTGCTCTACCCATTTCCTCAAGCTTCTTTGTAATACCCTCTTTGGCATCCATAACCGTATAGCCATCAAATTCACAAGAATTGATTAATCTTGCCTCAGGGTTTTCTAAATAATCCTGCTTTTCATAAGCAGATAAACTTACATCCCTACCAGTAATTACCTGAATCATAGGAATATTATGTGCTACTGCATATTCAAAATCTCTTTGGTCATGGCTTGGTACGGCCATTACAGCACCAGTACCATAGGATGCTAATACGAAATCGCCAATGAAAATAGGAACTTCCTTGCCATTTACTGGGTTAATACATGTAACACCCTTTAAAAGGCATCCGGTCTTACCCTTATTTAATTCTGTACGGTCAAGCTCACTTTTGCTTGCGGTTTCCTTAATATAGGCATTAACCTCATCCTTGTTTTGGATTCTATCCATTAAATCTTGAACAATTTGTCCTTCTGGGGCAAGTACCATAAATGTAATACCATAGATCGTTTCAATACATGTTGTAAAGATAGAGAACTTTCCACCACCAACAATATCGAAATCAACCTCAACACCCATGGACTTACCAATCCAGTTTCTTTGCATTTCCTTTGTGGATTCTGGCCAATCGATTGTATCTAAGCCCTCAAGAAGCTTTTCGGCGAAGGCAGGCTGATCAATTACCCATTGCTTCATATTCTTACGAACAACAGGGAAGCCTCCTCTTTCACTCTTACCATCGATAACCTCATCATTCGATAATACTGTGCCTAATTCTTCACACCAGTTCACTGGCATATCGATATATTTTGCATAGCCATCTAAATATAAATTTTTAAAAATCCATTGTGTCCAATGATAGAAGGATGGATCCGATGTCGAAATACATTTATCCCAATCATAATCAAAGCCTAATTCCTTAAGCTGCTTAGTAAATGTTTCAATATTCTTTACTGTAAATCCCTCAGGATGATTACCTGTTTGAATAGCATATTGCTCTGCAGGAAGGCCAAAGGAATCATATCCCATTGGGTGTAATACATTATAGCCCTGCATTCTTTTCATTCTAGAGATTATATCTGTTGCTGTATATCCCTCAGGATGTCCTGCATGAAGACCAACTCCAGATGGATATGGGAACATATCAAGAGCATAAAATTTTGGCTTAGAAAAATCCCATACATCTGTTTTGAATGTATGATTCTCCTCCCAATACTTTTGCCACTTCTTTTCAATTTCCAAATGATTGTATTCTTTCATATTAATACCTCTCTTCCAAAGGTGCGCATAAACGCTTTTAATATTTTATCACAAACAATTCTATTTTTATAGTAAAATCTGAAAAAACATAGTTACAATTTCAAAATAAAAGAGGGAATTATATTCCCTCCTACTTCTTTTGGCCTATCATCACTGGTTTTTGAGGGCTTACTTTATGGTTAATAACCGTAAGGACTGTAACACTTACTACCAAAAGTAGTCCATATACTATCCAGTATATGACTCTTCCCTCTTGATATTTATCCACATATTTTAAAACATAATATCCTAAAACACCAATGGCAACTATAGTTGCATAAATCGCTCCAGTGAATCTTTTAATCTCATAACGATTTAATACCTTAACAAGAAGCAAAATTATATTTAAAAAGCCAAAGGACATCGTCGCAATTAATGCACCCATAAAAGACCAATATTCCATTTTAAAAAATACCATAAAAAAGATAATGGATGCTAAAAATAATCCCATTAAGGAAAACCATATAATATCTATTATTCTTTTACTCATAAAAGCTCATTTAACCTCTTAAACACATAATCTGTTGCAGCTTCTCTTACATTATTTCTACCAATATTTCCAAACTGAATTTTTTCGCCAAAAAGTGCTCCATTAATATAAAATCCAAAGCACACTGTGCCCAAAGGAATCAAATCAGATCCCCCAGTAGGCCCTGCAACTCCAGTGACGCCAACGCCTATAGAGGCTTCCGTATTTAACGCAACACCATAAGCCATTTCTTTAGCTACCTCTATAGATACCACATCATATTTTTCAATTGTATCAAAGGATACTCCAAGATATTTATTTTTAGCCTCGTTTGAATAAGTAACAAAGGAGGCATTTAATACCTTAGATGCGTTTGAAACATTGATTATTCTTGCTGCACATAATCCTCCTGTACAGGATTCTGCAAAGGCAATATGATACTTCTTTTCGATTAATTTTAAAACGACCTCTTCTTCCATAATTACCCCCAAGGTAATAGCATAGCTATTATTTATGATATGTTTCGTTATTATTTATCTTAAACGCTCTATAAATTTGTTCTAATAAAATGACCTGCATGAGCTGATGCGGAAAAGTCATTTTAGAAAAGCAAAGCTTATAATCTACTTTATCTAAAACATCCTTAGAAATTCCTAAGGATCCACCAATAATAAAGGATATATTTGCGTTATGATAGGAGAATATATCAAGCATCTTTTTTGCTAAGTCTATACTCGATAGCATTTCACCCTTTAAATCTAGGGCAATCTTATAGGAATTCGAAGGTAAAACCTTTAAAATTCTTTCTCCTTCCTTATTCTTAATTGCCTCAATTTCCTTATCACTTGGAGAATCATTAATTGCCTCATCAGAAACCTTTAAGAATTCAACCTTTGTGTATTTGCCTAATCTTTTTGTATATTCCTTAATCGCATCAATCAAATACTTTTCTTTGATATTTCCAACACTTACAATATATATTTTCATATTTCATAATCCCCGCTAAAGAATGGCTTTAAAATACCAAATTTTACATTCGATGTATCAATACCAAAATCATTAAATACCTTTTCTCTTGTAAGCTCAATAATCTCCGTTAAATTACATTCCTTTGATACATGAGCATGTAAAATAAGCTTAGTCTTATTTCCAATAACATTACATAGGGTAATCATAGAATCCTCATTCGACATATGGCCATGGTCCCCTAAAACTCGAATTTTTAAGGAATATGGTCTTTCCGAATGCATTAATATTTCAGGATCGTGATTCGATTCTAATATATATGCCTCAGCATTTGCTATTTCTTGATAAATTGCCTGATGAACATAGCCAGTATCTGTAATATAAACAAGCTTTTTCTCATCGTTATAGAAGGAAAAGCCAATACATTCCTTTGCATCGTGAAATAAAGGTAAAACCTGAATCTTTAAATCTTTTTCAATATAGAAAGGATATAGCATAGAATTTGCTAATCTTTCGATTAATATTAATGAGCCATTCTTCTTTTTCTCCTCAAGTAAGGCTAAGATTTTTTCCTTACCTGGTCTATTAAACATTTCAATAACTCCATAGTAGGTACCTAAGGACATATAGATTTTTAAATGGCATTCCTTAAGCATTTGAGGTAATGCTCTTATATGATCTAAATGCTCATGAGTTATAAATAAACAGGCTATATCGCCTAAGGTTAGGCCATATCTAGAAAGATTATCTAGAATTTGCTTCCTAGTAATTCCTGCATCAATCAATATATTTATACCCTTTGTTCTAAGTAAAGTACAGTTCCCATCAGAACCACTAGAAAACACGCTAAATTCCATATTCTACCTCCACCGGAGGACATTATAACATAACTATTCTTTTCTTAAAAGAAAAAGAAATGAAAATGTCTATTATTTTTATCCATTTTCAATTTTATAATTTCGTTGCATTTTAAATCCATAAATGATATGATATTATTTGCATTAGTTTAATTTTTTAGATAAAGGAGTATGAATGACAATGACAAAGAAAACATTGCGCAGAGCGGTTACTGCTTCCCTTGCTAGCGCATTCGCAATATCTTTAGCATCTTGTTCAGCTGCATCGGACAATCATGGTAAAATCGATTTAGATGCCATCTATGCTTCTAGTGGAGATTATTCCGTATCCTACGGAGATATCTGGAACGAGCTTAAATGGAAATCGAATGAGGTTTTAGATACTCAAATTACCAATGTAGTTTTAAATAAGTATATCAGTCGTATTAGCATTGTTCTATCTAAGGATTCTAACTCTCTTACAGGAGAGGATAAAGAAGCTTTAGGCTTTGATAGCGAGAATAATGTTTATAGCGATGATGCTTATAACAAGATGAAAGAAAATTATGAAGAAAGAATTGTAGATTACGTAGTACAAGACATCTATAATTTCACTTATCAAACCGATAACTATTGGGACAATTTCGAATCCCTAAAGCGTGTCGATATTGATACCCTAGAGGCTAAATATGTAGATGAGATTTATTCTGAATATTTAGTTGACACTATTGATGGTGTGGAATTAATTAAGTTAATTCAAAAAGCAGATTACAAGAATTATAAGGATAATTTTGCAAACTATTTAAAGCTTGCAAAGGGCTTATCTCAAATCTATTATCCTCTTTATGCAAAGGAATTATTAGCCTATAGTGGACTTGAGGAGGATATTAAAGAGGCGGATGAGGAAGATACAGATGCTGATGATGATCAGTGGGGTTATTATGCTGTATCAAAATATGTATCTAAATTCAAGGAAGAGTACACAAATAATTATGATATGAGTGCTATCATTATCAACTTTGCAAACTCAAGTGAAATGGAAGATACATTAAGAGCCTTTGGATTAAAGTTCAATGGTAAGAACCTATATTATATTTATGATTCAAAGGATACGAATAAATATACCTTAAATGCAGATGGCTATATGACTTATGAGGATTACATCAAATATTATGATGATTTCTCTACAAGTAATCTAAATAATGGTCGTGATGATGAAGGTAACCAGATGGCAACGGTTGTATCTAGCCAAGCCATACTAGAAATTTATATCCAAATATATAATTATGTATATGGCGGATATAGAAAAAAGCTATCCTCTACTTATACTGGTACAGCTTATACACAGCTAAACCAATTAAGAAGATTAACGGATGAAATCTTAGAGGCTTATGCATCTCCTGCTCCAGGAACTACCGTTGAGGAAATGCTAAAGAAGGCAAAGAATACGCTTAAGGCAGATAACGCTGAAGAGACTTACTATACTGCAAAAAATTTAAAGAAGCTTTATGGTGATACATTCAAAACCTATATGTATGATACATTAAAGCTAAAGCAAGGCTCTACTTGCTATTCTTATAGCGGTCAAACATCAAATCTAGGTACATCCTTAGCTTATAAATTTGATGAATATACACATCATGTAGATAAAGAGGAAATTACAGATTCTTCCTTAATTCATTTTAAGGAATGGTATAACGAAGAGGAAAGAAACTCTACAGATATCACTGCATTATTGTTAGATACTGAAGCCTATCCATCCTTATCCTCAGATATATTAGAATTATTAAAGAAGGATGATATTACTTCTTCTGCAATTACAAATTATTTAAGTGAAGAATTAGATGATGTTTCTGTAAAGATTTATAATGAAGCTTGTGAAATCAAGTATTCTGCAGATAATGCAGATTATTCAAATGCATTATCTAAGGTGGGAAATGATAACATTTTAGCTACGATTTCTTATGATAATGTAACTTGGAATTTAAATATTGTTGGAGATAGTGAGGATAAGGATTCTGTTTTAATTCCTGGTACTTCTACTCCATTTGGTGTATTTGATTATTTAGAGGCCAAGAGTGGTACAACTACTGCGGTTGATTTAATATCTTCAAAGATTGTTAAGACTACAAAAGAATACGAGAATACAAATAAGGATAGAGATTTATATAAGAGATATATTGAGAATATGCTATTAAGCTTCTCTAATGATTATTATTCTCAAAGTGGATATCCTGCATCTATTGGTAAATATAATTTCTTAATGCTATATTTCCATACTGCCGATGTAGAAAAGATCATTGATGATTATTATAGAGTAAATGCTGCATCCTCTAAGCTATTAACAGATTATTCTTCAGATAAGCTAGTAAACTTCTTTGAAAAATATGTTGATATCCAAGAGGCAAATTATTTCTCCTTAGGTGGTACTCGTCTTTATGTATATTTAGATAGAGATGATGACGGCAAGGAGGATGAGGTTTCTGATTGGTGCGATTTGCTTGTATCTGATTATGATGCAACAAGCGTATTTGCAGGTAAGACCTTCGGTGAGGTTGCAAAACAATTCGTTTGGGAAATCTACAATAAGATTAGTGCATCAACATCCTCTCATACAGAGACTGCAACCCAGCTAGTAAGCGAGATTTCATCTTCTGCAAAGGCCGCTTATGATGAGAACCCTATTTCCGCTGAAAACACTTGGGCAGTTTATAGACATTTAGGTTTAAATGTAAAGACTGCAGAATTCACTGCTACAAACGCAACAACAGATATTGATTTTGATTTAAAGCAGCGTCTATATGATTATTCAAGAGGCTATAGCTTAGATACAAATGGAAATATCACAAAGACTTATGAATATTTCTTAAATAATACATATCCAACATGCTATATCGAGCCAATGGGTGATAAGGATACGGTAATTAAGGCTGACGATGACACTATCATTCAAACGAATGATGGATATAACCTAATCATGGTTACATCTGGTACTACTTCTGCATCCGCAAAATGGACTAAGACAGATAATAGCGAGGGTATTTTAGAGAATATCGTATTCATGTATAACGAGAACCCTATCACAATTACAGATATCTATAATGATACTGAGGAATTAAATTTCAACCAGATTAAGTTCTATATTCTAGATTATGCAATCCATGGTTCATCCACTTTAGCTCCTCAATCATTATCCGATGCATATTCAAGATATCTATCTCCAGTAGTAACTCGTTTTACTTCTTCTGAGACACAAAGAATTATTTTAATTAATTATATTGAAAATTCTACAAATGCAAGCATTAGCTTCACAAAGAGCGGCAACAATGATGCATTTGCTAAGATTGTAGCTATCGCACAAACTTCTGCTGATAATTATAGCTATTTATATAATGATACAACAGGTACATCGAACCTATATGATTACAAGGATGAAAATGGTAATCTAGTTACTTGGTGGGATAGCATTAAAACTATTTTAAAGGAGGAGGCTTAAGATGAAAAAGGCATTCAAGAGCTTACTTCTTGCAAGTACTACAGGATTAATGGCATTAACTCTTGCTTCCTGTGGTGGAGAGACAAGAAATTCTAGCGTACCTTACGGTGAAGGCAACAAATACAATTCGGATACTGTAATTGCCACTGCATCGAATGACATTACAAATGAAACCATGAAGATGACTTTGGCACAGTTCTATTCTAGATTAAGATATTCTGGAAACACTTTTGTTACAAATAATATTAAAAAGGCTGTTTACAGCAAGGAATATGATGCTGTAGTTGATGTTTTAACTCATGAGAACCTAGCTGATGTTAAGGATTCTACAAAGGCTTTAATTACATTAACTAAGAATGATACTCCCCTTTATAGCCTAAGTGCTACAACACTTGATGCAACAGGTGCATTAAATAATTATCAATATATTCGTCGTTATATGGTAAACGCAATTCAATCCTTATTATCTAGTGGAATATTCTCTGCTACTTCTGCAAAGAAGGTTGCTGATATCGAGGATAAGGTTATCGAGAAATATTACACAAAATATATTGAGACTCAAGCAAGACGTGGAATTACCATTACTAAGGCTGAATTAGCTTTCCAACAGCCAACAGATAATAGTGATGTAATCCAATTTACAAATTTCAAATCTATCGTTCTAAACTATAGAGGATTAGTGGATTCCTTCATTATTACACAATCGGAAAAGCTTGCAAGTAAGAATGCATTATATCAAATTGCAGATGAGGAATACATCTATGAATATGATGCAGACCCATCTACAGATGAAAAAACTAAGAATAGCTCAAACTATCTATTTGATGAAAAGAAGATGGAATCCTTATATAATACTACATATAAAACATATGGTGAATATAAGGCTGTAATCATTCAGTTCAATTCAAGACGTGAGGCATTAAAAATTACCGATGATGCTACAAATGAATTAGGCTATAGCTTAGATGAGGCGGATACGGAAGAAAAGGTTAAGAATTATTATTTAAAATTATATAATTTAACCTATGCGTATGACCCTGCAACAGCGTTAGATGATGACAGATTCACTTATACAGTTTCTAAGGATGAAAATAGCTTAAGTGAATTAAATGATACAGTTAAAACAGCTATTACAGATACTTTAAAGAATGGTGAATATTTTAAATCGCCAAGAAACCTATCCGATAAGTATTATATGATTTATCATATAAGTACTAAGTATGATGTTTCTTCAAACGATAAGGAAACGGAATTTGCTGATTTAACTAAAGAGCAAAAGGAAAAGTATACTACTTATTTAAAGTGGGATACAATAGAATCGAATGCTTCTAATTATGCATCAACAAATTATAAGGCTTTAATCTATAAGAATTTAAATGATGAGAACAAGGATAATGATTTGAGAATTTATGATCCAGTAGCTGAATATAGATTCTATAATTCTTATTCTGATGTTTATACATTAATGGATAAGTCTTATTTCAAGGATAATTTAATCTTCTCTTATGATGGCATTGAATATAGCTGTGAGGATTTCTATAAGGATGCAAGCCTATATTATGCATCTGAGACAATTACAAATTATTTCCAATTAGAATATGCAAATTCCTTCATCGACAAATATATCGATGAGGATACAAAGACTAAAAATAGCGATACTATAAAGGATGCTATTTCAACATTCAATTCTAATGGTAATTCTCAATATCCTTCTTCTATGGGACTTGAAAATTATTTATTAATTGCATATGGCTATGAAAACGAAGAGGATGTATTAAAATATTACTTTAATGCAGCTAAGTGCTTAACAAGCTACAAGGCTGAAAAGGTATTTGAGGATTGGGCTGTATTAAACCAGGAAAAGACCGATGCTGAGGGTAAGAAGATTTATAACATTAATGAAGCTTATAAGACTCAAGGTATTCTATATAACCTATTAACAAGTGGTAATAAGGATTATTCTACACTATTCAATATTAACCTAGATCATTTCTTAATTAATATTGATGCGAATGGTGATGGTACTCCTGATGATCCAGATGTATTCTTAAAGGATTTATCTGATGAAACTAAGGAAGCGTTCGAAAATGCTGTAGTTGAATTAGCTCAGGCATTATATGTTGAGGCTACAAGTGGCCTATATGGTGATAATTCCTACTATACAATCCTAAATTATCTAAAGCAGGCTTACGAAGAGGGTAAGGCATTAAAGACTGACCCTACGAAGACTTGGGATGATTTTAAGTCCTTCGAATTCCTATTAACTGTTGAAGAGCTAGCTTCTAATGGTGATATCACTCAGGATTCTGTTTCTAATTTCGTAGAACCATTCAAAAATTATGTTAAGAATGTTTACAAGACATTAGATGAGGCTGATACAAAAATTGCAGAGGATGGTAATTTCTATATCTATGATTCTGCTGAAGAGAAAGGTCATGTACTTGATAAGGATACCGATGCATCAAAGATTACAATCGATACCCTATGTAAGACGGTATATGGCTACCACCTATTAATCGTTAATAGCTATAGCGGACCAGATTCTACAGATTACAAGAAGCCAAGTGATTATGAATCACAATATGCAAACAATCTTCCTATTACATTAATTGCAGATGATAAATCTACAGATGAGGATGAATCTATCGTTGTATATACAGATTCTTGGAATGAGAATACCTCTGAAATTTCATTCAACCAATTCTTCATCTATTATGTTCAAAAGGCAAATAGTGCTACATCTTCTCTAGAATCAAATATTGCATCCTTATGCTCTACACTATTTGATAACTCTATTTCTAAATATGTAAGCTCTAATTTCCAAACCTTCTTATTATTATCTAAGCTAAATATCCAAATCGACGCTACAAATGGTCCAAAGGTATTCACTTATGATACAACAGCTGGATTAGATGTTGAATATTACAAGAATGCAGTTATCGATTGGGGAGATGAGAATCAATATCTTCCTTGGGTAGATGGTACTTATAATTGGGATAGACCAAAATCGAAATAAGAATTTAGGCAAACCTCGGTTTGCCTTTTCTTTTGCACAAAAAAATCCTAGCATATTTGCTAGGATAGTTTTATTATTGTTGTTTAATTAAGGATAGCGCCATCTTATGCTTCTGATAATCAATATTACATAAACATGTACCTGATCCCCAACACTTAAGATATCCGATGGGTGGGCTACCTTTTGTGTACTCATCTTCGATACATGTACTAATCCATCATATTTAACGCCACAATCGATGAATGCACCAAAGTCAACTACGTTTCTTACTGTACCATCAAGCTCATCTCCAACCTTGATATCTTCAAAGTGCATAATATCGCTTCTAAGCTTTAATCCAGGGTAGGAATCACGAATGTCACGAAGTGGCTTTTCAAATGCATCGAAAATATCATTTAATGTGAACATATCAATGGATAAATCCTTTGAAATTTGGCTTTTATCAAGCTTTTTAATTTCCTCCCTAATCTTTTCCGTGCCTAAATCATTTGCGCTTAAATTCATTAATTTTAATATAGCTTTAGCCTTATCATAGGATTCTGGATGAATTGGAGTTTGATCTAAGGGATCGATCGCATTTAATATTCTTAAAAAGCCGACACATTGCTCATAGGTTTTAGGGCCAAGCTTTGCAACCTTCTTTAATTCCTCTCTAGACTTAAATCCACCATTTTCATCTCTATAAGCAATAATATTTTTAGATACTGTCTTTGTTAAGCCAGATACATAGGAAAGTAAGGATATCGACGCAGTATTTAAATTAACTCCAACCTTGTTTACAGCATCCGATACCACATCATCTAACGCTTTATTTAATTTTGATTGTGTAACATCATGCTGATACTGTCCAACACCAATGGATTTAGGGTCAATTTTAACAAGCTCTGCAAGTGGATCTTGAATTCTTCTTGCGATGGATATTGCGCTTCTCTTTTCAACGGTTAAATCTGGGAATTCCTCAATGGCAATATCGGATGCAGAATATACGGATGCACCAGCCTCACTTACCATTACATATTTACAATCAAAGCCGTTTTCCTTAATGACATCTGCAATGAAGCTTTCGGTTTCTCTTCCTGCAGTTCCATTACCTATGGCAATAATAGATACATTATATTTCTTAATTAATCTTGCAATCGTAATTTTAGATTCCATAACTAATTTAGGGTCAACCTTTGAATCCTTAGATTTTTCATTTGGATAAATAACTCCAATTTCCTTTACACCACTATTTTCATCAATTACAGCAAGCTTACAGCCTGTTCTATAGGCAGGGTCAACACCAAGTACAACCTGGCCCTTCATTGGAGCCTGTAATAATAGATTCTTTACATTCATTGCGAAAATATGAATCGCCTGTTCTTCTGCATTTTCAGATAAAATGCTTCTGATTTCTCTTCCAATAGATGGTGCAATTAATCTTTTATAGGAATCCTCTATTGCCTCCTCTAGCTCTTGCTTAAATAAGGAATCTCTATTTCTTGTAATATGTCTTCTTAAGAAATCAATATCTCTTTCGGGCTGAAGCTCAAGTGTAACATTGATTACATCCTCATCCTCAGCTCTATTAATTGCTAAAACTCTATGAGGCTTAATCCAACCTGTCTTTTCGGAAGAATCATAATAATTCTTATATTTTTCCTCAGGATCCTTATCATTTTTCTTCTTCTTACAAATAATCGTTCCATATTTTAATGCAGCATCTCTGATATATTTTCTAAAATCTGCATTATCACTAATCTTTTCTGCGACAATATATTTCGCATTTGTGATAGCATCATCTATAGTTTTAACTTTATCCGTTAAGAATTTCGATACGATCTCACATTTATCTCCTTGATTATAAAGCTTTAGCATAATATCTGCTAAAGGCTCAAGACCTAAGGCAATAGCCTCTGTTGCTTTTGTCTTTTTCTTTTCCTTATATGGACGATATAAATCCTCAACATCGATAAGCTTTGAAGCATTTAAAATATCTTCTCTTAAGGAATCTGTCATCATACCCTTTTCTTCAATTAAACGAATGACATCAGCTTTTCTCTTTTCTAGGGCAACTCCATAATTATATTCATCGGAAATCGCACGAATTGCCTCTTCATCAAGACCTCCTGTAGCCTCTTTTCTATATCTTGCAATAAAAGCTACAGTTTTATCGTCAGCAAGCATTTCTAAAACGGCACCAATTTGGTCTCTTTTAACCTTAAATTTGTCCTCTATTGTCTTTAATACATTGTCATTTAAAACTACATCTGCCATATAAATTCTCCTTTTATTTTTAAAAAAATAAGGCCATTAGGCCTTATCTTATGCTAATTCTAATTGGAAACTTGAACGCTTGTCCGTACCTGTAATGAATTCAGTAACGTGACGAGAGTCACTTCTGATAGTCGCAAAATCTGTGAAGAAAATTCCCCAAGATTTTGGATCATTTGTTTTAGAATCGTAATCATATTCATATGAACTCTTAAAGCCATCTTCACCAGCAATATAACCAAAAGCGAATTCGTTTGTTGATGCACTGCTGCCACCAAATTTTCCGCTTGTAATCACATTTTTATTCTTACCAACAGATAAATCAATCATGTATAATACTGCAACCAAAGAATCATTCGATGCATCATCATCAGCTAAAATCTTTTCATTATATTGATTAATCGTGTATTGAATTTCAATTAAAGCCTGAAGTGCTAAATCATGCTGCTCATTATAATAAAAGGTTACAGATTCATCATCCTTATTCTTGCCCTCATCAATTGCCTTATCTGGATAGAATGTTGTGAAATCAAATGCAGCAAAGAAAATATGCTTATAATATGTACCATCACCATAATCATCGGAATTCGCATGCATTAGCACACCCTCATAACTCATCTTTTTGAAGGTAACTTCTTTTTCATTATATGTATAAGTCTTTCCAACATAATCAATCTTTTCCTCAGTTGTATCTTGATTTGCAAGTACAAGTGGAATGGTAATTGCAGCTGCTAAAACGAGTACAAGTCCTACTCCTGAGATTATCCAAAATAATTTATTATGTAAGATATTCTTCTTTTTTTGACCCTGTGTGGCTTTACCGGATACTTTTTTTCTTTTAATTGTTGCCAAGTCAATCATCTCCTTTAAAAATACTACACGTTAAAGTTCAAATTATTTTATCATAATTTTGGCATCTATACAAGAAAAATAAGAGAAATCATAAGATTTCTCCATTATCTTCTATATATACTTCATTATCTTTATTCCATAACTCGCCAAGCTTACGACTTAATGGTTTATATAAATAAATCATTGTGAATGCGATTGTAGAAATTAACATAATTTCAAATGGAATATCTGCAATCCAATAAAGATATACATTTATCTTTAGGAATACTATGTTTGTCACTAAGAATAGCATAGAGTAAATGTATGCACCTAAAATAGCGCCAAGGGTTAAAAGAAATATATTCTTATTCTTAAGTAGCCATATAATTCCAATATAGATCATATAGCCTAACCACATAGGTATCATAACAATAGGTGTTAGGCTTCCCATATAAATATTATCTAATAATACATGAGCAAATACGATAAGACTCGTCTTTTTAAAGCCAAATTGCGATACATATACCGCAAGAAGTAAGAATGTAAATTGGAAATTTGGTATAAATACTAAGAGTTCCTCTTGAACAAAGAGTAATACACTCATGAAGGCTAATATGCATAATTCTCTTACGGTTATTTTATGATTGCTTTTTCTACTTACAATTAAGAATACAACTACCGCAATTAAAAATAAACCTGCAAGAACATAAACGATAATACGGAAGGCCTTTATAGAATTGTAATAGCTATTAAAGGATATGGAATCATTGAACATAGAGGTATTATGTAAATTATCTCTTTCGTTAATGGCAAATATCATATTATCCTTTAATTCTATTCCATCGATTCCAGTCGATACGGTTTGTTTTACATAATCATTAAAATCAATCGTATCCTTATAGCTTACACCATCCTTTATATAGCATAGTTCAAACCAAAGCCAAGTAGATGTACCATTCGTTTTTATATTGAAGGAATCTCCTTGAATACCAATTAAATAATGGCCATAGCCAGTTTCTTTATATTCAATTGTATATAAGCTGTTTAATACCTCAAATAAGGTGTCATCCTTTTTATATTCAATACGCTTCTTTTCTACTATCTGATTATCCATATTATTGACAATAAATGTTATTGTCCCTGCACGATTTGCAGATTTTTGATTATTATGAAGAATCACATAAACCATACTGAGTATCATTAATGAAATAAGGAGGACACCAAGAAGTATTCTCCCTATTTTTTTAAGCAAAAATATTCACAGCCTTCTTTTTGTCTCTTTGAATCTTATATGCCATTAATGAAGCATAAATTTGATTTGATGAATAATCACCAGTACCTAATTTTTCTGTTTTGAATACCATTTCTTCTTTGTCATAGCAGTTATCAAATAAGTATTTAATAAGATCTGTATTGGATTCATCTAAAGCAAACTCTCTTGGGTTTTTGTTGGTAGCAACCAAAGGGAATAAAATATTTGCGATAGATGTAGACAAATCCGCACCAAAATCATTGACAGCCTGATGGATGGCATCTAGTGTAAATACATTCATTTCACTATCCTCTAAAGTATTATATAAAGCCATTCCAGTAATCTGCCAAGCTAAAGCATCTGTGCCATATTGTAAGGAGGCTCTAAAGGTTGGATTCTTAACCTCATCTTTAATTTTATTATCTAATCCTAATTCCTTTGCGATAGATAATGCAAATGGCATCACATATTCAGAACCATATGTAGTTAAATTATCTAAATATGTGCCATATACTTCTTTGAATTTCGTTAAATCCGTATCAAATAATCTTGCGGCATAATACCATTTCGCATAATTGGCCTCACTTGCCCATGAGGTTGCGTTAGGTAAATCATCTAAATTCGCATTGGTGATAGATTCCTTATAAGCATCACTATAAGAATTTAGGTTAAATAGATTCGAATCATAATTATTCTTCATCATATAATACAAGCTTATAGACTGCCAATATATACTATCAAAACAGCTTGTAGATTGGGCAATAGATGTCTTCATTTTTGTTTTAGCATAATGATATATTGCCTGATCAAGTAATACCTCATAAGAATCCATAGTGCCAAAGCCAGATTCTATTGTATTCCAGCATTCATTTTTGAATGTGAATTTATCTCCATTATCTACAACTATACCATCTACACCTGTTGACGCAAGAGAGTCATTTTCATAAATCATTAAGCTAAAGTTTTTATCTATAACTGTTTGATTGATAGAAGTTAGATAGTGGCTACCATCACTATCCTTTGCCTTAACATCAAATTTGGCATTTAAGCCATCCCAAAGGCTTGGGTATTCTTGGATAGATAATGTCTCATTACCTACCAATTCACCATCAAGATCATAAACCTCAATGGTATAGCTACCCAAATTGGTCTTTGTTTCTGTAGTGGTTTTGTCTAAATCCGTTGTAGTTTTAACCTCACCACTCGTGGTTTTATTATCACCACCACAGCTTGAAAGCACTATGGCTAG
>CAMEKD010000003.1 GCA_945920825.1 uncultured Anaeroplasma sp.
ATGAACACCTGACTCTAATAATTGTTTCATTGAAACTACTGATTCAGACATTTTTTAATTCCTCCATTTTATTTTTGTTTTTGTCCTCTGCTTTAATCAACGAAAGCCCCCAACAGTTTTACATGCACACGATGGCCTTCTCATAAAGCATGTGTATTTTGTGCCTTTAACATATTACCATAGATAAAGTACAATTTCAACCATTTTTTCAAAAATATAAAAAGGCATGGAATAAATTTCAAACCATGCCCTTATATATAAATATATAATTATCTTCTTCTATTATCTTTTGGACGCTTAATCCAAGCATAAATTGCCTTGAAGAACTTACCATTTAATGTGCCATTCTTATATAAAGTAAATCCAACTAGGAAATATAAAATAAGTAATGCGCCAAAGACAGATCCTAATACAATACCAACAATAGCTCCTGCAGATAATCCAGAATTATTTTCTTCTTCTGGTTCAACTGGTGTACTTGGAACTGTTGGTTCTTTCGATGCTTCTAGTGTATTTGCTGCATCTCCAAAGTACTTATCTAAATCTACAACTTTTATTGTACCTAGTGTATTTAAAGCTAGTGTACCATCCTCTTTTACCTCTTTACCAGTTTCTGTAACGAAGGTTGCATAAATTGGTAAGAATACATAATTTTTTAAAACAGGCTGATTCGATACATAATGAATTACATAAACAGGCATATAGACGATAGATAAGGATACATCCTCGCCATCCTTAAATACTTTATATGCAGGCTTAGTAGAAATACTTCTAGAATAATCCTTGGATGTTGTGATTGTAAATTCTACACTAAGCTTTTTTCCAATACCCTTTTCTTGGTCATATGCTTGCGTTAAAATTTGAGTCTTTTCCTCATCATAAATCGCATCAGAATTCTGGATTCCAAAGGATAATGTATTTATTGTTACCGTATTGTTTCTTTCGCCATTAAAAGAATTGAAATAGGTTGTAAGATCATATTCATAAGCAAAAAGGCTTGCGTTAGCATCCTTTGCTACAAATAAATCATAATACGTATTATTTTTTGTATCTTCATCTAACTTTGATGAAGTTTCATCCTCATGTGTTGCATCATAAAATAAATTTAATGCAGTAGATACTTCTGTATCAATTTTTGTAATTTGGCGTACTGTTGAATAATCCACATTAGCTCCCCTCACACAGGAGGTTAAAGCTAAGAAGGATAAGCAAGCTACACCTAAAGAAATGAACTTAGTCTTCATAATCATTGCTCCTTTTCTTTTCGAACATTAGCATTATATCAAAGTTAGGTTTGAATTACAAGAAAAATCCAACATATCACTTTTTCTTCTCTTCAACATCGATTCTTTTTGCTCTTGGATGAGATAATTGATACTCCTTCATCATCATGTTGTAATCGACATGAGCATAAATCGATGTTGTCGATAAGGACTCATGACCCAAAAGCTCCTGAACGCTTCTTAAATCCGCTCCATTCTTTAAAAGCGCTGTTGCGAAGGAATGCCTTAGCATATGGGGATATATATGAAAATGCTCACCCGCTTTTTCTACAAGCCCCTCTAAAATCTTTCTTACACCTACTCTAGAAAGCTTAGTTCCATTTTTATTTAAAAATACATAACGATTTTCTAAATCCTTCGTATTATATAATAATTCCACACGGAATGTTGAAATATAATGCCTTAAGGCCTCATCTAAGCCCTCATACATAATGACATCTCTATCCTTAGAGCCCTTGCCATGAATTCTTATCGTCCTTTTTGCATAATCGATATCCTTTATTTCCATATTGCATAATTCAGATACACGAAGTCCACAGCCATATAGACAGCCTAATATGCAATAATTTCTGAATCCTAGCTTATTCTCTAAATCGCAGGCCTCAAACAGCATAACAACCTCTTCATCGGTAATTTTCTTTAATAATCTTTTACCAATCTTAGGTGTTTCTACGTCTTTAAAATAATTATCTTTAATTAATTCCTGCTTATAAAAATAAGTATAGAAGCTATTTAAGGAGGATATCTTTCTATGAATGGATGTGGATGCGAGATTCGAATTCGAAAGATAGGTTACATAATTTTTAGGTATAATTGGACGAAGACGAAAAAGGTTTGGAGCCATTTTTTCACTCTTTAGGAAATCCTTAAACTCTAAAATGTCCTTTTGGTACCCCAAAACTGTATTTTCGCTATAATTCTTAACATGAGCTATGTAATTTAAAAATTCAGCGATAGCCTCTTCATCAGTCATTTAAACTTTTAATCTCCTTTTCCATTACTTCTATGGCTCTTTTGCCATATAATGCCTTTCTTTCATTTTTCTTATGAGGAAAATCTAAATCCGCCATAATCCCAAAATTCGCACTCATCGGCTGAAAATCCTTCTCACTCGCATTTGTTATATATAAGGATAAGGACCCTAGTGCTGTAGTATTTGGGAATACATGTAATTCCTTACCTTTCAAATAACGGTCCATATTGATTGCTGCATATATACCGGATGCTGCGGATTCTACATACCCCTCAACTCCTGAAACCTGTCCTGCAAAGAATATATTTGGATATTTCTTTGTTTGAAAGGTAGGATTTAATATCTTGGGTGCATTAATATATGTATTCTTATGCATTCTACCATATTTTGCAAACCTACAATTTTCAAGCCCTGGAATCATTTGGAATACTCTTTTTTGTTCGCCAAATTTTAAATGCGTTTGGAATCCTACGATGTTATACATGGTCTTGGCCGCATCATCTTGTCTAAGCTGTACTACCGCATAAGGGCTTACCCCATCTGGAGTTCTTAATCCTACAGGCTTCATTGGACCAAAGGTTAGGGTTTGAGGTCCTCTTTTGGCCATAATTTCTACTTGCATACAGCCTTCAAATACTTTAAGTTCAAAATCCTTCTCCTCTACGCATTGTGCAGTAATTAAGGCATGATAAAACTTATCAAATTCTTCCTTTGTCATAGGACAATTATAATAGGATGCAACCCCCTTATCATATCTACTTTTTAAATATGCTTTATCATAATTGATAGAATCTGCATAAATAATTGGAGCTTGGGCATCATAAAAATAAAAATCATCTAGTCCAAATAAATTCTTAATCTCATCGCATAATGCTCCACTAGTGAGTGGTCCAGTTGCGATAATAGTAGGAATGGATGTATCTATTTTAGCTACCTCCTCATGGACAATTTTTACATTAGGTAATGCCTTAATTCGGCTTGTTACCTCTAAAGAGTATCCTTCTCTATCTACGGCTAGTGCACCTCCCGCATCTACAGGATGCAATCTTGCACATTTCATCACAATAGAATCTAGCATTTCCATTTCTTTCTTTAAGATTCCACAAGCATTCTCTAAGGAATCACTTTTCAAGGAATTTGAGCATACAAGCTCTGCAAATTTTTCTGTTTTATGTGCAGGAGTCATCTTCTTTGGTCTCATTTCAAAAAGGGTAATATCATACCCTTTTTTTGCTAAATACCATGTAGCCTCAACACCAGCTAAGCCTGCACCTATAATATTTATATTCATATAAACCTCTATTTATAAATTACAATACTGTCTAAATCTTTTCTCTTATTATGAGGTAAAACCTCTTTTGGATATCCAATCGGAAGCATAATATCGATATGTAAATGATCACTAAGCCCTAAAATTTCTCTTGCTAGCTTCTCCTTAAATGAGCATACATAACAAGAGGCAAGCCCTAAGCTTGTAAGAGCTAAAACCATTTGTGTTGCCACAATCGTACTATCTACTATACCATGGTCTACTCCATCATTTCCCCTATGCCAGGATTCATTTTTATCGTGACAAACAATCAATATCGTCTTTGCATTAAAGGTATATCTTGTAGCCTCCTTTAATCTTTCTATTATAGATGGATCCTCTACAACAACAATCCTTTCTGGCTGATAATTACATGCCGTTGGGGCTAAAAGACCTGCTTGTAGCACACCCTCTAATATCTCCTTTGAAACCTTCTCTTCCTTAAAGCTTCTACAAGAGAATCTTTTTTGAATACATTCAAAATAATCCATGCTATTCCTCCAAAAATAAATCCTTTGCTAAATCATCGATAAATACTCTTACTAATTCCTTTTTATGCTCCCATATTTCCTTAGCAAGGGGTGTTACCATATAATCCTGCTTTAAAATATGCTTCGCATGCTTTAAGGCCTCCATGGCATCATAATAATCCTTATTTTCCATTTTTCCTAAGGCCATTAAATCCCAAACAATACCTAAGGCACCTTCCTCATCTAATAGGTCCGCCTCTAAAAGTAGGACAAGCTCGTTTGAGGAATTCTTATCCTTAATTTGATTTTTATCGGAATGATGTTCAATTAAATCATAAACCCTATTCGTAAATTCTTCACTGAAATTATGATCTTTTGCATATTCCTTAAAGATTAAAGCACCAACATGGGCATGATTTTCTTTTAGACTACCCCTTCCTACATCATGAAAAATCGCTGCAGTATATAATACTTCTAAATCACATTCCAAATCTGTATGAATTCTTTTGCACCATTCATATACCCTTTTCGAATGGTAATATCTATTTCTAAAATCATGAAGCGGATTCTTAGAGGCAATACCATCTGTCGCTTCTAATTTTTCTTTGATAAATTCAAGCATTAAATCATAATTCATGTGCTTCACCTCTTTAATAGTTAATTATACCATTAAATTCTTATTTATTTCACTCATTTTCTTCATTTTCTTCTATTTTATCCTTCTTAAAGAAATAGATTACCCCTCTTCCAATGAAGAATAAACCAAATCCTGGGAATATTCCTAAATAAAGAATACGAAAAATCCAAAGGACGACATCCCCATGATTTGAAAAATCGGAAAAACAATAAATCATAATAAATGTAAAGGCAATTAAAATTCCAATAAATACGGATACGATCCCTGAAATAATATCTAATGGATTATGCTTCATATCATCACCTCAAAACTTATTAGGTAGTATACCACAAATATTTTAAAAAAGGAACGGATATCCAAATGGATATCCAGTTCCTTAAATCATAGTTCTTACAATATCAGAGATTCTACCACTATAGGTAGTAAATGCGCTCGTTAGATTTTCACCTAAGCCATTCGCCTCACCATAATAATACTTCGTACCAAACGTACCCTTATAGGCTAGCCACTTGTCTTTATTTACTTTAGATGAAGTATTGAAATAGAACCTTATATTCTTTGCCTCATTCTTAGAATTCATATAGAAGGCATCGGATGCAACCGCTTCTACTGTACTACTAAAATATACACTTGTAAGATTTTTACAATTCTTAAATGCATTATCTCCAATAATTCTAAAGCCATCATTAAATACAATAGATGAAATATTTTCCTTGCCTGTGAAGCAAGTATATTTATTATTATCACTATCTACATTAATTAATAATGATCTTAAAATCTGATAGGAATTATGAATATATACATATTTAGGTAATATTACCCTTATACTTGTAGATTCTTGATAGCTGAAGCCTGTTACGCTTAACAATTCCTCACCACTCGATTGATCATATCCAAACGATAGATAATCATAGGTTGCATAATATGAAGATAAGGTAATATCCTCGTGAAGAATTTCATGAATATTACCATAATGATATTCAACTTCCTCGTTATACCAATAATTAATTTTCATATGATTATAAATACTATTTGGTAATAGGCTAGAAGAAAAATCCATATGCTTTGGTAATACTATAGCCTTATAAAGCTTATCCTTAAATTTATGATAATCATAATCTAAGGTAACCTTATAATAATCTTCTAGGCTAGATAGATCACTATATAAATAAATATAGCCAACACCATCTAAGAAGGTTACATATTCATTGTATAAGATAGCTAATACATCATAAGTTAAATATGTAGATTCAAAACAGAAATAAATGTCATTCGCCTTCAAGTAATAATCCTGAGTTAAGCTTAGGCTTGTACTACTCGATAAATCCATATAATAAGAATCATCAATATATACCTTATAGGAAATGATTTCCCATTTTGCATATAAATCTAAATCATGATTTGGCATAGAGGATATATCGATGAAATCTCCATCTAAGCTTAGGCTATAGCCTTTGAATATATAAGAATTGCCTAAGGCATCTGTATAAACCTTTTCATTTAAATATTCGGATAAATCCTCTCCATTATATAAAGAATAATTCTTATCTCCGCTAATGGAATGAACATTCAAATTATAATAGCTTACCTCTTCCCACTTTGCATAAAGAGTAATATTAGAATCTCCAACACTAGTTTCTAAATAAAGTTCATGTAGGTATTTATCCTTATACCAGCCCTTAAATAGATAATATTTTGAAGAATCCTCTACTACCTCAAGCTCGGGGAATAGAATGGCAGTACCATACTGACCAGTAAAATATTGGTTTTCTCCATGATTTAAGATGAATGTAATCGTATGATTTCTCTTACCATAATAGGAATCATTCTTATAAATTAAATCCGTGCCATAGCTATAAGATGAAATAAAGCTTACTACATCCTCCATTTCAATATTCTTAAACCATGTATAACCATCAATATCCTCTAAATTTGTAAGCTTTAGGGAGCTTGTGGATAGATTTATTACAGAAACCAAATCGAAGTTAAAATCAACGATTTCTGTTAATGCATAGGCTGTTTGAACGGTTAAATCATCCTTCTTATATACTGCAATATTCTTTAATAATAATCCTAAGGATAAATCACCTAAATTGGAATTGCCTGTTAGGGATTTCATATTTAAGGATATATCAAATCTATGATTCGAATAGGAATAGCTATTCATTACTGTACCTGCATCAACAACATATTCTTCGTTTGAAGAGGATGAATTAATTTTGTCTAGAATACTCTTTGGCATACCTAAGGAGAAATCTAATAGGTAATAGATAATATCATCAAATAATTCTTCCTTTGTAATCTTAAGCTTATAGCTTGTACCATCATTATCTAATCTATAGATATATACATATCCATCCTGATAATAGAAATATACATTCTTCTTTGATAAACCAATAAGCTTTGCTGCAGCGGTTATATCCGTTAAATCGATATGAAGATAAACGAGTGGGCTTCCATCCTCAAGCACTCTTATTCTTGCATCGATTGGAACATTGATATCTGCAATAACAGGAAGCCCTAAGGTAATGGTAGATGCAATCGCATAATCCTTATTCGCACCTGTAATCAATAAGCCATTCACTAGCTCATCTAAATCAGAAATATCATAATATCCATCTAAGGATGAAGGTGCTAAAATTTGAGCTGGATCTAAGGATACCATAACCTCATTTACATCCATTTTTGTATATTCATGATCAGATACATAATCTGTATATAAGCCATGAATCGATAAACGTAATGGAGTTGTATCATTCGATATTAAATCGAATTCTATCCAATTGGACTCTGGAATATTTTCACTTATTATATTTGAGCTTAAAGCGAAATGAATCGAATCCTCATAAATCTCTAAAGCCTTAAGAGCCTTAGATACGTCTATAATTTTATTATCCTTCTTAAATAGATCTGTCAATTGAGAGAAATCAACATTTTCTAAGCTGGCATCTACATAATCCTTTAAGAAATCCAGTGGAATACCGAATACACTTGTAATGGATGCTAAAGTAGATAATAAGGAATTCTTATCTAAATTGAATTTAATCTTACTTTCAAGATTGGATTCATTATTTCCATAAATGATATAAAGCATATCATCAATGAATGTTAATTCTACTCTGTGGATAACCTTAATTCCTCCATTAGGATCATATTCTGTAATGGCTAAATTTAGACCTAAGGAAATGTAATCTAAGCTTAGCTTTTCACCTTCAGGAATATCTAAGAATATCGATAAATCACCTAAAACATTTAAATGCTTACTACCATTATCGATTGTATCTAAATCGAAATGGACGTTGAATGCTTTATTCTTGATTAAATTAAGAATTCTTCTTACCATCTTTGCTAAAGATATAATATCTTCATTATTCAAATAAGATTCTGGTAATGTAATCGAATAGGAATCAATTTTTTCTATAGTTCCATCAATATCCAATTCTGTAGAATCAATATTTAGATTAAAACTATCGAAATCCTTATTGTAGGTAAAGATGAATGTAATCTTAGTAATCATATCAATTAAGCTAGATAGATCAAGATCAAATCCATTAGACTTAATATTTAAATGATTTAAGATAGAATCGAGCTTATCTTGGGTTAGCTTTGGCATTTCTATTTCTAAGGCTTTAAATACATCCTTTAGGAATTCTACAGGTTGATTCATATCTATACCAAAGATAACATCTCCATAATATAGATAAAGTATACCCATATGATATTTGAAATAGATATCATGAAGTGTAGAAGAAACCTCAATATGGAAATAACCCGATAGGTCATATTGATTGTCACTCAATAATAAATCTATATAACCATTTAAATCCATCTTTATAGATGAAATATGAACACTTCCATCTAAAGAAATCCTGAAGGATTCCTTACTTAACCATGAAATAAGTTCAGATACACTAGATACCATATCGCTTAAATCGATATAGGATTCTTCTCTCTTTATCACCTTATCCATAGAATATGTAATACTTGAAGAGATACCAAAGGTATTCGATGTAAGATTTATCTTACCATTTTCTAGTGAAATACTTAAATCCACATAAGATAAATCATTAAAGAATGAATTTAATATATCTATATTGGATAAATTCATATTCATTTCAAATGAATTCGAATGTATTACCATCGCTTGAATCATAGAAATGAAATCAGAATCGAATAGAATATCTAAAATATCCTTTATAGTAATGTTTGTAGCATCTGTTATGAATAAGGATACAGGAATTGAAATATGATTGTTATATAAATCAATGAATAAGACCTTTTCATGATCAAAATAGGATACATTAAATGAAATGTTTAAATCTTTAAAACTTGCGACAATCGTGGATGTTAATGCGATTTCCTCCTTGAAGGAGAATTGAAGATCACCTTGAACATTTAAAATATCATGATTAAATTCTAAATGAAGTAAAATACTTTCATTATTCATCATATCTTTAAGGTATGCTACAAAATCATAAAGCATACCTAAATCCTGATATTCCACCT
Source organism: uncultured Anaeroplasma sp. (assembly GCA_945920825.1). Lineage (GTDB taxonomy): Bacteria > Bacillota_I > Bacilli_A > Acholeplasmatales > Anaeroplasmataceae > Anaeroplasma. The sequence goes on from CAMEKD010000003.1 coordinate 9,179, forward strand.
CTTTCAATTCAAAATCCTTATAGGAATCATTTACCAAAAGGGAAATATCAAATAAATCCTTAATGGATATGTCTAAATCTAAGCCATCTAAGGAATCCTTCAAAATGATTTGTACCTTAGATAGGCTATCAAGAATTCCATTTAAATTCAAATCAAGCTCAAATTGTTCTTCTGTAATTCTTAAGCTATCGATTATACTTTCAAAATCCATTTGAAGGAAGCTATCTAAGGACATATCAGAATCCATAAACAATCCTATCATCTTGGATAAATCATCCTTAGATATCTTTAAATGAATATCTTCTAAATCGAAGTATAGAATATCCTCTAGATAATATAAATCTATATGAATATTCTTATTCTTATAATCGAAATCTATAGCCATATTGGCCTTTAGCTTTTCATTAAAATCTAAATTACCATCTGCATGAATAGATAAATCCTGGTATACCATGTCTAAGGAAACCTTTAGCTTTTTATTCTTACAAATAATTAAGATATCATCTATGAAGCCTTCTAAATAAACTAAATAATTATATTCACTATCCTTTATTTCTCTTACATTATAGCCTAAATCACCTAAGCTAAGGGATGCCTTTATATCATTTATAGATATACTTCCATCAAATCCCTTATTGGAATCCTGAATCGAAAGCTTTATTTCATTTATGCTGTCTACAAATTGCTTTAACGATATAGCGATATCTAAAGAATCCTCTTCAATAACTAATTCTTTTAGTAAGGAATCATAATCGATTGTAAAGATTGTCTTTAATAGACTCGCCATATCAAAATCATTAGAAAAATCTATGGTTTGGTTTGTATATTTTTGAACGAATCTCAATAAATCCTTGGTTGTAATCTTTACATTAGCATTCATCATGGATAGATAAATGACATCATTAAAATAATATAGATCCATGGAAATAGATTTGTTTTTATAGGAAACCTCTACATTCATATCTACATGGATGCCATCTTCAAAGGATATATTTCCTAATGCTGTACCTTTAATATCCTGGTATTCTAATATGAAATTGAAATCAACACTCTTATTCTTAATAATAGATGCAATATCACAAGCGATAAATTCTAGATTTGCTAAATCCATAAAATCATTATGTGACTTAGGAGAAATCTTTTTATTCGATTCTTTAATAGAAAGCTCTACTTTTGTACCAAATAAATCTACATTAGCATATGCACTCTTTAAAGCATAGGTATCCTCTACACGCTTAATATCAAAATGAATAGAAAGCTTTATTCCAAGGATATCTAAATTGGTATCGATAGATACATTTTCTCCATCGAGAACTAAAATAGATTTAGATAAATCCTCCAAAATCTTATTGACATCTAAGGATGAACCATCTGAATCAGACTTTGGGAGCTCATCTGTAATTTGAGAGATAATATTCATTAAGTCTTTAACATTCGTCTTTACCTTTATTCCGCCTATCGATATATAAATATTATCTGTATATTCTACATATAAATCACCAAAATCAGCATATAGCTTGACCTTAGTCAAATCCGATATATTTAATGCGACAAGACCATTTTTCTTAAAACCATCCCCTGCTATATCCAATTCCAATGTCTTATTGGATTTGTCACTATTTTGTAAGGATTCAACGATTATACTCATTGGATCCGCTGTATTTTCCATTGGATTTTCTTCGTCATCTAATACAGATAAATATGCATAGGATTCAAAATAATTATATGGTTCTTCATCAAAGGCTACATTTTCATAGAAAAATTCTTCATGACAATTCGTCTTAGTAATTGCCTCAACACCCATAGATTTTACCTTATAGGTTTCTTGAACATCTGAAGAAACAATCTGCCAATTGGAATTGATTTTCATCTCATAATGGATATATGAAAATTCTGGTATAATGGATGAATTCGCATTGGTTAATACTTCTCTTCTATACCAGAAGGGTGCCTTATTTCCATCAGGATCCAAATCAAAATATAGGGTATAGGTACCATCTTGGTTATCCACCATTTTCATTTCTTCCTTATGGATATAGGTATCACTACAAATGATATAGCCTGTGGCTTGGAAGGGAAGCCATCCATAACGTTGGATAAGTGTTTTGTAGGAAACACATTCAGGCTCAGAGGTAATCCATGTTGCCGTATCACCACTGATGCTTGTAGCATCTCTTACTAAAACCTTATCCTTCATAAAATATCTTTGTTTTGCTGTAGATATAAGGCCTGATGAAATCATTGTAACCATAGCCTTACCATCATGAACAACTCTTTTATTATAAATCTGCTGAGTTGCAATGGATGCTTGAGCAGTACCTGTAGTTAATGAATAGAATTCATTCGTATGGGCAATAGTCCAAAGGGCATATGCAACATTTTCCTCAACGGAATGCTCGCTTGGGTTTGTGCCATCCTTTGGTGCCTCAAGTAGTGTCGATTCAAAATCTGCTTCGGAATCCTCAATGGTCGCAGGGCCTTGATTTAAGGCAAAAATAAAATAACCTCCTACACCTAAGAGAACTGTTGTTAATAATATAATTATTGTAATAATTATCTTTTTTTTCATAATACTAACTCCTAAAGCAATTAACCCATCGTAGTAATTATATTACTAATGTCTAAATATGTCAAATTTAGTTGACATTTTGAAAATGCATAAGAAAAGGAGCTATCTAGCTCCTTATGCTTCTACGGTATATGTAGTTACATTGGTTACAGTTTCACCATCAATTTGTAGTGCCATTGGATGTGTGAAGGTTACTGTAATCTTCTTTCCTGTAAGAATGGTAGACATTTTCTTATTCTTCACATGCTCGCCCTTAAAAATCTTAGGGAAAATCAATAAGGTACGTAATTTACCTGCGTTATGAATAACGCTTAAGGATAGTGTATCCCCAAGTCTATCTTGGCCTGGTGCAATCTTCATTCCACCACCATAATATCTTCCATTCATGGCAGAGCATAGCCATACCTTTTTAAATTGATATTCCTTTCCATCAACTACTGCAGTAGCCATAGGGCACTTATATCCATGAAGCAAAAGCTTAATGGATAGGCTTGCATAATTGATATCCGTTTTGCCCTCAGCCTTCATTTTATCTGCAACCTCGCAAACCATTCCATCAATACCATAGCCAATTCCATTAATGTAATATCTTGTCATACCATTAACCGTAATTTTAGGTAATCTTTTAAAATAAGGGTTTAAATGAACAAGCTTTTGGTCAGGTGCTTCCTTTACATCCTCCAAAAAGTCATTGCCATTCCCACCTTTATAATAATATAAATCACAATCTACATTATAATTTTTAATATTATTCACGAAAACATTTAGGGTACCGTCTCCACCTAAAACTAAAACCTTATCCTCACTCTTTAAGCTTGGAAAGAATTCTTCAGGCTTATATTCTTCAAGATTAACGGCGGTATATTCTTGAAATTCCTTATCGATATCAGATTTTGCTGCTTCAAAATTTTCCTTTCCCTTACCTGCACTTGCAAGAGGATTATATAATACATAATTCATAAAACTCACCTTTTCCTTCTCTATTTGTAAATAATTGTAGCACAAATTGATTAATTTATTACAAAAAATGTAAAAAATGCTTAACTTTTTTATTGCATAGAAAAAGTCAGGACATAAGCCTGACTTCTGTTTAAATTTCTTCAAATGTATAGGAAATATATTCCTTATATTGCTCCTTTGGCTTTAATAATGCCTTATCTACATTTTCCATATTTATTCCATTAGGGATATATTGGCATTCTAAGGCAATGGCTTGATATTTCTTCTCGTGCTTACAATTCTCATATTCCATCTTGGTAGGATAATTATCCGTATAAACTACAACCGCTGGATAAGAGGTATGAATGGTAAGGCTTATACCTTCCTTCTTATTCTTTAGTTTTGCTGCAAATGAATCCTCTTCCTTTGTTTTTACAAAGAAATGATCATAACCAAAGGAGGTGTGATTTTGTAAATATGGATCCTCTATATATTTACCAATTTCATGTCCCTTTGTAAAATCCATTATAGGATTTACCTCACAAATGGATTTAGCAATAAGGTTCATATCTAAATCACCATAATATTTACAGCCTAAGGTCAAGATTTCATCTAAGACTACATCTTTACCACTCGATAATGTAAAATAAGCATGATTTGTTAAATTTACTATTGTTGTTTTGGAAGTATATGCTTCCATATCGAGTAATATTTTATCTATATTTTTATACACATGGTATGTAATCCTATAGGAAACATCTCCTGGTAGGTAGGATTCCTTCTCAAGGAATGTGAAGATAACATCTATAGATTCATCCTCTTCCTTTATTTCATAATCAAAATTGGAAAATGAAATCCCCTTAGGTCCACCATGTAAGGAGTTCGTGCCATTCCAATTCTTTGGTAGATCATAAGTTCTTCCATCAATTTCACATGTAGCATCCTTGATTCTTCCTGAAAATCTACCAACAAGCTTTCCATAATACTGCTCATTATAATAGAATTCCTTATGATTTATAGGTGTCATTATACGGTTTTTACCTTTATACACAATACGATAAAATGAAGCACCTAAAGTACATAGAGTCACCTCTAAATTTTTATCATTTTTAATTTCAATGAAGGATACTTCCTCATCCTTTATAATTCTTTTATCCATAGATACCTCCTCGAAAAATAAAAGGGAGTAAAACTCCCTTAAATGATAAATTAATGACGTTTAAATGTCAACTCAACAAACTGTACTTCATTCTTAGAATCTAATGCCTTAACTGCCATTAAATTGATTAAACCAAGCTTGTTTGCCTTCTTTTTTGTGTAATAAGTGTATAATGGATGTCTCCAAATATCTGCAATTCTTACACTCCACTTTGAAATTTGTGCATCATCATCTACTGAGAAATAGAAGCCAGCATTATTCTTAACCTCATCCTCATCGTATCTTGTCTTTAAAATTTTAGGTAAGCCATCTCTTGATGCAGCATCAAATACCATCATACCATCTGGGAAGTTTACTGCAATATTTGCAACAATTCTCTTAACATCCTCACGCTTCATATAATGGAATAAATCTAATGCATAGAAGAAAATACCATCATCTCTTGTCCATTCGATCTTTTCAAACCAAGAAAAATCATCCTCTAGGATATCCGCAATAATACCTTGCTCGCGGTCTCCCTTACCAACGGCTTCCTTTCTTGCGATTAAAACATCACGTGTATCTACATTATATGCACGGCACTGACCATTATCAATTTGCTGGAATACAGTAGAAAATCCACAAGATAAATTAACAAAAATAGCCTTTGGATGATCCCTTAAATATTTCTTAGCAACCTCTACGGTATTATACTCCGCAATTAATAATCTAGCAGCATCCATTTTACTAATCTTATCTGCATATTTTGCAGGCTTATATGCATAATCCTCAAATAACTTTACACAGCCCTTATCCATGAAAACCTCAGGCCACCAATCTAGCGCAAGTTTTCTTGGATATAAACGCTCTAAGCATTTTTCTTCAACGCTTCCCTTTTTAACTTCGTTAGCCATATTCTTCCTCCAAAAATAATAAAGAAATAGATATTTCTATCCCCTTTTTCATAAGAATTATTATAGCATAGTCATTAATGAAATTAAAGCAAAAAATGAATAAAGTACGTATTTTTATATTTTTGTTTCATATTTCAAACAAAAAAATGAATTTTTATAAAATTTCAACATGTCCTGTGCTTGTATGATAAATTCCACCTTTAATTAAAACATCCTTATATCTCTCATCCTTCTTTATTATGAGATTCTCAATTTTATGTACCGTAGAGATTACATTTTTCTTACATGCAATATTTGGATTATTTTCATTTCCAATTGAATTTTTAATTTCATTTATGATTTTACCAACGAAGGAATCAGATGCCCCCTCTAAGCTCGATTGAATTGCCCCACACTTTGTGTGTCCTAAAACTAAAACGAGCTTACAGCCTAGGTGATCTATTGCATATTCAATGGATCCAAGTCCAAAATCATCTAATACATTCCCTGCTTGACGAATGACAAATAAATCTCCAATGCCCTTCATAAATATTGCCTCAGGAATTACCCTTGAATCACTACAGGTAACAATCACTGCGAAGGGATTTTGACCATGGTGATGGGTATATATTCTTTTTTCTTTTGAAATATCCCCATGATTATGAATGGAATCCATATAATCCCTATTTCCTTCTTTTAGCCACTTAAGGGCAACATCACTTTCTATTATCTTATTTACCATAACAATAACCTCTTTTTTCTATTTTACCATAAAAAAAGAACTAGCAAAACATTGCTAGCCCTTTTCCAAAACAAAACACTCAAAACACTTTAAATATTTTTCTTTTCTGCAATTTTTTCTGCGATCTCGTAATCCTTAGAGTTGCACTTACCTGCACCAAGACCATTCATGTCAGATACAGCGTGATATAAATATACGATAACAGGTACTGCTAAAATTAATAATGCGAATGTTAAAATTGTATGCATAATGAATTCCTCCTCATTTCGCTATAAATTATTAATTTAAATTACTTATTTAACTTTGCTGCAATTTTATCTGCGATGTTGTAATCCTCTTCATCACATTTTCCTGCTCCAAATCCTCTATAATCGGATAAGACAGTGAAGAGATATACTAAAACAATAGTCGCAAATGCAATTAATGCTAACATAATGAATGTGTTCATCTTAATCCCTCCTTTTAGGTTCTTCTATATTTATAATTTTTTAATTCTTTTTTTCGTATTAGTTATTCTTTCTTTGCGCGATCTTATCGGCAAGCTCATAATCAGCAGAACTACATTTACCTTTCGCGTTACCACCCATATCAGGTAATACGTTGGAAAGATAAGTAATGACTGCTATTACTAAAGCTACTAATACAACTATAAGTAGTGTATTCATATCTTTATCCCTCCTACAGCCTGTATTATATACCTATATGGAAGAATGAAAACATGTAACCATTTTCACAAAAACATGAAAACTTTTTCATTTCATTTTCATAACGAAAAGTGTGATTTTTGGCCTATTTTTATGATTTTTAACCGTTTTTATCGTTTTTTTACTTTTCTTACATTGCTTTTACATTTCGTTTTAATATATTTTCATAAAATGTGCTGGTTGCAAAAAGAAAAAATGAGAGTCAGCCTCTCATTTTACCAATTCGGTATACATACCTTCTTTAGCATATCTAAAATTATCTTTGAAACAGTGATAATAGAACCATTATTTGCAATTAGGGCATCCTTAAGCTCCTTATTTCCTACATCGACATGAGGTGTGATGGTGTCATCCTTATCCTTTAAAAAGGTAGTTGCCATAGCATGCTTTGAAAAATGAACGGAATCACATGCAAATTTATACACCCTGCCAAAGCCAGGATAGGTATCATCTACTAATCTTTTCAAATAGCCATCACTCATGTTTTGTTCTTCACTTACCATATAGTTATTTACACGCTCGTTATTTTGAATCATATCCATAACCTGCTTAAGTCCAAGCTCTATGACCGATTGTATTGCAAGACAATTATCACATAATAATCTTAATAAGGATATTTGAACAGTTATATTATATTTCCTCAAAGCATATTCTAAGGAATCTAATATATCCAAGGATTTCTTTATGATCATTCCTGCAAAAACTACTTCTCTTGTCAATGTATTCTTATAATATTTAACAAGTGCATCCATAAAGGATTGCATCTGTTGCATCATATCTTCTAACCTTTTTATTTCTTCATTCATATTGCACCTCAAAAAATAAGCCGATTCCATTGTACCATGAAATCGGCATATTTTTAAAGTATGTTTACAAGTAAAGTAACCATTGGAATAGTTACCATGCATAATATCGTCGAAACCAAAACGCAATTTGCAGCAAGTTCTTCTTCGGCATGATGAATCTCTGCCATATTCAAGATTACCGAGGCACATGGCACTGCAGAAATGATTAATATTGCCTTTTTAAAGTCAGGGGTAAGAAAAGGTAGGAAGTATACGGTAAAAAAGCAGGCAACCGGAAAAATTATCATTTTGAAGAAGCAAATTAAATAAATGAATGGTCTAATCCATAAGGTTTTAAAGGAAACTGTCGCAAGACGAATACCTAAAATGAGCATACAAAGTGGAGTCGTCATTTGCCCTAATAAATTAATACCAGAAGCAAATGCATCAACTATAGTAAAGCTTACAATTTTATCCCCAAAAATGAATGCAGGAACTGCAAGCAATAATCCAAAGGTTGTTGGATTCATTAACGCGGATTTTATGCTCATATATTTTGTGTCATTTGTAAGACAAAATACCCCAACAGTAAATACTAATAAATTCATTGTTATAACATATATAGAAGAATAACAAGCCATTAAAGGATTTCCAGGCACTAAGGATACTACTAAAGGAAGTCCAAAGAAGCCTACATTACCTAAAACAGACCCACAGGTCAATAATCTATATTTTGCATCCTCATATTTCCTTCTTAATATAAAATATAGGATAAGCATAAATATGGCCTGTAATAAAAATGTTGCGATAGCAAAATATAGCATATCTAATGCCATTTGTCCTTTATTTAAATCATTTATGCTTGCAGATACCGCAGCATTATAAAATGAATAAATAATCATACAAGGTCCGCAAATATATACTAGAATTGTTGACATCGTAGATAAATGCTTTTCAGATACTCTTTTAGTCTTGCATAAAAGAAATCCAGGTATTGCAAAGCATAAGGATACAGCAACTCGAATGACGCAGGTAATAAATGTATCAAGCATAATACCACTCCTTTAATGGTAATTATAATAGATAGAGTCCTGCACTGCAAAATGATAACATTTTCAAAAATGCACTCATTTCATTAAGATCTATGAATTATTACAAAAACAAAAAGCCAGCCTAAGCTAGCTATTTCCATAATACTTGTTTATTCTTTATATCTATAGATAATATATCATATTCAAAATCATTGAAGCATAATTCTCCATCTACGCCCAAGAAATCGAATTGATTCTTCAAGTTATTATCCATACTCGCTCCTGCAATGATTTTTAATTGACTCTTTTGGGTTAATGTAAAGAACATAAAATCACCAGATAACGTTCTTCCTAAGGAAGGATAATAATATTCTCTTCTATACGCATATTGAGCATGAGTGCAAATGTTTTGTCTAAATATGCTAACGCACGCGCCCGTATCTAATATAAAAGGATGAGAACCTTCCTTAATCATACCAAGCACATCAACGTCATTAAAGATAATATAGTTTTGCTCTTTGATCGTTTTTACAGTGTAATCAAAGCAAGAATTTGTTTCTATCGCTTCAAAAGAAAAAGAAACATAACCTTCCTTGATACGAATCGTTAAGCCATTCTTTAAAATGACATCTAAGCCGATTAATCCAGAAATATCATCATTAAGCTTATCTTTAGCAATTTGAGATAGCTTTTCCATTCTATCCTTTATAATTTCATTAAAGCCAGAGCTTTTATAAATAACACCATCGATTTCTATTCCATTCTTTTTAAAAAAACTATAAGGAGAGCCTGTATCAATTAAGAATAGATCCTTATCAATCTTTACAAATTTTAAAGCATCCACAGTAACTAATTCATATTTTTGATTCATAAAATCCACCTCAATCATCTATTTGTAGCATAACATTTTAAAGTATTTAAAACAATAGAGGAAAAAGAAAAGGATGCTTGCGCATCCTAATTCATTCAATTACTTTTGAATCCAGCTAACGATTAATTCCCATAAGGACTTCATACCTGGAGCAGTTAATACTGGAATTAAAATTAAGGAAATAACAGACATAAGCTTAATTAAAATATCCATAGCTGGGCCTGCAGTATCCTTTAATGGATCACCAACAGTATCACCAGTTACTGCTGCATGATGAGTTTCAGAGCCCTTACCACCAAAGTTACCCTCTTCGACATACTTCTTTGCATTATCCCAAGCACCACCAGAGTTTGCCATGAATACAGCAAGCATGATTGCAGAAACTAATGCACCAATTAGAATACCACCTAAGCCGGCAGCACCTAATACTAAACCACCAATAATTGGAGATATTACAGCAATTACGCCTGGTAGAATCATTTCTCTTAAGGACGCCTTAGTTGAAATATCAATACAACGATTATAATCAGGCACTACTTCACCTGTTAAAATACCAGGATGTGTTGAGAACTGATCACGAATCTCTTCTACCATCTTATTTGCAGCCTTACCTACAGACGAAATAGTTAGCGCTGAGAATAAGTATGGAAGCATTGCACCAACAAGCATACCTACAAGTACTGCAGGGTTAGATAAAGAAATATCAACATGAGCAGCCTCAATAAATGAAACGATAAATGCTAAAGATGTTAACGTTGCAGAACCAATACAGAAGCCCTTACCAATGGCAGCAGTTGTATTACCAACAGAATCTAGATGATCCGTAATATGTCTTACATCCTCAGGTAATTCAGCCATTTGAGCAATACCACCTGCATTATCAGAAATTGGACCATATCCATCAACAGAAACTGTAATACCTGCAGTAGATAGCATACCTACAGCAGCAAGTGCGATACCATAAGATCCAGCAAAGAAATAAGAAACTGCAATAGCAATTGCTAAAACAGCAATAGTTAAGCCAGTAGATTTCATACCAGAACCTAAACCAGCAATGATGTTTGTAGCATGACCAGTTTGAGATTCAGCAGCAATTCTCTTAACTTCCTTATAATCTGAAGAAGTATAAATTTCTGCAATGAAGCCAACACCAATACCAGATGCTAAACCAGCTACAACAGCAATAATTAGCTGCCAACCAGAAATTGACTTTCCAGCTTGAGTTTCCACAGGATTAAGTCCAACGAAGAAAATTGCTAAGAATACTGTAGCAAGCAATACAATACCAGTTGCAATATATGTTGCAATATTTAATGCCTTATGTGGATTATTCCACTTTTTAGCACGGAAAATTAATACAGAAAATACTGCAGAAAGTACACCAACTCCGCAAATTAAAACAGGGAATAAAACATACTTTAAAGATACAGCGTCTGTAAAATTAAATGTTAATAAGGCCATAGTTAAGCATGAAATAATAGAACCAACATAGGATTCTGTTAAGTCAGAGCCCATACCTGCGATATCACCAACGTTATCACCAACATTATCAGCGATTGTAGCTGGGTTTCTTGGGTCATCCTCTGGCATATTCTCTTCAACCTTACCAACTAAGTCAGCACCAACGTCAGCAGCTTTTGTATAAATACCACCACCAACACGGCTGAATAATGCAATTAATGAACATCCTAAGGAATAACCAGCTAAAATGCTAACTGGAGCATTTACTAAATCTTTTAATTCTGCTCCTGGATTTATAGCATATTCAATACCAAATGAAGCTAAGAATATAGTTGCTAAACCTAATAGACCAAATCCTACAACGGATAAACCTAATACTGCACCACCTGAGAATGCAACCTTAAGTGCACTAGATAATCCTTCATCATTTGCACGAACAGCAGTTCTCGCATTAGCCTTTGTAGCAACAAACATACCAATCCAACCAGCTGTAGCTGAGAATACTGCACCAATAGCGAAGCAAATTGCAGCCTTCCAGCCTACTGCTTCTGCATCTTGAAGTGCAGGAATGAAGCCTAAGCAAGTTAATAAAATTGCTACACCAATAATAAATGGTATGATAATCTTATATTCTCTTACTAAGAATGTCATTGCTCCTTTATGAATATATTTGTGGATTTCATCCACCTTTGCATTTGTAATCTTAACTCTAGATACCTTATGAAATAATACAAATACATAAAGTATTGTGATTAGAGTTGCAATGATTACTGCAAGTAGAACAAACAATACTGTCTTGTCCATATTTTAATACACCTTCCTCGTTTTTGTTTTAATACTATATAATAGCGCTTTCATATAAAATTAGTGCAAAAAAAATAATGCTTTTTTAAAAAGAACTTAAAATGCATCTTCTTTTAATCAGCTCATTCTATTAATAAGTATTGTTATGGAGTCTATTATACCTATTTTTACAATATATGTCAACATGAACACGTTGTTTTTATAACGTAGTTACATAAATTTTAATAAAATGTCGTAAAAAAGATAAAAAATCCGACCTAAATCGGATTTTTATCATTCTTTTATTCTTTTGTTTCTACTGTCTCAAGAGTTTCTGCTTGATCATCACAAGCCTTCTTTTCAAAGAATAAGCTATATACAACTGTAGCTAATGCACCACCAGCAAATGGAGCTAACACCCAAATCCATACTTGACTTGCACTAGTTGTATTATCACCTGCAAATAGCTGACAAATCGCTGCTGAGAAGCCTCTTGCTGGATTAACAGATGTACCAGTAAAGCCAATACCAATTAGATGAACTAGTGTTAATGCTAAACCAATAACAATTCCACCTAGCTTGCCATTTCCAAACTTCTTATCCGTAACACCTATAATTGCAAATACAAAGATACAAGTTAATAAAACCTCAATTAAGAATGCTCCCATATAGCTCCATGCATCTAATTCTAATGTTTCATGGTTATATAATACTACACTAATCTCATTGCCACCTAAAGCGTCAAATTGTCTTGTGAATGCAGCAAGAAGCATTGTACCAACAAATGCACCAATAAATTGAGAAGCGCAATATACGCCAAACTCCTTCCATGTAATCTCTTTACGAATAGCCATAGCTAAAGATACAGCTGGATTGATATGACATCCTGAAATATTACCAATGGAATAAGCCATAGCAACAATAACTAGACCAAAACCTAAGGATGTTGCAACTAAATTACCATTTGAAAAAACAGCAACACCGCAAGCAACAAGTGTTAATACACAAGTACCAAAGGCTTCAGCAAATGCTTTTTTTAATAAATTCATTTTGATTTTCCTCCTTATGGATAATTATATCACTTATTTTCCATAATATAACTATGTTTTGTGCTTTGTGAAAAAAGAAAATAAAAAAACGCCAAAACTGGCGTTTATTCATGCATATAATCATAACTATAAATATAACTTCCTCTAAACAATAAGCCAAATAAATATTTATGAGAAGAAGATTCATTTAATGTATATAGTAAATTATTAGAATATACAATTCCTTCAACCATAGGAGAAACCTTGATGGACTTAACTAATACTTCATCATTGTATACATAATATGGAATATCATGTCCATCTATTTTAATGGTTGATTTAGATGATGTAGGAATTTGATAAATAGCAATTTGAGCTGGATTTATCGCATAAGATTCTGAAAATGCAACACCATCAGGAGTAAATGCCATCCCCTGTACATCATTTGGAATAGAATATGCCTTGGTTGGAGCACTTCCAATTGTACCATCACTATTTAAATTATAGCTTAACATAATTGCCTTTGCATCCTCTGGCATCCAAGCTCTATTGGTTGTTGCTTTAACATCATATGTTTTATGACCATCATGATTAAATTCACCAACGTATAATATATCATCTTCTACATTTATAAAAGCAGTACCAACATAAACATCACATTCTGCCTTTGCAGTTATATATTCTCCATTCTTGGCATTATATGCTTCTAAAAGATTGAATGTATAAATGAATTGTCTTCCTGTTGAAGCACCATTACCACCAGATAGCAATAAATAATCCTTATAAATGGTTACACCACCAAAGTGATCTTTGCAAACATCGCCAGTAGTAGATTTTGCATAAATCCATTTTACATTTTTATCCTTGTCTACAAAATAGATTCTGCCTTCTTTTTCTGTATATCCAGAAATTATAAATGTATTTGTCTTTTCATCTAGTTCTAATCCCTGCGGAGTAAATCCATCGAATAAACCAGGAATTGGGATTTCTCTAGTAGCATAATCGTAAAAATCCTTTAATACGATATGTCCTGTGATTCTCATAGTTACATATAGCAAAGCTATGGCAAGTAATAAAAAGCCAAGAACTTGCATAATTCTTTTTAGTATTTTCATCATATCACATCCTTTTTATTTCTTATAGCAAAAGAACAAAATGGTAAATAAATTTCCCCTTAAGGAGCTTAGGCTTTTTTAGTGCTTCATTATAATTTCTACTTAATACAAGTATATACTAATAGTGAAAATAAATAAAGTTTAAAATTTGCGAATAAAAGAAAAAAGCGACTATATAAAAGTCGCATCAATCCAACGTGGCGTCGACGGAGGGATTCGAACCCTCGCGCCAGTTACCCAACCTACTTCCTTAGCAGGGAAGCCTCTTGAGCCTCTTGAGTACGTCGACATCTACCAAGGTTGCTACATCATTATAGCAAATTGAAAATCCAAAGTCAACAGAAATTTAGGGACTCTTAGCGAGTCCCATATTTCATAAATTATAAAGCACGAACCTTATCTTCGATTTCCTTTGCAACCTCAGGATTATTTAATAAGAATTCCTTTGCATTCTCTCTACCCTGGCCAATTTTATTTCCTTCGTAAGAGAACCAAGCACCGCTCTTATGAATAATATCTGCATTCACAGCCATATCGACAATTTCACCAATTTTAGAAATACCCTTACCGTAAACGATATCTACCTCAGCAGTCTTAAATGGTGGGGCAACCTTATTCTTTACAACCTTAATAGCTGTACGGTTACCAATGACGGTTGTGCCATCCTTAATAGCTTCGCCCCTTCTGATTTCCATACGGATGGAGGCAAAAAACTTTAATGCTCTACCACCGGTTGTAGTTTCAGGGTTGCCAAACATAACACCAACCTTCTCACGAATTTGGTTGATGAAGATAGCAACACAATTTGTTTTAGCAATAATACCAGATAGCTTACGCATAGCTTGGGACATTAATCTTGCATGTAAACCAACATGAGAATCTCCCATATCGCCATTTAATTCAGCCTCGGGAACTAATGCTGCAACGGAGTCAATAACTATAATATCTACAGAACCACTCTTTATTAATGCTTCTGCAATCTCTAGTGCCTGTTCGCCTGAGTCTGGCTGAGATAAAATTAAATTTTCAACATCAACACCTAAATTTTTTGCGTATACAGGGTCTAGTGCATGCTCTGCATCAATAAATGCTGCATAGCCACCGGTAGCTTGTGCATTTGCAATTGCATGAAGTGCGAATGTAGTCTTACCTGAGGATTCAGGACCATAAATCTCAATAACTCTTCCCTTAGGGTAGCCACCTACGCCTAGGGCCTTATCTAATCCAATAGAACCAGAAGGTATAACCTCAACCTTTTGATCTACTCTATCTCCAAGACGCATAACAGAGCCTTTTCCAAACTCCTTTTCAATGGTCTTAAGTGCATTTTCAAGAGCTTGTTCTCTTGTGACTTCTGCCATATATTTTTCCTCCTATTATACTGATTCGAGTAATATATCCTTAGCATTCTTTAAATAAACGATACCAGAATATATTGTGAGTATTACTGAAACATATACTAATACTAACGCAAGGATTGCAATAGATACATGTACGGTTGCAATAAATGCAAAAATTAAAGCAATCATAGTAACAAATGTCTTAACCTTACCAGACATTCCAGCAGCAATTACCTCGCCCTTTTGTGCGGCAACAAGTCGAACTCCTGAAACCATAAGCTCACGAATTAAAATGATCGCAACTGCCCAAAGTGGTGTAACGGTAAGATGATATGGCCATCCTTCCAATACAGATGCAGGATAATGCTGTAAATCATTTTGAACCATTAAGATTAAAAAGGATGTCAATACAAGCATCTTATCTGCAAGTGGGTCTGCAAATTTACCAAATGTAGTAACCAAATTATATTTTCTTGCAATGTGACCATCCAAAAAATCGGTAATCGATGCAAGAATAAATATCATTAAATTAACGAAATTTGCAATAGTCAAATAACAACCACTATCATGAAAAATATAATGATTATTTAATGCAGGAATACATGCAACCGTAACCATTAGAGGTACTGCTATAATTCTACCTATTGTTAGTTTATTAGGTAATGTCATAAAATCACTTCCTATGAAAAATATCAAAGATATTATATCATAGAAACGATTATTCTAAAAGAAATAAATCAATCTTCTTTCAAAAAGTATTTTATCTTAGTTTTAAAACTATTAGCCGCTTTCGTCGACAAATTCATTATACCACAAAAATATGGCTTAGTTAAGCCATTTTTTAATTTCACAACGCCTCGTAAAATGTCCTTATTTTTTATTATTTTTTAGGTTATTTTTATCAAATTATGCTATAATACTCATGGTGATTTTATGAATACATTCTATTCGTTAATCCTCTCTTGGTTTAAGGAAAACAAAAGAGACTTACCTTGGAGAGGAAATGTAGATTCCTATCAAATATATTTAAGTGAAATAATGCTTCAGCAAACAAGAGTTCAAGCAGTAATTCCTTATTTCAATCGTTTTATTCAAGAGGTTCCAAGCTTCTATGATTTAGCAAATATAGCAGAGGATAAGCTATTTAAATTATGGGAGGGTCTCGGATATTATTCTAGAGCCAAAAATTTAAAAAAATGCGCTATAGAGATTGTAAATCATCATAATGGTGTATTTCCTAATTCCTATAAGGATGCAATCCAGCTTCCTGGTATTGGAGCATATACAGCTGGTGCTATATTATCTAGAGCATATAATTTAAAATATGCAGCTGTAGATGGTAATGTTTTAAGAATATTTACAAGATTGAATCTAGATGATTCTGATATATTAAAGGAATCAACAAAAAAGCAATATAAGGAATATATTGAATCGATTATGGATAAGGATTATGGTGCATTCAATGAAGCCCTAATGGATCTTGGTGCAACCATTTGTATGCCAAAGGTTGCCTTATGCGATAAATGTCCATTAAATGACTTATGTAAAGCCTATAAGGAAAATAAAGTATTTGAATTCCCTAAGAAAAAGATAAAGCCAGAAAAGGAATATTTCGAATATAGCATGATTTTTATAACAGATCAGGATCGATATATATTTCTTCCAAAGGAGGATGGTGTATTAAAGGGCTTAAATGCACCTATACTACTCGACTCCTATATGAGTGAATTTGAAATCATAGATTCCATTAAGGAAAAATATGATCTAGATATTCAAAATATTACTCCAATTAAGAAGGGTAAGCACATCTTCTCTCATCAGCTATGGAATATTAAAGCCTATATAGCTTACACAAGAGATTTAAAGGATTATCCATCCTATAGTATAGAAGAAATAAATACACAAATTGCACTTCCTACGGCTTATAAAAAATTTCTTCCATTTTGAGCATGAAAGTAATGAAAACGCATGCTTCTTTAAACATGGAAAAATTTAAATTTTTACTTGATTTAGTATTTCTGTAATGATATAATTGTCATTGCATGTGATAGCGGAGGTGAAAAACTATGGCAAACATTAAACAACAGATTAAGCGTGTTGGTACAAATGAAAAGGCTAGAAAAGCAAATGTAGCATTCAAATCATCTTTAAAAACTGCAATGAAGGCTGTATTCGCTGCAGTTGAGGCTAAAGATGCTGCTAAAGCACAGGAAGCTTTAAGCTACGCTTATAAGAAGTTAGACAAGGCACAGGCTAAGGGCATCGTTCATAAGAATTATGTTGCTAGACATAAGTCTGAATTAGCTTCTGCAGTTAATACATTAAAGTAATAGATATGTTTTAACTTAAAAAAGAACTGTTTGAGCAGTTCTTTTTTTTGTTTTATTTATTTATTTTAAGAAGAATAATTCTAATCCTAAATCATCCTTAATTTTACCACTTTTGATATCCGCCTCTAATTGAACTAAATCCTCTAAATTTGACTTTATTTTAGATAAAGAGGAGGATTTCGCATTACGTACCATATAGTAGGCTCTACCAGAGGATACATTAAATAAAGCGGCAATATCATTTTGGCTCATGCCACCTTTAAGTAAAATAGAAACATTATACATTTCCTGAAATTTATTAATCAGCAAAGAAACCAAGAAGGAGGATTGAATTTTTGTTAAAATCTTCAAATCCCTATAAATAGAAAATACTTCCTTTGTGTGATAGCTTAAAAATGCACTAATCAATTGATATACATCATTATCGAGTGGCTTAGATACCATAAGTTCAACATCTGGGGTTGTAATCTTTTTCTCCTCTGCCTTATATAATTCTAGGATTTCTATTGCTCTTTGTAAGCTAGATAGGCTATCTACATAGGTAATGAGTAGATTTAGCGTTTGCTCTTGAATCTTATATCCATCCTCTTCAAACTGCCTTTTGGCATATTGATCTAGGGGGATATTCTTTATTCTAATATCGATATAGGTTGCATATTTTCTTAAGTTTTTGAATTTTTCGCTCTTTTGGTAGTCTGTATCCTTTGTGAATAAGAAAATCAATACATTTTCTGAACTTCTGTCATTCATAGCTGTATATAATTCCTTAAGGGCAGATTCCGATTGCTTAGTAATTGCCTCAGCACCCTTTACAGTAATGAATTTTAATGTATCAAATAAGGATATGGTTGTAAGCTCATCGACTAAGGATAATACACCTTCCTCTTCGATATCATAGCCTATTTCATCATACTCGGATGACAGGCTTTTTTTAATTTGTTCAATTTTTTCGTTTGCGGCACTTATGTCATCCGTAGTTATGATGTAATTATACATATTATCGATTTGAATCCTTTGTAATCCACTTAATATAATTTAATAAATCTTCACTGAAGTCCTCAGGCTTTGCCATATATTGCCAGTTGCCAGATGCTTTCGATGGAATATTCATTCTACCTTCTTCATCCATTAATCCCAAATAATCCTGAAGTGGAATAATACAAGTATCACAGGCCGTTCTCATACACCATTCAATAATTTTTCTTGCTGGCCAATCTCCCCAGTTAATACCCACAAGCGCATTAATCTTTAGCTTCTGCCATTCCTCTAACGATTCATAGAAGGATGCAATCATTTGGTTATCATGCGTACCAGAATAGAATACGTTGTTGGTTGGATATCCCTTATAAATAGGTACTCTCCAGTTCCAATCTCCCCACTCAAATTGGAAGATATTCATTCCTGGGAAGCCACACTGTGCTAATAGTTCTTCTACATCCGGAGTTAATAAGCCTAAATTCTCAGCTACAATATTGGCATTAGGGCATTCCTGCTTAATTTTTTCAAATAACTCGTATCTAGGGCCATCCTCCCAATGTCCACCCTTTGCGTTTGGTGCACCATAAGGAATAGAGAAATATCCCGCAAAGCCTCTAAAATGGTCAATTCTTAAAATATTAAATACCTTTAGGGCATGCTTCACTCTAGCTACCCACCAAGCATAGCCCTCTTGCTTCATTCTGCCCCAGTTATAAAGAGGGTTACCCCAAAGCTGACCATCGGCACTGAAGGCATCTGGTGGACATCCTGCAACCGCATATGGCTTTAGCGCACCATCCAGCTGGAAATCACCAGGGTTTGCCCAAACATCTACAGAATCATATGCACAATAAATTGGCATATCCCCCATAATAGATACTCCGTGAGCGTTCGCATATTTCTTTAATCTAAGCCATTGATCATAGAATATGAATTGGTAGAATTGCCATTCAAGAATTCTTTCCTTTTCCTCTTCCATGAACTTCTCTAAGGCCTTGGGATTTCTAAATTTAAAATCATCCTCCCATGTATCCCAGGATGCATAGTTATGGTTTTCCTTTAATACCATATAAACAGCATAATCCTTTAGCCAATATTCTTCCTCGTCACGGAATTTTTTAAATTTAGCTTGAACCTTTCTTCTTCTTTTGAATGCCTTTCTTAAAACATTAAAGCGATTATTAAATAAATAACCATAATCTGCCTTGTAGCATCTTCTTTTCTCTGGAAGTTCAGATTCCTCTAATAATCCATCAGAAACTAATAGTTCTAAATCAATAAAATATGGGTTGAACGCAAATGCGCTCACGCCTTGATATGGAGAATCACCATAGGAAGTTGGTCCTATAGGCATAATCTGCCATACCTTTTGTCCTGCTTTTTCCAAAAAGTCAATAAATTGATAAGCACTCTTACCAACGGAACCAATGGAATACTCACTTGGAAGTGATGAAATGTGAAGCAACATTCCAGCTTGTCTCATACTTTTTCCTCCTCAATAATTTCTTTTAAAAGTTTTTCTTCTTCTTTATTTAATTTGTATTTGTTTAACAAATCCGGCCTTTTTTTATAGGTTCTTCTTAAGGATTCCTTTTTTCTAAATGTTTCAATATTCTTATGATTTCCACTTAATAAAACATCAGGAACTCTCATACCATCATATTCAATAGGTCTTGTATATTGTGGATATTCTAATAGTCCTATAGAGAAGGAATCCTCCATATGAGATTCCTTTCTTATCGCATGATCTAATAATCTTATAACAGAATCCGAAATGACCATTGCGGCAATTTCTCCACCGGTAAGCACGAAATCACCAATGGAAACCTCCTCATCAACATAGCTTCTAATTCTTTCGTCAAAGCCCTCATAATGTCCACAAAGAAGGACAAGCTCATCGAGCTTAGAAAGCTCTAATGCCTTCTTCTGATTATAGGTTTCACCCTGGGGTGTCATCATGACGATATGGCTATGTTCATTTGTATTTGCCTTGATGCACCTATCGACAACATCAACTGCCATTACCATGCCAGCGCCACCTCCGCAAGGTGTATCATCCACATGCTTATGCTTATCTTGCGAATATTGTCTTATATCAATTAAAGAAACCTCAACAACGCCCTTTTCAATAGCACGCTTTATAATAGATTCATCAATAAATCCGGTAAACATATCCGGAAATAAGGTTAAAATTTTTATTTTCAAAACAATCCCTCAATTTCCTTTACAACGATTTTTTCAGAAACATCACCAATGAATTCTTCCATAAATGGAACAAGGTGAATCTTATCCTTATAGCGAATGGCTAAATATTTCTTATGAGGCATTTCTCTTATTTCTTCTACAATACCTCTATCTTCTCCATCTTGATTGATAACCCTCTTACCAATCAAATCGGAATAATAGAATTCTCCATCCTCTAGAGTATCTCTTCTATCCTCTTCAGCAATATAAATATCATCACTATGGTACTTTTCAACGAAATTAATATCCTCTAATCCATCAAAGCGAACAAGAAGGTAATTACCAAAGCTAGAGGCCTTTAATACCTTAACTAGGATATAATCCTTTCCATGTAAAATATATAATTTTGCACCCTTTTGAAAGCGATCAAAATCAGAATAATTTTTCACTTTTAAATCCCCATGAATACCATGAGTTGTCATAATATGGCCACACATATAATACTTCATAAAATCGACCTCACTAATTACCTTAAGTATACTATTTTAACCCTAAAAAATCAATAAAAATGGCCGAAGCCATTTCTATTATAATTCGATTTTTTCAATTTTCTTTTTTAGTAAAGATAATAAATAGCAATCCACTTTCTTTCCGCTAGATTTTTCTGCGTATTTCTTATAAATCGATAGCTGTCTTCTATATTCTATAGAATCTATATTGGATAGCTTATAATCGATAATATCAATATGATCCTTATATTCAAGCATTAAATCGATACTACCATGATAGGTATTATTTCCATCACTCAAATAGAATTCATGTTCATGATAATCCTTTGCATTAGAAATATTTTTAAATATTTCGTTCTTTAATACTTCCTTTAAGGTTTCTTTAATAAACGAATCCATAGGCATAGAATCTAAATCTATATTCTTAAAATCGATTGCCTCTAATGCTAGATGGAATTTAGTACCTAGCTCTAATACTTTCTTTTCCTCTTTCGAAGGAAGATGAGATAATTCCTTAGAGATTTGTTGCTTAAATACCTCCTTAGGGAATTCCTCATTCTTGTATTCTAGCTTGATACTTCCATTAAATTTTTCTTTTTTCTTCAAGGATAGCTTATAATCAGAGATATCATAATCCGCAAGCTCTATATCCTTATAATAGCTATTTAAGCTATTCGCATAAGAAATCATATCCGCAAAGGATTTCATATTATTCTTTGTTATATTCTTTGGCGCGCTCTTTGGAAGAATTAGAATCATCTTTTCTCTTGCACGTGTTAGGGCAACATAGAACAATCTTACCTTTTCGGATAAATCCTCATCATGAACCTCCTTAGAATATAGGCTTTTTATAATCGTTGAGGATTGTCCATCATCCACGAAAGGAATGAAAATACCATATTTTTTCGATAAGCCTACCGTCGCTCTCATATCTGCCTGATTAAAGCCCTTGGTCAAAAGTGGGAAATAGACATAAGGGAACTCTAAGCCTTTCGACTTATGAATCGTCATAATTCTTACGGCATCCTTTCTAGAGGATTCTGGCTTATATTCCATTTTAATTTCAGAATCTAATAAAGCCTTGATATAGCCTTTTGCCTCATGAATATCATAGCCAAGCTCATCAAAGCTTGAGATTATGGTATGCATATATTCTAAGACTACTAAGGATGAATCCACATCACCAATTTTAGATAATCTATCATAAATATGAAATACATCATTCATTTTATAAAATAAAGTACTATAGGAAGAATCAAGATAGGGGATTAAGGAATGAAAATCCTCTAAAATCGGATAATTCTCCTTCAAGTAAATGAATCGATAAATATCCTCATCTGTATATTCATATAAGAAGCTTCTTGCGATACTAGCTAAAGCGTGATAGTATTCTTGGTCATACTTCTTTTCTAAGGTATTCGATAATACAATAAAGATATTCTTAAATAATGTTGGTAATATCGATTGCTTTAAATCTAAGGATGCTTCAATCGATAATGGAATATTTAAATATTCAAAAATCGATTTAAAGGTTAAGAATTCCTTTGCATCCGATATAAGTATCGCAAAATCGTTATAGGATATAGGAGAGAATCCTTCCTTATGTAATGCCTTTATATCCATGGAAAGCTTAGTTTTTATATCCTTTGCAATAATGAATGCTTCAATTTCTGCTTGGCTGAAATTAGATTCCTCATCCATTTCATAGCTTAATATATCTAAATTGAAATCGATATTCTGTTCTAATTTTAAATAATCCTTTTGACCAAATTGCATCTGATGATCCTTTATATAATTCGCATCACCTAAATCGTCACTCATTAAAGAATTAAATAATAAATTAATATTATCTAACACCTCAGATCTAGATCTAAAATTATAGGTTAAATCAATTTTATAGCCTGAATCATGTGCGGAAAAGCGATTATATTTTTCTTTAAAAATATAAGGATTTGCATTACGGAAGCGATAGATTGCTTGTTTAATATCACCTACCATATATCGATTATTATTTTCAATTAAGGATAGGAAGGTTTCTTGGATATCTGAGGTATCCTGATATTCATCTACTAATATTTCATCGTAGGAATGCATTAATTCTAATCTTATTTCTTCATTATTCTTGACTAAAGCAATCAAAAGCTTAGCGATATCCATAAAGCCAAACATATTGACTTCCTTTTTATATTCAAATAAACGATCCAAGACCTCCTTAGTCATATCAAGTAGGAATAATACATCCTCCTTAATGGAAAGTATTTCCTCCTTCATTGATGAAAGACTCTCATAATTCTTAAAAACATTCTTTTTCAAATCAGATAGACGATCTGAGACCTCTTTCTTTAATTCCTTGACTCTATCGCTTGCCTTAGGGCTTACTCTAGGTAGTTCAAAGCCACCTAGTTCGCTATATAAATTTTCATAAGAATCCTGAATAGAAATATGGGATAGGAATAAATCTAAGGTTTCATATAAGGATACACTTGGAGAATCATAGGATGCCAGAAGCTTTAAATCCTTTAATAAATCGATTACTATAGATACCTCTTCTTGTGTATATTTATAATAACAGTTTAGAATTTCATCCATCTTGGAATTTGAAAAATAATCATTCTCATAATTTTTTATAAATAGATCTAAATCAACGATTAATTCTAAGGCATAAGACATATCATATACCATTTTAAATACACTCTTATCATCCTGAAGGGAGTATTTTTTTAAGAAGGATAGAAATTTTTGATTTTCACTCAAGTAATATTCTGTAAATAAATTTCTTATGATTTCTTCCTTCTTAACCGAAATTAAAGCACCATCCATGATAGAAATGCCTTTTTTTAAGCCAAGCATATAATAATATTTTTTCACAATAGATAAAGAGTAGGAATCAAAGGTTGTGATGTAGGTAGAATCAATAAGTTCAGCTTGTTCAAATAATTGGTTTTCCTTAAGCTTCTTTCTGATTCTTTCCTTCATTTCAAAGGCTGCAGCCTCAGTGAAGGTCAAGACCAATACTCTTCTTATATCGTTTCCCTGCTTGCAATAATCTAGTATTCTTTCTGAAAGTACTGCAGTTTTTCCACTACCTGCACCCGCAGAAACAATAATCGATTCTCCTCTTCTATGAATAGCTTCATCTTGTTCTTTTGTCCAAGCCATTATTCCACCTCACTTCCAAATTTCTTTTCCTCTAAGAAAACATAATCTTCATATTTCTTGAAGCAAATATCCTTATATTTACAGAATGTACAGGAAACATCATTTCCTTCAATTCTTTTTGGTGCTATATCAAATTGTGCTTCCATAATTCCATCTTTAGTTTTATGAATAAACACATCCACAAGCTCGATTAAATCCTCCTCTTGTTCTTCACTTAATAGCTTCGCAAATCTACCAAAATTCCCATTTTTCGTTGTCATCATAGATTGAATATAATCACTTTTATTATAGAATGGATCAAGCATTAAAATTAAAGCTGGATCGGATATTGTAAAGCCTTGAAGACGGAAGCTTTTTTCTCTTTGCTCAAGCTTATCTAAATTACGATCTAATGCAATCATATTTACCTTTTGTAAATAAATACCAATAATATGAATTTTTTTACCCTTAAATCTTTCTGCTTTAGATAATAAATACATATAAGAAGGCAGCTGTAAATGGAATCCATCTTCTACATTATCTAATGTAATATAATCCTTGCCTGTTTTATAGTCCATAATTGCTGCATAAATCTCACCGTTGATTTCTGTATATAAAAGCTTATCGATAAATCCATGGAATTTTAAATTCCCTTCTTCAAATATAATATGCTCTTCACATAATACATTTTTAAGCTCACTTAATTCCTCATGACGCTTATTATAGTGAATTAAATCCATTAATATTTCATTCATTTGACTAAAATAGAATTTATCCTTAAGGGCATCCTTTGAATTAAGATCCTTAATTCCTTCATTAAGGTTCTTTTCTGTCGATTTTACAAAATCAAAATCGCTATTATAGGAATCCTGTAAAACCGCATGAGAATAGGTACCTAATCTTGTTGCAGAGGTCGATTCAAAGGTAGATAGCTTTAAGATATTATCGCAATAATAATGGAATGGACATTCGAAATAATACTTCATTGTAGAATAGGATAAGGAAATGGATGCATTCTCCTTAAATCTTTCTTCCATGTGCTTTTTTGAAATACCCTTGAATGTATTATCATAGGTGTTATATGGAATATGTTCTACATTGTAGAATTCAAGCTTAGGTGAAATCTCCTTTGTTTTATCGTATATAGACATATCCACACTAAGCCTTAAATTATCCTCAGCTAAGGAATAGCCAAGAGGGGCATCCTTCGTGTAGGTCTTTAAATCTAACGCTTGAATTAAGGAGGATGGATATAATTCATTAACCTGAACCTTAATCGGATAGGATATAAATAAATTCTTTGTATTTTCTATAAAGAATATTAATTTATTTCGTTCTTCAATATTCTTTTCTACCGATGTAGAAAGTCCTAATTCGTGAAGTAAGGAATCGGATAAATATTCCTCATCCTTATAGATTTTTGGAGAAACTCCTTGGTTAAATCCCATATAAAAGGCATAATCCATATCTCCTAAGGATACGATATCCGATACATTTACCATATCCTCATATAGAGTATCCTCATATTTAAAGTTTTTAAATTCTCTTTGAAAGAAATCGATATAATCTTTAGGGCTTTTATCCTCTAAGGAATAATCGCTAATTAATGCCATTAAAGGCTTAATATAGTTTGAATCTCCTACTGTGGCAAGTATTTCACTAAAGGATTCCTTTTCCTCTAATAAATGAAGGAATTTTTTAGCAAATGCCGTATGAGTTATATTTCTTATTGGTTTAAAGTGAATAGGAATATTATAGGTTTTCGATAATCTTTTGAATATGAATTCATGATTGCTACTCATATTTATCAAATACATTCTTTGATAGGGAATACCCTCCTCGTGTAGCTTTTTCATTTCATTCATAATGCCATAGCATTCTTCCTTAATTGATTTATATTCATAAACGTTTGGTTTTAGTTTTAAGGATTCCTTAGTAAATAGAATAACCTCTGTTTTCTTTTTTAATTCCGCAATAATATTTTGAAGCTCTTTCGTATAATTACTGGTTAAAAAGGTTATGGGGAATTGATTTAATCTATAATTAAATAATGGATTATCCTCTATGAATCCCATCTTCTTTAAATAGGATTTCGCACTGACTAAGGAATCTAATTTTATATTATTATAGGTTTTATCCAAAACATAAGGTATATATTTCATATATTCCTTTGCAAGATCATAGGATAAGGAATATTGATCCATCAAAGAGAATAAGGCTTCCTTCTTTACACCACCATATATATTTTTTAAAAGAATGTTCGGAGTCATAAAAATATAATTTTTCATTGTATTTTCTTCGAGAATTCTTCTTTTTTCCTCTTCCTCACATATAACAAATCCTTCTTTAAGCATTAAAACCAACTCCTTTTTCTATTTCTAATAGCATTATAAATGCTTTTTTGACATTATTTATGTCTATTTTAAATTTTTTTAAAAAAATATGAAAAGAAAGCAGCCCTTAGGGCTGCAATTCTATTCAATTAAATTGTACAAACCTCAATGACATCCTCTTGCATCTTATAATCACTTGTTTGACCGGTCTTATCGTCCCAAACACTTGCTGAGGTGCCATATAAGGATTCAATATCATAATCCTTAGGGAAAGATGCTAATAAATAATTAGACTTTGCAATTAATGAATTGCCTTCTTCATCCACAGGAACTTTAATATATGCAACATCACCAGAAACAACAACCTCTTCCCAATGACCGTCCTTACCTGTTGGCCATACCCAAGCAAGGTATCGATTTGCAGCAATATCCTTTAGACCAGAAATTGCAACATAGCCATCTCTCTTTTCTACTTGATAATACTTATATACCTCAGTAACGGTCTTGTTATCCTTCTTTACCGTAACGCTAAGTGTAGCAACACCTTCATCATCTGGAGTTAAGGTTACATTTGTTTCTGAATCAAAGGCTACCTCATCACCACCATTGATACTATAGGATGCTGATGTTGCATTCTTTGGAGAAACTGTAACATCATAAGTGTCATAGAAATATCCCATTTCACTAGATACGACTACCTCAGGAGTAATATCTGGTTCTGACTTCATTAATACCATAATACCTGCAGTAGACATTGTGCCCTTAATTACACCATTAGAAACAACAATCTCTTTACCAGTTACATGATCATAATATTTACCATCCGCAATCGCCTTAGCCTCAAATTCAACTTCCTTTTCCTTTTTAACAGAGAAGCTTGATAAGATAGCAACACCATCTGTTCCTCTTTCAACTAAAACATGATTGTTTTGGTAGGAAATTGTTTCATTCTTTCCAAGCATTGCATTATGGAAATTATTAATTGCAGCAACCTCTGCAGATTTCCATGACTTTGTACCCATTGCACCCATTGCAGTAGATGAATTAGGTCTTGCGAAATATAGTGGCGCAGCACCGCTTCTAGCTGCCTCAAGAGCGTAAATTCTATTCATTGAATCCTGAGTTGCACCCTGGGTTGTACCATCGGCATAGGTATCATGAGATTCAGCCCAAACTACAGCCTTAGTTCCATCATCACTAAAGGAATAATTTAATGAATTTAGGATATATTTAGAAGACAATTTAGACTGAATGTTTGTACCATGTTTATTATCTGTAATACTCATATACTTTGTGTAGGAATCATATTTTCTTCCTCCACCACAGGTATTTAAAATCTCACCATAATAATATAATTTTGTGCCATAGGTCTCATCTGCATATTTTGTTGCAGCAGATAAAACATTTGGCCAATAATTCGAAGCATATCCACCATCATCTGGCGTTTCAATATGCTTTGCAGCATCAAATCTAAATCCATCAACACCGCAATCAATACATTCCTCAAGTAAAGAAATAACTCTTCCTTGAACATATTCATTACTTGTATTTAAATCCGGTAGGTTCGATAGCATATAATAAGTAACCGTCTTTGCGTTATCATCCGATACATTATGATTTGTCAAATGGAAATACTTATTTTTATTTGCAAAAATCTCTGGCTCATAGGTTTCAATGGCCTCAGCATATGTACCAGCCTCACCAGTATTGTCATTTCCCAAATGGTTCGATACTATATCTACTATGACCTTAACGCCATAGGATTCTGCAACCTGACACATTTCCTTAAGCTCTTCTTTTGTTCCCAAATAAGAATCCTCAGCAATACTAAAGGCAACAGGCTGATATAGCTTATGCCATTCGGAAGACCAAGCGCCTTGATTCGTTGTTGATTTACATTGCTGTACTGGAGATGTTTGAACTGCTGTATAGCCACTCTTTGCAATCATCTCCATATTTTCTTTAATTGTGTTGTAGCTCCAATTCCAAGCATGTAGGATTGTACCATCTTGGATATCATCCGCTAATCCCTTATCATTTAAGGTACCTGTTGAATAACGTGCATCAAATGTTACCACATTAGATGGAGCTGCTGTTGTAGTTGTAGGTTGTTCTACTGTTGTAGTTTCTGGGTTATTTCCACCACCGCAGGAAGCTAATGCAAGTATAGATATACCTAGTGCAATAGCGCTAAAATATTTTTTCATATAAAGGGCTCCTTTTTTGTCGTTTTTTATATTATAACAATTTTTTTGTAAAACAAAAAGAGGGTTTTCCCTCTTTTTTACTTTGCGTCAATATCTAGGTGTATCTTTTTTCCTTCTTTAGAAGCTCCAGCATATAATACAGTACGGATAGCCTTAGCAATGACTCCACCCTTACCGATTACTCTGCCTAAGTCACTTGGATTAACCTTTACCTGATACTGAAGGTCATCTTCAGAATCATTCAAACGTATAATTTCAACGTCCTGAGGATAAGCTACTAAAGGAAGAATTAAGCTCTTGATTAACTCTTCAAACTTTACCATAGCAAAACCTCTTACTTAGAAATAACTTTGTTTGCTACTAAAATGTTCTTAACAGTAGTCGTTGGCTGTGCACCCTTTGCAATCCAAGCATTAACCTTTTCAGCATCTACATTTACTGTAGCTGGGTTAGTTAATGGGTTATAAGTACCTAAAATCTCTAAGAACTTACCATCTCTTGGGGATCTTGAATCTGCTGCAACAATACGATACTTAGGAGCCTTGTGAGCACCAAATCTCTGTAATCTAATTTTAACCATATATAATACACTCCTTTTATAAGTTTTTTATAATACGTGAATCATTATATCATAAAATAAAAAGGTGTCAAGTATTTTTTCTTGACACTTTAGAAATAATAGGCCCAGGGCCGCAGCCCTGGGTTATTAACTGTTCGACATATTGGAATTGGTTAAGCTTTACAGAAACAAAGCAAGTTCTATTTCATCCTCATCTGCATTCCCAGTTTCTTTGAAACCATAATTCTTATACAGATGCAGTGCAATGAAGTTATCCCTGTTGCATGTTAATACTATTTTGTTTGATGGACCAAATGGTTTGGATGCAATATAATCCAGACATTTTTTTAAGGCAATCGCTCCAAATCCTTGGTGTTGATATGCAACATCAATCATCATATGCCAAATATTATACTCAGCAAGGTCATAATCATATATCACCATCACATAGCCAATCATTGTATCGTCATCAAATATTCCGAACGGGGTGCATTGATTATAATATACATATGCTTGTGCTAAACTTCTGATTGGATGTGAAACAAATTGCTCTTGTGCCTTATCTAACTTTAAGTTAAAAGCCTGTATAAAGTTGTTTTCATCAATTCTTGATAATTTAATATTACGCATAATTCCTCCTGTTTGTTGTGGAGGGATTACAGCACATAGTATCCCTCCAAATTTAATGTTTCAATATTCATAAGATTATAGTTTCTATTCATAAATGAACATCTCCTTTCAATTTGGGGTATCTATGTAAACACAAATGTGTAATTGTATCGATAGAAATACAAGCTTATACGACAGTCCGTCAAATTCAAGTTTGTCTAACAGTATTATAGCAGACCCCCCACCCAAATACAAGGGCCATCATTATAGAGCGTCTGGGGCCTTATTTTTTCTTGACACTTTAGAATTTCTTTATAAACAAAAAAATCCCTCCTCAGGGACTTTAGCATGCTTCAGCAAAAAGCTCATCCATGCTAGAAGAAAAATCTTTTGTATTCGCAAATACAATGTACCAATACGTTCCCTTAGATGCAAGTGTCATTAAAAGCTCACGAGAAGCATGAATCCCTTTATTTTTTAGCATCCTTAGCTCAGAACATATTCTTTTTGCTTCACTTTTCAATATATTACCTCCTTGTAGGAGTATTATTATATAACTTTTTTCTTCTTTTGCAAGTAAAAACTCATTTCTATAGAATATTTTTCTTGACACTTTAGAATTTAATTTAAGACTCCTTCGTTTTTCCCATTATAATATTTTGAAAACTCATCTTTTGCTAATTGCGTTGTATATTGTCTACAACAAGTAAAAAGGGAAGTTAATATTGTTAAAAATAATAGGCATATCTTCTTCAATTTAGAATCCTTCATTCACAATTAAATCCCAAATCCAATATAGGGTTACCAAAACAAATATAAACCATCCTCATTCCTAATGACATTACTCCTGTTGCTGTTATGTTTCCATATTCATCCCCTAATGGATGATTTTTACCATTCGCAAAGATAGATTATTTCTACATTTTGTACTCTTTCCATCAATCGATTATGATTCATGTACTCTAATTTCTTTTATTAACTTAGTTAAAATTTCTTTAGGTAAGTCATCATTTAAAGAATATTTGGAGACCTCATCAATGAATATAGTAATACTGATGTAATGTTATCGTTTTATTAATTGTAAAATTTTTTCTTTTGTCTTTTTTTTATCCAAATAAATACAAATAGACTTATTTACAGATTTAATTATTAGTGCATTTGTCTTATATACGCCCAAAATAACTGCCGGAATTTGTTTCTCGGAAAACTCAAGAATTTCATCAAAGGAGATACTTATTGTTTTTCTAAAAGGCTTTTTTGAATAGATATTCTTTTCATCAAAAGAAATCTTTTCAAAACACCCCCATATAATCAATAATAAAGACAATGCTATTAGAATTCCGAATACCGCAGTGGTGACAATTAGTGAAACAATAAAATGTTCATTTGTTTTGTTAAGAATACCAAATATTAAAACTAATGTATAACCAACAATGAAAAAAATGGTTGTAAATAATAGTATTATTGAATCAAAAAAAATGTTGTAAAACGATCTATATTTCATAAATACTCGCCTCACAGATTTCTCCTAATAATATCGATTCCGTATTTGAATGGAAAAGTAAATTCTTGTGCAAAAGGAAATTTAGCATACCATTCAACAGAACGCAAGAATTTTCCCTTTGTTCCTACAGTTCCTACTGAACCTAGAATACCTCCCATCAAGAAATTCATGGCTCCTTCTGCAGCAACAAAGCCTCCATTTGCCAATGCTTTTCCAAAATCAGGTGTTCTTCCATTTATCCATTCTTCTGTTGCATATCCTAATGATCCAGCAGCAAAATGAAACTCCAAGACTAATACCAAATGCCGTTCCCGCTGACATTACACGAGCAGCTGCTGTTCCTGCTTAGACTGGGCCTAAGAAACCAACACCCATCGCAAGAGAGAGTCCTGTAGCTGCACCAACAAGTGTATTATTAATAGTCTTTCCCCAATCAACCTTTGAAAAGTCCCAGTTATTATCAATCAGTTCTTTTCCTCAGAAAATCCAAATCCAGTTGCAGCACCTATAAAAGTTCCTGCAATTAACATAATTGCTAGAATACCAGAATGTCCCTCTTCATCTATCATATTAACCGGATCATTACCACAATTAGCATATAGATTTAATCCAATAATACTCGATGAATCTAGGTATTCTATAGAATCTGGGGTAATAAATCTTAATAATACAGGATTATAAAATCTACTCTTTAGATAATATAATTCTATATCTGTAT
>CAMEKD010000004.1 GCA_945920825.1 uncultured Anaeroplasma sp.
GCGTTAACGCATCGAATAATCTTTCCTTTTCTGCCTCTTGGTTTTCTACCCAAGTGGTTGCGAAAAGCTTAAAATATTTCCAACCCTGACGCTCAAGCAAAAGCTTTTCAAGTCTATAGGTATCTGTAACATTTGAAGAATATTCACTCTTACCATCAATCATAATGGCCATAATGAAATCCTCATCCTTTTTAACTGCAAGGTCAACCTTAAACGCACTAGATCCATACTGAGGTAGGACCGTATAGCCTAAAGATTCTAAGTATTCCTGAACGGATCTTATAATACCATTAGATTCTTCCGTGTAATTCTTAGCTGCAACAACATTTTCAGCAAATTCTAGATAATCTCTTAATAGTAGGGCACCCTTTGAACTTGTATTTGTTTTAATATCTGTATATCGAATAGAGGATACAATCGATACATTATACTTCGCTCTAGTTACCGCAACATTTAATCTTCTTTCTCCGCCCTTAACATTTAACGGACCGAATCTTTGCATGAATTTTCCATCCTCGTTATATGCATAACAAATAGAGAAGATAATTCGATCTCTTTCATCACCCTGTACAGTTTCTAGATTCTTAATAAAGAATGGCTCATCAATATCCTCTTGGAAATACTTCTTCAAGGATGGATCCTCCTTAATTAGCTTATCAAGCTCACGCTGAATCTCATCTGCCTGGCTTGATGAGAAGGCTACAACGCCTAAGGATTTATCACTATTCTTATAATGCTCAATAACCATCTTTGCAACCTTTCCCGCCTCAAAGATATTCGTTCTAGTTTGCGTATTATACCTACCCATAGGATCATAGTAAAAATCAACACCAAAGCCAGTAGAGTGAATTCTTGGGGTCGGAACAGTAATTAGCTTATCCGAATAGAATGCATTATTTGAGAAGGTAATTAATTCTTCGCTTCTACTTCTATAATGCCACTTTAGGGCAATGGTTTCAAAGGTTGCCATAGCCTTATCCAAAATGGATTCTAGGTCATATTCTAATTCCTCATCTGTACCAGAATTATCATCTAGCTGTGCCATAAAGAAATTCGATGGTGGCATTTGCTTATCATCCCCTATGATAATACATTGCTTACCTCTATAAATTGAGCCTAAGGCATCACAGGCAAAGATTTGAGATGCTTCATCAAAGATGACGCAATCAAACATATTTGGCATATTCGCTAAATAGGTAGATACAGAAAGTGGAGACATTAGGAATACAGGCTTAATTTCAAGGGCAAGCTCAAAAATTTGCTCAAGCAATTGTCGGATTGGTTTTTGTCTTGTCTTCTTTTCATGCTCTCGCTCCAAAACCTTAAACATAGAGCCTTCAACAGCCATACCATTTTGTCTTTTTTGACTATTTTTCGCTATGATGATATCTCTATTAATCGTCAATGTCTTTTCATCTAAATCTCTAAATCCATCGATGATATCATCAATCGATTGATTTTCAAAATATTGTAAGAAATCTCCACTATGATGAACAGAATCAATCTTATTCTTTAGGAAGGTCTTCTTAAATCTTGGGGAGATTTCATCTAGATTAAATTGATTATCCAAATAATAATACAAGAATTCCTCAGCATTCTTATCCTTTAGCTCATCAATAATCTCTAGGGTTCTTCTATAATTTGAAATATGATTTCTTTCCTTATTAACCTCATCAATTCTATCGTAGGCTTCCTTTATTGTGCAGCTTGTAATATTGAATTGCTTAATCTTAAAAATACGAGATAGATTTAATAAATTCTTATATTCTGCTTGCTGCTCTTCTAAATCTAGATCATTTGCTTCCCAAGCATTTTTAAGCATATTAAATGCTTGTGTAGAAATGGACATATCTGGTAAGGAATCTACCGCCTTAACATCGAATAGAATTTGTCTTAGGTTTTGAAGTGCATCACTACCTAAGGACTTAGCAATGCTTGCTGCAGCATTATCTGCTTGAGCCTTATAGGCTTTTAGCTTAACTAAATCGTTTAATTCCTCAACAACTACCTCAGGCTTAGCCTTTGCTACTCTATAGGATTGAACCTTTAAATCTAGCTCCTTAAATTCCTTCGTTTGCGATTTAAAGATACCCTTAGTTTCCTTCATCATTCTTGCATAATCTGCACGAATCTTAGGTAATTCTAAAGATAAAATATCTTCCTTATATATATTTAAAATGTCGGTCTTAATCTCTTTAGAATAGGACATATATTTCTTAATCATATCGTTAATAATGACACGATTCTTCTTAAACATATATAGAGGTCTATATTGCTTAATTTGCACAATCTTATTTGCAATTTCAATTGCCTTCATAGCATCAATAATATTGGATGCATCAAGGCCAATACCCTTTAATGGTAATCGTATGCTTTCAATTTTCTTAAGTAAATCTAAGGAGGCCTCAATATCTGCCCTAAGCCCCATTTTAATATATTCCTCAGAAATCTGATTTAAGCCATATAATGGAGATTCTCTATAATCACTAAATCCAATGATTTTTGCATATCCTGCATAATCCCTTAAGGATTTAGAAATACGATCCATATCCATTAAATTATAGGTATCCATGAATTTTAATTCATATGGCACAGGCTCACTTTTTGTATCTAAATAGATAGAATATAAATCAAACAAGGAAACGCCTAAGGATGGAATAACCTCATGAAGACTGCTTTCATAATTATGTAAATTATTTTTAAAATATTCATATTTTGTACCTAAGAATCTTGTCTTAAGCTCAATATCATATCTAGGCAAGGTTGCCGTACGATACATATTCTCAATGAATTCCTTTTTGTTTGCCTTATTCGAATGCAATTCTAGTGCGAATTCCGATAGTCTTACTCTTCTTAGGTTTTCATAAACTACATTTAAAGCGGCAATCTTTTCCGATACGAATAAGATCTTTTTTCCTACGCCAAGCATAGAAGAAATCATATTCGTAATGGTTTGGCTCTTACCAGACCCAGGAGGGCCCTGTAAACAAAAGGATTTACCATTTGCGGCATACTGTATTGCCTTAAGCTGTGAGGAATCACAGTTTACAACAGGATATAGTGGTTCATTAAAATTCGCATCCCAAGATCCATGCTCCTCACCTAATAATGCACGAATATTCGCATTCTCTAAAACGAAATCT
The DNA here is from genome assembly GCA_945920825.1 of uncultured Anaeroplasma sp. GTDB lineage: Bacteria > Bacillota_I > Bacilli_A > Acholeplasmatales > Anaeroplasmataceae > Anaeroplasma. The sequence continues at coordinate 3,144 of CAMEKD010000004.1, forward strand.
CTATTGTATATTAAGTCATTATACATATTCATTTTATAGAAGGAATAAATACCCAAGGATAAACCCTCCTCAAGTTCTACTCCCAAAGGTAAAGCAGCTCTTGCCTTCTCAAGATATGTACTTAATGCTTCATTATTGTATGGGACTAAATCTGTGTTAAATACAGATGTAAAATAATATCTTAGGGTTGGATTTAAAATAATTTCATCCTCATATTGACGAATTACGAAGGAGCCTGAATCATTATTAATTTCAACAGGTATTAAAAGTAGAGGAGCCTTATATTCAATTTCCTCTTCCTTATAATGCAAGAAGCATACAGAAAGGTATAGTGAATTCATTCCCTTTTCCACAATAGAGAATGTAAATTCCTTCTTCAATGCCTTTAAAGCCTTCAAAAGCCCATGCTGCTTCTTATAGCAAATAAGCTCATCCTTTTTCTCCTGCATTCTTCTTACAGCCTCATAGACGGTATCATTTTCAAGGTCAAGTAAGTTATCCTTAGGTCCAATTATCTCCTGCTCAGGATTATTTTGCACCTCAAGTAATGCCTCATCCGTTGGGAAGAAGGTAAAGTCTCTATACTGCTTTACTCCACGGAATACCTCTTCCACATTTTTATTTAAAATGGCTAATGTTTTTAAGCCCTTATCTATATAATTTAGTAATCTATTTCTTTTTCCTAAATCTAATAGCTGGTTTGTAACCGCAGCTAAGCGATCTTCCAATTCTTTTCTCGTCATACTTACACCCCATACCTATATATGTTATTATATCAAGAAGGCAAAAGAAAAACCACCCTTTAGGGTGGATTTTATTTTGTTTTCGTAAAATTATTCCTCATTTCCATAGGTAGAATTCGATATAGAAAGTATTGTATAGCCCACAAAAATCAAAATCAAATCTACCTTTTGCAAGGACACTTTACCGTTTATTTTCGAAAATAAATATCCAAAGCTTGCATCTGAAAATAAAACGAAAAATATACAGGATGCCATGATAAAACAGCCAAGTACCTCTATAGCTCTTAAATAAGGAATCCTCTTCTTCAAGGATAATTTATCTATAGAAGCAAATCCATAGAATATAAATAATATGCTTGTAATGATCTCTGCTGCACTACCAATGTTAAGATATCCACTTATGATGTCTAATATAAATCCTATGAAATATACTACACCAATTAAGAAATATAGAATTGGCATATAAAATTTTAGGATTTCTACCTTTTTTAATAAAATGAGTAATGCTAATACGAAAACACAAAAGCCTAGTACAATAATCATTACCTCTAGGGTTTGCCCCTTTGAAACAAGTAGGATACTTCCTACAATCATTAATATAGCTGATACTATATGCGATACAAAAACAAATAATGTATCCTTATCCTTTAATATCTTCATACATCTTCTCCTTTTATTTTAAGTATACACTTAAAATAGAACAAAATAAATGTGAAATTTTAAGAAAATAAACCAGCAATCGCTGGTTTATCTCATACGCTTATAGGTTTCGTAATTCAAATAATATAGCATTGTATCTGGATTACAATAAATATCTGTTAAGGAAATATATAACTTTGTTTGTGTTTCACTTAAGCTAATTCCATAAATCATTTGTAAATCTCTTACAATGTCTGGCAAATACATATAATATTTCGATTCAACAATCTGTTCAATTAAGGATGAAATACCCATTTCCTCCTTTTGAACACGAATCTTTAATATTACAGAATCTGTGCTATAACATCTTTGGTAGATGATATCCTTAGATGGAATGAATAAGCTAGAATAGAAATAGTCGGAATAATTCTTTTCTAATATTGGATGGCTAAAGCCCTTATTTCTTAAGGATGTAATCGTAAATATTTCATCCTCGTAAACAGAATTCTTAACTAGATCAACAAAATCATGAATCAATTCTAAGGTAATACCATCATTTTGAAGCATACTTAAAGAAACATAGTGATAAGGCTCAACCTCAATATATTCATAAGAATATATTCTCTTTCTTAAAGCTTCTTGGAATTCAGGTAAGGATATAAGCTTTGGATCCATTCTCTTTAGATATAATTCATCCTTAAATAGAGTTTCCACGTAATCACTTAAGGATATATATTTATCCTTATAGATACATCTTATACCATCCTCATAGCCTAAGCTCTTTAACGTTGTTTTATTAATATAATATTCTTGGAATGGAATTCCATTTTTATTTGCTAGAGGGCCAATATCCGATATGAAATAGAAATCATCTGTCAATAATTCTTTATACATATTTAATATTTCTTCTCTAAGCTTTGGTGTTTGTACAGTAAATGTTGCGTTTTGATAATATGGACTAAATTGCTTAGCTGCATAATTCGAGAAGGATTTTTCATTTACACCAAATACCTTTGAATAGGCCTTTGTAAAATCGGCCATAGAAACAGGAGATAGCTCAAATAAAATAGATTTAATTTGATTGTTTCTATTTCCTGCACCAAAGACGATAATTGGCTTTCTAATGAATTCTATTGAATTGCTTCTAGCAGTCTTCTTTAGCAAGAAATAAAGCTCATATTCATCCTTGATGTCATAAGCACGCATCAAATCGAAATGTGCATCAAAAATAATCTTTGCTGAAGCCTCAATATCAATATATTGGCTTAAGGATAAGGAATGGTAGAATCCTGAATCAATGACTAAGGAATTATAATATCTAAAGCCATTTTTTCCCTCTAAAATTTGTTTAGAATTATCTAATATTTGCACGAATTGCTTTTCATTAATGCTTAATTCCTCATGAAATAAGTTAAACCAATATTTCTTAAAATCTAGAAAAATATCCTTTTCTGATAGCGTATCCTTCAAATCAAATCTTGCATAAATATCTAATATATCGGATGGTGTTTTTAAGACGCTAATGCCATGGATTTTTGCGTATTTTCCTAATGTATTTTGAATATTTACTCTTACATCAGGACTAACTCTTTCATCCTCTAGCATCTCTAAAATATTTCTTGTACCCTTTGGCTTTTTCGCCTTTATTTCTAAATAGCGGAATACCGATTTATCTAGCTGGAAGATTTTAGAAAATTCATCGATATTTAAATGATAGGAATAATATAAATCTAAATATTCATCCTCACTTAATATAGGGAATGGATATTTGGATAATGTAGCTTTAATCTTTTCCTTTTGAATACCATAATCTAAGGCAAGCTTATCTAAAGGTACACCCTCTAAATAATCCTTTAATAAGCCTGAGGTTTTATCCTCAGATAAGCTAAAGATAAATTCCTTTAAATTTGCCTGTAGCTTCTTTATACCAAATAAAGAATTTTCAATGAATTCTTGGTTGGATAAATCCTCTAGTGCTCTATCCATTAATGAGCCATATCTATAGCATTCCTCAAGCTTAATAGATAGCTCATCTTCCATAATATAATCCTCACCTAAATTCTTTAATATACTCTTCTTTAATAGATTCATATATTCTATATCCTGGTATAAGGATTCTAAATAATTCTTTACCTCTTCCTTCTGTTTATCAAAAGGCTCATTGATTGCTAAAATAGCATCCATAATTTTCCTTATGTTGCCTTCAGTTAAATTATATTTTTGCTTCAGCAAAATATCTGGATATAGTCTTATCATAAATAAGGAGGTAATACCCTTTTTCTTTAAGGATTGACACACCTTATCGGATACTCCACAGGAGGTTAGAGCAAATATATTATATACATTATGTTTTTCCTTAGATAATTCACATAATGCATTATAGCAATCCGCATTTTTTATTCCTGTTTCATTTGCAAATTCAAGAAATCCCATTCCTATAACATTAGATAAATCCATTCCAGAAAGAATGATATTATTGATTACTGCAGAGGATATTCCTTTATCTGTTAAATGAAACAAATCATATTTATTCATAAAGACCTCCTATTTTCCGCAGTCACAGTGGTCATCCATTTGGGATAAATCTAATCTTGCGGTATTGAAGCTTTCTAAGCTACCCTCTAAAAGAGCAATTACAGCATTTTCTGGGCTGCCAGATAATCCCATATAGACCCTAACATTTGCCTCTCTTAGGGTTGTAAGTGCAGGCTTTCCCATGTGTCCTGCAAGTACAACCTCAGCCTTAAGCTTTCTTACTAAGCCCGTCATATATACATGACCTGAGCCTTGGCATGGAATCGTCATTTTCCCAAGGATTTTCTCATCATCTGTATCAAAGATAACCATAGCCTGACAATGTCCAAAATGTGGATCTATTCTCCCTCTATCGTAAGGTACTGCAATTTTCATAGTGATTCCTCCTTAGTATAGTATATACTTACATTAATTTCATAAATAATGCTTTAACTTCCTCATGGGTAGCTTCCTTTGGATTACCTGGGTAGCATGCATCATGAAGTGCATCTTTTGCTAAATTATCTAAATCCTCTTTTCTAATTTTCTCACATTTTGTTGGAATACCAACATCAAAAGATAGCTTCTTAACCGCATCAATGGCTTTAAGTCTATACTCCTCTTGGCTCATAGATTCTGTATTTGCTACGCCTAATGCCTTGGCAATATCTCTAAATTTTTCTCCCGTTACCTCTTGATTAAATTCCATTGAAATTGGAAGTAGCATAGCACATGCAACTCCATGTGGAATATCATAATATGCAGATAATGTATGTGCCATTGCATGATCAATTCCAAGACCAACATTCGAAAATCCCATACCAGCAATATACTGTCCTAATGCCATTCCCTCTCTACCATCTGGGTCATTTGCAACAGCCTTTCTTAAATTCTTTCCAATTAGCTCAATTGCCTTAATATGGAACATGTCACTCATTTCCCATGCACCACGGGTAATGTAACCCTCAATTGCATGAGTAAGTGCATCCATACCTGTTGCAGCAGTTAAGCCCTTTGGCATTGTTGACATCATATCTGGGTCAACGATAGCAACCACTGGCATATCGTGTGGATCTACACATACAAATTTTCTTTTCTTTTCAACATCTGTAATAACATAATTGATGGTTACCTCAGCTGCAGTACCTGCTGTAGTTGCAACAGCAATAATAGGTAAGCAAGGATTCTTTGTAGGTGCAACACCCTCAAGACTTCTTACATCGGCAAATTCAGGGTTTGTCATAATAATACCAATAGCCTTTGATGTATCCATACTCGATCCACCACCAATAGCGATGATGAAATCTGCCTTTGCTGCCTTACATGCAGCAACACCACTTGTTACATTTTCAATTGTTGGGTTTGGCTTAATGTTTGAATATAGCTCATAAGCAACACCACCCTCAACTAATAAATCTAATACCTTCTTTGTTACTCCAAATTTAACTAAATCTGGGTCACTACAAACGAAAGCCTTCTTAAATCCTCTTGCCTTTGCCTCAGGTACAATATTTAAGATTGCACCATGACCATGATATGAGGTCTCATTTAACATAAAACGATTTGCCATATTTTTCCTCCTTCTAACTCTATAAATGCTCGTTCTTTTTTATAATGTATCGCTTCATTAACTAATATTTTACTATATATCTTTAAAAAAATAAAGTTAAAGCTTTTGAGAAAGAACAAAATGGGCCGTAAAAAAACTAGGTTTTAAAAATATCAATTCCTAGTTTTTTTACAACCCCAAATTTTAAATTATTCCTTTAATAGATTCTTTAATTCTTCTAGAATCTCAGGTATTTTAATTTTTTGAGGACATAGTCCCATACAGGCACCACAGGAAATACAATCCTTAGGATGACCTACTGTCTTAATTTCATCCTTATCCTCTAAAGCATCATAGCCTGATATTTTATATTCGTTAAATAGCTTTAAATAGGCTGGAATATTGATTTCAATTGGACAATCATCCAAACAATATCTACAGCCTGTACAAGGAATAGATAAGGATTTATGGAAAATATCACAGGCTTTAAATAAAAGCTTCTTATCACTATCATTTAGACAGTAATCATCATTAAATGTATTTACATTATCCATAATTTGCTCAAGGCTTGACATACCAGATAATATTACTCCAACATTATCTAAGCCTCTTACAAATCTTAAGGCCCAAGAGGCAATGCTAAAGTTTGGCTTAGAAGCCTTTAATAGCCTACTTGCATCCTCATTTAAGCTTGCAAGCCTACCACCTCTTACAGGCTCCATTACAAAGGTCTTAATACCTCTTTCCCTTAATATTTCATATTCTTCCTTAGTAGAGGAATACATCCAATCGAAATAATTAATTTGAAGCTGAGCAAAATCCCAGTTTGTGTAATCTCTAAATCTTTTTAGGGTTTCTACTCCTGCATGAGAGGAAAATCCTAGGTATTTAATTTTACCTATTCTCTTCATTTCCATGAAGAATTCAATTCCACCACTTGCAATATATTTATCCATGTTCGAATCTGTAAGACAGTGGATTAAATAGAAATCTATATAATCCGTTTGTAATCTTTTTAATTGCTCTTGAAATACTTCCTTGTAATTTGGGTTCGCATCATAATGCCATTTCGTTGCAAGATAAAAGGAATCTCTTTTATATTTCTTCATGGCAAAACCTAAGAATCTTTCAGAATCACCCTTAGAATATACATAGGCAGTATCGTAGTAATTTATGCCATTTGCCATGGCATAATCAATGATTTCTTGACTTTTTTCATAGTCAATTTCTTCACTATTCGGCTTCATAGGAAGTCTCATATTTCCCATACCTAAGCGCGATAATTTAATGCCATCCTTAAAATCAAAATATTCCATACATTCTCCTACAAGCTATGCTTTGGGGGTTCATTATTTAAAAATTGATTGATTTGTAAATATAACAAATCCCCTATATTTTTTAATGCTTCCTTCGTGTTCGATGCAATATGAGGATACGCAATAACTCTCTCCTTTAATAAAGGATTATCCATCTTTAAGGGTTCATCCTCAAATACATCTGTTGCGTAGCATAATAAATGATTTTCTCTTAATGCTTTTATAATGCATTGACTATCTACGATTGCACCTCTTGCTGTATTAATCAAAATAGCATTTTTCTTTAAAGCTTTTAATCTTTCTTCGTTAAAGAAGTGATAATTATCCTTATTTAAGCTCATACAAATAAAGATAAAATCGCAATCCTTTACCTTTTCTTTAAAGGAATCCTTTCTTTTATAAATCGTAACATCCATAGAAAAAGCATTTATAAGCATTTCTTCTAATCTTTTCCCAATATGACCATAGCCTAAAATACATGCACGCTTTTTATATAGCTCCATTTTCCCATATTTTCTTGCTGCCTCTAGTGCAAGGAATATACTAAATTCAGCTACACTTTCATAATTTTGGTATGGCGCATTGAATAAAGCGATGCCCTTCTTTTTAGCATATTCTATATCTACTTCCGATATACCTGTACCATGGATGGCAATACATTTTAAATTCTTTGCTTGATCTATGAATCTTTTATCCACTCTTAGATTTCTTGTAATTACAATATCTGCAGTATCTATCCTATCTACAATTTCATGATTTAATTTTAAATTTGAAACGAAGGATTCATCTACATATTCAACCAAATAGATTTTCATATTCCCAAATCCTTTAATTTTTTCAAATAAAAATGATTCGTTTGATCTATTCCTACAGGTACAAAGGTCGTATATCCATGCATACCTAAATAGACATCGGTTTCCTTGTTATCATCATAGGTTATTTTTTCATCACATTCATCATAGGAACCCTTATTATTAATAATAAATTCCGTTTTAAAGCTTTTAATGCCCTGTCTACAGAATCTATAGCCTAAGGAACGATTAAATTTCTTTGTAGGGAAATTTACATTTAAAACATATTCTAAGGAATATAGCTTATTCTTAAAAATGTATTCCAATACGCCATCAATCTCTCTTTTTGCAAGCTCCATACATCCTCTATCTGTAGATATAGCAACTCCAGGAATACCTTCAATTAAACCTTCCTTAGCTGCCGCAACTGTACCAGAATATAGGATATCTGTACCACAGTTTAGGCCATCATTAATTCCAGAAAAAACAACATCAAACTTTTTCTTAAGTACACTTGTAGATAGCCTTACACAATCCGCAGGAGTGCCACTGCATGCATAGCATAATATTCCATCAATAGCCTCTACCTCTACAAAGTGAATTTGCTGACGAATTTGTAAGCTATGGGAGGCTGCACTTCTTCCTATATTTGGTGCAACTACCGTTACATTACCATATTTCTTTAGTGCTTCTGCAAGTATTTTAATACCAATCTCAAAAACACCATCATCATTTACTACTAATATTTCCATAAAAAAACCACCTTATTTTATTTTAGCTGCATCCACGAATGCTTTGAAAATTAATTGTGATGCCGAATCCTTCAGCATATATTCTGGGTGCCACTGAAAAGCCCAACAAAACTTCATCTTAGGATGGTAAATTGCCTCAACTAAACCATCCTCAGATACAGCCATACTCTTTAGGCTAGATGCGATTCTTCTTACTGCCTGATGGTGAATACTATTTACCATCAAGGAATCACTCTTTATTAAATCTCTTAATGGGCTATCATGAAAAACATAGACCGAATGAAATCCTAAATTATAGTCACCCTTCATTAAGTGAGGAACCTTAGATGGATGATCACTATCTAAATCCTGATATAAGGACCCGCCCTCAAGCACATTAATTAATTGAATACCTCTACAAATACCTAAAATAGCCTTATCGCTACTTTTTGCAATTTCATATACATTCTTTTCCATATCGTCCCTGATCGAATTAATTCTACCGCAGGTATCCTTAATCTTAGCCTTGTAAAGGCTTGGATTAATATCATTACCCCCAGTAAACAAATAGCCATCGACGATACCATTTAATTCTTCAAGCTCAGCCCTTGTTGCACCATAAGGCAAAATGACAGGAATCCCTCCTGCCTCCTTAATTCCATCTAAATATCCCGGTAACATCCAAATAGAATTTAATTCTTCATCGTATAAGGGTAAAACACCAATAATAGGCTTCATAATAATCATCTCCAACATGTTAAATTTTAACATATTATTATTTCATAATAAAGAAAAAGCTACAATTCTCCTTTATAAGTATTAAAGGCTAGGATTATTCCCAGCCTTTATTCGCACTTATGGTAGCGAGGCACCTTTTGTATTCAGACTTCGCACTTATGGTAGCGAGGCACCTTTTGTATTATAAATCATTTGAGGATATATCTATTTTCATCTATAATATAGCAAAATTCCAAAAATTGTAAAGCATTTTTATCTGGGATAGTGTAATTAAATGCTTCTATTAACTTTAGGATTAAAAACTATGAATTCATTATTCGTAGCTTTTCATAATAGATACAGAAATATGGTCTTTATCTGGATACATTGTACCAGAATTAATATTAAGCATATTTAATTGCTCTTCTATATATTCCTTATGAACAATGAATATTCTTTCTTTGGAAACTGTATTTAAATGCTGGTATTCACCTGTCACATAATTACATAATCCAAATAGAATAAAGGATCCACTTTGTGCAATTATTCTTTCATTGATCATACCAACCTTTACATGCCTTGGTCTAAGTAATACATCTGGTGTAAAGAAGGACTCATCAAAATAAGGAAGCTCATTTTGTATCTCGGCAACAAATCTTTTATAAGCAATAGAATTCTTATAAATCGATGGATCATTCTTTTCCTTAGATTCTAAAATCTTTTCATATAGCTCCTGCTTATAATTGGTTTCAAGTACGGCTAAGCTAGATAATAGAGTTGTCGCATTAGAATCGGAATATTTTACATTTCTTATTGCCTCATTCATAACGACAACCTCACCAACACCTAAGCCCTTATTCTTATAATTTTGTGGCTTATCACAAGCCATAAATAAGGCAACTAGTGGATTCGATGTGGTATCTAATAGCCTTGTTGGCATTTTATAATGCTGCATAGTCGTTAATATTTCAATATATTTCTTATTCGATAATTCATTATAAAATTGTGTTTTAAAATCCATATACATATAGGATTCATTATCGTAATATTTCTTTTTTCTATAAAGAGATGGAACAAGGGTATATTTATAGGAATAATGTCCTCTATAAAATGCCTCACACAAAGGATATTTTCTTTTTAATTCCTCTATTGCTTTTATATAGTCCCCAACATTACCAATGACATAATTTCCATTCGGTAAGTGGGTAACACTCGCCAGCAAGGCCTTGAAGCAAACATTACTAATATCGGATACCTTGTTTGAAAAATCATCAAAGGATAAATATTCTATATCCTTTATTCTTTCATCATGCTGATTTACAAATAAATACATAAACTTATCTTCATCTTTTAGGGAATAAATCTTATAATTTGCTTCTTCATTTATTACCATATATAAATCATTATCCGAAACATTAAAATGATTTATGCTTAAAAATGGTAAATCAACAGTACTCCATTTTGTAATAAAGAAGGAACCAAAATCACTATCATAGACAAATACGCCCTCTAAGATTTGATTATCAAAGTGAAGTTTGAACATAGTATCACCCTCTCGTATATTATTTTACCATAAACTACCTGTAAGTTGAAATATGAACTTTTCCAAAGCTCTCTAATATTGTAATATTACCACACTCATAAGTTTTATAGACTATAGAATATTCCTCTAATCTTTTTATGATATAGGGTATTGGTAAATTATGGCTATTGTTCTTTGCAACAGATACAATAGAAATCTTTGGTGTTACATAATCTAAGAATTCCTTGCTTGAGGATGTATCAGACCCATGGTGTGCTACCTTTAATATATCACTATCCAGTAGGCTTCCATATTTCATAGCCAAATCATGTTCTTCTTCCTTTGTCATATCTCCTGTAAATAAATATTTTGTTTCATGAATTTTAAATTTTAAAACAATAGAATTGGAATTAGGATCTATATATGGATTTATTGGTCCAAGTATTTCCATTTCTATATCCCCAAATTTGATTCTATCCCCACTTTTTAAATAGGTAATAGAGAAATTTGGCATGATTTCTTTAAATTTTATATCCGAATATGGTGCATAGATTTTATCTACACTTAAATTTTTAATTATTTTTTCATAATCTCCTATATGATCAAAATCCGAATGGGAAAATAATAGAATATCAATCTTATGGATCCCTAAGGATTTTATGTAATCATAAGAATTATATGCATCAATTAGCATATTTCCTCTATTGTTCGGCAATCGTATCAAGCAGGCATCTCCTTGTCCACAATCGATATAGGTAATCTCATAAAATGGATTTAAAATATTTATATTTATAGCACATAAAAGATAAGATAAAAAAATAAGGAGTGGTGGTATTATTTTCTTCTTCATTCCTATAGAAAAAATGAAAAAGATAAAGAATACATAATAAAATAAGGATTTCCATATCGTAAAGGATGGAACAGTTATAAATAAATTATATACCGTTATTCCTTCAAGATATGAATTTGTAAATATAAATACATATTTAAGTCCATAATCTAAGATAGGAAATAGAGTAACTAAATAGGATATAGGTATTAGGATAAAGGATAGAATTAAGCTGAATATTGGGCTTAATAAAAAGGATAATAAGGATATTCTATTGGTCATGTTGATTGTAATTGGGAATGTGGAAAAATAAATCAATATATAGGTTTTATATGCACTTTTTAAGCTGCTATCTCTTCTATTAAATATGAGCACAAAGGAAACCAAATAGGATAATATAAAGCCACTAGAATAGATTTGATATGGATTTAATAGAAGCATTCCTATACAGGATATCGATAAGATATCTAATCTTGTATAGGGAACTTCTCCTTTTTTATTGATAGCACCTAATAAAACAAATAAAATAGCTCTTTGCGCACTTGGTGGTGCCCCAATAAGAATTCCATAGGTAATAAGAAACACTATTGGAATAGTCTTTTTATAATATTTAAATACCTTAAGTAAAATAAAGGATATTATTTTAAATAAAAGAATAATATGTAATCCACTAATCGCTAATATATGAGATATACCTAAAATACTATAGGAATCTTTGACATCTTCTTCTAAGGTATTCATACCAAATACCATGGCTAGGCTATAGCTTAGAGATTCTTTGCTTAAATGTTTCTCTAAATAGCTTATGTAATAATATTTAATGGAATAAATAGAAAAATAGGAATAGATTTTATTTATAGTCTTCCCTTTTGCTAAATAGGATATTCCTTTTCCATATAGATATTCTTTAGAATCAAAATCAGAGTCATAGCTTTTTTCATTCATTTCCTTTAGTTCAATTTTCAAATGAATGTAATCGCCAGGTTTATTTTCATGCATCCATTCCGATACCTCTATTTTATTTCCTTTATATAGAAGGATATAGGAATTCTCATTTTTTACATCTAAAACATAGCTATCTATTTCCTTTGGTATAGGGATTTCTCTTAATAGGGAAATCATTCCAATTTCTAATGAAAAAATAAGTAAGAAAATCGAAATAGGAATTAATAGGCGACTTTTTTTGTACAAAAATATTAAAAATAGTCCTAAAACAATAAAAAACGACCAATATTTTAAGGATAATAAAAAAAGTAATATGGGAATAAGAATTAGATGAAAGTCGTTACAAAACGGCTTTTTCCTTAATTGATGCCATAATTTCATTCGATACACCTATAATTTTTTTTAGCTCGTCCCAGGATTCAATTTTCTTATTCTTCCTATATTCTATAATTTTATTCGCTCGTGCTTCCCCAATCCCATATAAGCGTATAAGCTCATATTTTTCTGCAGTAGATATTTTTATCTTACCTTCCTCTGTTACCTCTTCTATGAAGCAGGAGGTATCAGAGGATTCAATTTGAATTATTGTATCACTATAATATCTTTCCTTTAAATTATCCTCAAGTATGCTGTATTCATTTAAATATTTTTCTATTTTCGTAATGATATAGCCATAGGATGCGCCTATAGGCACTTCTAAAGTTACCTCCTCCTTGACCTCACCCTCTATTTTAATTTGTATTGTATTCTTATGAGTTGTAGGTATTACTACATCACGAACATTATTACTGAATCTCGAAATAAGGGTAGGTAGGAAGGATAGTAATAGAGTAATAGCTAAAATGATGATTATAATTATGATTTCTTTTTTCTTATACATATTCTTATCTCCTCATAATAATAAATAGTCAAAATTTTTAAAAAAATTACAAGAAAATAAAAAAAATGCTACAAAAAGTAGCATCTAATAAGTATATTTCGCTATTTCCTCATGATCCATGGTATATAGCGTTATTGTATGATTTTCCCATATACCATAGCCTCTTTTAGAATTGTTTTTAGGTATGGTAATGGAGCCAGGATTTATTTTATAGAACCCTCTTTCATCCCAAATACATTCTGGGATATGGGTATGTCCAAATAAAACTAATGGAGATGTGCCATGATATAAATCCAAATGATGACCATGCTCAAGGTGAACCTCTATATCATTTAATATTCCATCAAAAGAATCTAATATTTTAAAATCTAAGACCATTTGGTCTACCTCTGCTTCGCAGTTTCCTTTAATGCATAGGATTTTATCCTTGTAAGGATTTAATAATTTTATGACCTCTTTGGGGTTATAAAATGGTGGGAGGTCATTTCTTGGTCCATGATATAGAATATCTCCAAGCAAAAGAATTTTATCACATTTTTCTTTTTCAAATTCCTCTAAAATAAATCTTGTAGAGTCACTTGCCCCATGAATATCTGAGACGATTAAATATTTCATTCGTTTGTAACCTCGAGTAAAAGCTTTAGCGCAGTATAGATGTGATCAAATTGGGTATCCGAAATAGATTCAAAGAATGGCCAGGTATAATCTGAGATATCTACTAAAATGCTGTCGACCATTTCCTTAGTTTTATCTGTCAAATACACCTTCATGCTTCTAGCATCCTCCTTAGATACCTTTTTCATTAAATATCCCTTTTGAATTAGACGATTAATTAATGGAGAAATCGTATTTGTGGATTTATGTAATCTTTTACAAATATCTGTAACTCTTCTTTCCTCTGGATGATGATATACATCTAGTATAATGACAGCCTGTATGCTAGATAGGCCGTAAGGTTCGCATAAGGCATCACGGATGTTTGTAAAATAACTCGATAGATCCTTAATCATTTCTATTATATTTTTTCTATTCTCTACTGAATTTTCATACATAAAGATCACTCCAATCTTTCTTTGTATTATAAATTTAGCATTAAAGATTATTTTTTTCAAGATGATTATATCAATATCGACTTAAATTTTCCAAAAGGAAAAGTGGTGAATAATCACCACTTTAGATTTATATTATTCAGCCTTGTTTGAATAATCCTTAGCTGCAAGATATACATAATTGCTGTAACGCTTGCAAGCATCAGCGAAGTTAAGGTCAAATAATTCCTGAGCCTTAACTGGGTTAACCTTAGTTAACTGAGCATAACGACCTTCGTTCATTAAGAACTGCATGTAAAGCTCTTTATTTGGCTCCTTGCAGTTATCTAATTGCATTGGGTTCTTGCCTTCCTTAGCTAGATCAGGGTTGAAACGGAATGTTGGCCAATAACCACACTCTGTAGCCTTCTTAGCCTCCATTTGAGACATGAATAGACCCTTCTTGATGTTATGAGCGATACATGGAGCATAAGCAATTACGATAGATGGTCCATGGTAAGCTTCTGCTTCCTTTAATGCCTTAATTACCTGGTTAGGGTTAGCACCATGAGAAATTGTAGCAACATATACATGTCCATAAGACATAGCGATAGAAGCTAAATCCTTCTTGAATGTTGGCTTACCAGCTGCAGCGAACTTAGCGATAGCACCAGTACGGCTGGACTTAGAAGCCTGTCCACCAGTGTTAGAGTAAACCTCTGTATCAACAACTAAGATGTTTACATCCTCATTGTTTGCGATAACATGGTCAAGTCCACCATAACCGATATCATATGCCCAACCATCACCACCGATGATCCACTGAGAAACCTTAACTAGGTAATCCTTTAAGCTTAAGATTTCCTTAGCGTATGGAGCATCAATAGCTTCCATTGCAGCAACAATCTTTGGAGCTAATTCCTTAGTCTTAGCGCCAGAAGCTCTATTTTCTCTCCATTCAGCACATAAAGCTTTTGCTTCTTCAGGCATTGCTTCTTCATTTAATGCCATAACGGTTTGGATTCTATCTCTTAATGTTTCAACACCGATTCTCATACCGAAACCGAATTCAGCATTGTCCTCGAATAATGAGTTAGCCCAAGCTGGACCACGGCCCTCAGCATTTGTTGTATATGGGCTTGATGGATAAGAACCAGAATAAATTGATGTACAACCTGTTGCGTTAGCAACCATCATACGATCACCGAATAGCTGTGCAACAGCCTTAACGTATGGAGTTTCACCACATCCACCACAAGCTCCAGAGAACTCAAATAATGGCTGAGCGAACTGAACGTTCTTAGCGTTAGCATTACCTGCAACATCACTCTTGTATGTTACATGGTTAGCGAAATATTCGAATACAACTTCTTCCTTCTTTTCACGAGACTGAGCCATTGTATTAGACTTTAATGCCATAGCCTTAACTGGCTTACCATTCTCATCAACAGCTGGCTTGCCATCAGCGCCCTTAACTGGCTTACCTGGACAAACCGTTAAGCAGACACCGCAGCCTGTACAGTCAAGTGTAGAAATAGCTAAGGAATACTTATATCCCTTAAATCCTGTAGCTTCTAGGAACTGTGCTTCTTTTGGAGCATTAGCAACTTCCTCTTCAGTACATAGGAATGGACGGATACATGCATGTGGACATACGAATGCACACTGGTTACACTGAATACAGTTTTCAGCAGTCCAGTATGGAACATCTGTAGCTACACCACGCTTCTCGTATGCAGCTGTACCCTGTGGCATATGGCAATCCTTACCATACTTAGCGAATGCAGAAAGAGGTAGGGAATCACCCTTAATAGAGTTGATAACATCAGCGATTTCTCTTACGAATTCAGGACGAGTATTATCAACTACCTTTACATCATCAGAAAGATTAGCCCAAGCTGGATCAACAGCTACCTCAACTAATCTAGAACCACCCATGTCAATAGCCTTATGGTTCTGATCTACTACATCCTGACCCTTCTTTAAGTAAGTCTTTGTAGCAAATTCCTTCATATGAACCTTAGCTTCTTCATAGTCCATAATCTGTTCATTTAGCTTGAAGAATGCAGACTGCATAATTGTGTTAACACCCAATCCAGCACGGAAACCGCACTCTCTTGCAGCAGCGTTAGCAGCAATGATATAGAACTTAGCATGCTTCTCTGCTAATAATCTCTTATATTTATTAGGTAAACGGTCAGCGATATGATCCTTATCAACAACTGTATTTAATAAGAATGTACCACCATCACGTAAACCATCAATCATATCAAACTTATCTAAGTATGCATCTAGTGAGCAAGATACGAAGTGTGGCTGGTTAACTAAGTAAGTTGAACGAATTGGCTTCTTAGAGAAACGTAAGTGTAATCTTGTAGAACCACCACTCTTCTTAGAGTCGTATGCAGCATAAGACTGTGAATATAAGTCTGTATAATCACCAACAATCTTAGCGATATTCTTACATGCACCTACAGTACCATCAGAACCTAAACCGAAGAATAATAATTCTGTAGTTGAAGGATCTGCAACGTCAACTGGCTTGCCTAAAGGTAAGCTTGTATACTTAATATCATCATTAATACCAATAGTGAAATGATCCTTTGGAGTTCTAGCCTTTAAGTTCTCGAATACAGCAACAATCTGCTCTGGAGTTGTATCCTTAGAAGATAGGCCATAACGACCAGCAACAATCTTTGGAGCGTTAGCCTTTCCATAGAATGCAGCCTGTACATCTAGAGCTAATGGCTCATATAATGCGCCCTGCTCGATTGTACGGTCTAATACTGCAATCTTCTTTGCAGTTGCAGGAATAGCCTTTAAGAACTTATCAACAACGAATGGACGATATAGATGTACCTCTAGGATACCAACCTTCTCACCCTGCTTTGTTAATAGGTCAATTACTTCCTCAGCACACTGACATACAGAACCCATAGCAACGATTACACGTGTTGCCTTAGGATCACCATAGTACTGGTAAGGTCTATAGTTACGTCCTGTAGCCTTAGAAATAGCCTTCATATATTTTTCAACAACTGGATATACACCCTCATACTTCTGAGCCTGAAGCTCTCTTGTCTGGAAGTATACGTCATCATTTTGTGCTGTACCACGAGTCTTTGGATGACCTGGGTTTAGTGCCTCTTGTCTAAACTTAGCTACAGCCTCTCTGTCTAATAGCTTGTCGAATACCTTGTAATCAACAGGCTCGATAGTGTTAACCTCATGAGATGTTCTAAAACCATCAAAGAAATGTAGGAATGGAATGGAAGATGAAATTGCAGATAGGTGTGCAACACCAGCTAAATCCATAACCTCCTGAACGGAATTTGAACATAATAATGCGAATCCTGTCTGACGACATGCCATAACGTCCATATGGTCTCCGAAAATGGATAGAGACTGTGCAGCTAATGTACGTGCAGAAACATGGATAACGCCTGGTAAGCATTCACCAGCAATCTTATACATATTAGGAATCTTTAATAATAGACCCTGAGATGCAGTATAGGTTGTAGTTAATGCACCTGCCTGTAGAGAACCATGAACGGTTCCTGCAGCTCCACCTTCAGACTGCATTTCTACAATTTTTACAGGCATTCCGAATAAATTTTTCTTTCCCTGAGAAGCCCATTCATCTGTATACTCAGCCATTGGAGATGACGGAGTGATAGGATAAATACCAGCTACTTCAGTGAAGGCATAAGATGAATATGCGGCAGCATAATTACCATCAATAGCCATTCTTTTTACTTGTTTGCTCATTTTTTTCCTCCTGATGAGTAATAAATTTCCATAGTGTATTATAAATCGTTTTCAGGTTTTATTCAATAGCACAAAAGGAAAAAATACTCCTTTTTATACTTTAGTATAATAATGGAGTTTTCATAGAAAGAAAAAGCCGACAATTATGTCGGTTTTAACTAAGATTTATACTTTCTTTCTTCCTGATGCAATTAATTCCTTTTCGAACTCCTCTTTATTCTTAATTGCATAATTTTGATGCTCCTCCTCAGCCATAAAGAATGGAGCATTTTCTAAAATTGGTAAATTACATTCTCTTTCGCATTCAATAGATAATTGATACTTATATTCTATAACTACCTTCTTCTCTTCCGTATCGGAATTAAATACCGCAGGAGCATAGGAATCTCCTCGGTCCATATACTGTCCCCCACAGTCAAAAGGATCAATATTTTCAAAATAAATGTCTACCATTCTTGTATAATCTGTCTTTAAAGAATCGTATTCTACCAAAATACATTCCTTATGATGGGTAAGCTGAGACTTAACTTCCTTATAGCTTGGATTTAATTCAGACCCACCTGCATATCCACTTAATACCCTTAAAACACCATCTTGGTCATAAAAAGGCTGTGCAATACACCAAAAGCAGCCTCCAGCGAAAAGACATCTTTTTATCTTACCCTCAAAAAATAAATAAGTTTCTCCTGTTTCATCCTTTGTTTTAAATTTGGAAAAACCTCCAAAAAGCTTAACAAAGGAATCCGAGCATAATTTTGCTACCTCAGGGCTTCCATGAACCCCACCAAGCTTTAAATTAAAATCCCATAAAGCCTTAAGGCAATCCTCCATTAATTCTAAATCCCCATCAAAATTCATCATTCCAGCGTAGGGTGCAAGAACATATAGACTCTTATCCTTATCTCTATATCTTATAGCATAGGACTCTCTTGTAAATCTTTTAATTAAGGAAGCCTCCTCAATAATATTTGTAAATGAACTACCATCTGTATATATCTCTACCATTTGAATCACCTCAATTCCACAAAAAGAAAGGCTGGAATCCTCCAGCCTAGGGTTTTATGCTTGAACCTTTACAACGTGCTTTGCTAATTGGCCCTTATCGCCAACTTCAACGTCAAATTCTACTTCCTGTCCCTCATCTAGTGTCTTGTAGCCTTCGCCTTCAATTGCACTAAAGTGAACAAATACATCCTTACCTTCTTCAGATAGAATGAATCCATAGCCTTTTTCAGCATTGAACCATTTTACTTTCCCTTTCATTGTGGATACTCCTTTCAAACCAAACCATAGAATTCGTAATAAATTCTAACTACAATTATAAACCACTTTCTATAAAATAACAAGATTATTGTTCTCATTTATAA
Organism: uncultured Anaeroplasma sp.; assembly: GCA_945920825.1. Taxonomy (GTDB): domain Bacteria; phylum Bacillota_I; class Bacilli_A; order Acholeplasmatales; family Anaeroplasmataceae; genus Anaeroplasma. The sequence continues at coordinate 22,483 of CAMEKD010000004.1, forward strand.
ACACTTTTCAAAAAAGTGATTAAATTATTTAAATTTTTGTAATTTAATTTTCGAAGATGATTAAATTCATTTTAAGAGAATTGAAGATATATTTCATTTGAAATATAATTATCACTAAGGAGTACATAAAAATGAAAAAGAAATTATTAGAATATTTTATTAAATATGTCAAAATAGATACCATGTCTATGGAAGGCCAGCATCAAATTCCATCTACCATGAAGCAATTTGATCTTGCGAAGGTCTTAGTTAAGGATTTAGAGGAATTAGGCTTAGAGGATATAAAGCTAACAGAAAACTGCTTTGTTACTGCTACTCTAAAATCCAATTGTAATTCCAAATGCCATATAGGCTTTATTGCCCATATGGATACCATCCCAGGATTTTCGGGTACAAATGTATGTCCAAATGTAATTGAAAATTACGATGGAAATATAGTTAAGCTAAAAGGTATTGAGCTTAACCCTAAGCAATTCCCATTCTTAAAGAATTTAATTGGCAAAACCTTAATTACAACGGATGGTACAACCGTTTTAGGAGCAGACGATAAAGCAGGTATAGCAAACATTATGACGATGCTTTATTATTTTAAAAACCATAAGGATGTACCACATGTAAATATTCATGTTGCCTTCACTCCAGATGAGGAAATTGGCGGTGGCATTGACGCTTTTGATATTGAAGGCTTTGGATGTGATTTTGCCTACACTGTAGATGGCGGAGATTATAAGGATGTTGAATACGAATGCTTTAATGCAGCATCTGCTCAAGTTACCGTAAAGGGCCTTGATATTCACCCAGGCTCTGCCAAAGGCCAAATGAAAAATGCGAGCCTCATCGCCATGGAATTTAATCATCTTCTTCCTATTGAGGAACGTCCTGAATTTACAGATGGATATGATGGCTTTAACCATTTATGTGGTATGAAAGGTGAGGTTGGACAGGCAGAATTATTCTATATATTAAGAAATCATAATAAAGCTATTTTAAATAGACAAAAGAATGATTTTTATAATGCGATGGAATTCATTAATAAGAAATATGGAGAGAATACCTGTACTGTTGAAATCAAGGATTCCTACTCCAATATGGCAGAAAAAATTATGGAAGATCCAAGATGCTTAGATAGGGCATACCAAGCAATTAAAAAGGCTGGTTTTCTTCCTACCTCTACTCCTATTCGAGGAGGTACAGATGGAGCAAATCTAACCAAAAGAGGATTAAATACGCCAAATTTAGGTACAGGCGGATATAATTGCCATGGCCCATATGAATGTGCATGCTTAGAGGAAATGGAAAACGTAGTTCATATCCTAATTGAGATTGCTAAGGAATAGCTAACCATAAAATTGTGAATATTGGTTGTTTTTAAAGAATCAGAATTATGTATAATAAAAATTAAGGAAGGTGATTATATGAGTAAAACTATTTTAACGATTCAAGATATTTCCTGCTATGGAAATTGCTCTACTACAGTTGCATTACCAATACTTGCTCGCTTTGGTATCGAAACTGCAATTCTACCATCAGCACTACTTTCCACACATACCCAAGGATTCAAGGATTGGACATTCCTAGATTTAACGGATGAAATGCCAAAGATTATTGACCATTGGTGGCATGAGGGAATTCAATTTGATGCAATCTATACAGGCTACATTGGGAACCCAAAGCAATTTAAAATCATATTAGATGCTAAGGATAAATTATTAAAGGAGGATGGCTTATTCATAGTAGATCCTGCTATGGCTGACCATGGTAAGCTATATCCTGGATTCGATGAATTCACTATCATTGGGATGAGGGATTTCATCAGTGTTGCCGATTATATTTTGCCAAATATTACAGAAGCCTGCTTCCTAACAGGAAATCATTATGAAGAGATTCAGGATGATGATTATATCAATAAATTACTTCAAGATTTATATCAGCTTGGCGCTAAGAATATTATTTTAACAAGCGCCCAGGACGATTTCGATTCCATAGGTGTAATTTCTTATGATGGTTTAACGAAAACAACCATCATGAAGGAAAAAATTGAAAAGAATTATCATGGTACAGGTGATATCTTCTCTTCTTTAGTTGTTGCAGGAATATTAAATGGTAAGGATATAAAGGATAACTTAAATTTTGCAACGGATTTCATTATGAATTCTATTGATATTACATTAGATGATCCATATCATGAATATGCACCTAAATATGAGCAAATTCTAAAAAGAAATCTATAGAGGCTTTGGCCTCTTTTTTTTGTCATAAGAAAAGAGGTTGCAAATTGCAACCCCCTAATAAAAATCTTATAATGAAGAAGCTTGGTAATCATAACCAATCGCATCAGCAATCATCTTAAATGCATCTTCATCAAAGATGCTCTTTAAGCCAGCCTTTTCAAGTACAGATGTGAATGTATCTGTCGCCTCATGTGGAGAATATAAGAACTTGTATGCCGTTACTGCTTTATCCCAATCCTCGCATGCATATGCATATACTTCAAGTGATGCAATTGCAGATGTAGCATAGCTAATATAATAGCCCTGATAATTTAATAATACAATATTCACCCAATCTGTAGCTTCTGCATAATCATCAAGACCAACAGCACAACAAATTTCTGCCCACTTTGCAACTAATGCATTATAGAATGCATTTGCATCAGCATATGAGCTCATATCCTCTGTATACGTCCACTTTTCAAGCTCATTGATTAAGTAGCCTTCAATTACAGCACCAATCATCATATATGTCTTATATGCTAAGAATGCCTTTGTAGCGCCTAGAGAATATACATCCGTTGTAGTTAAATACTTATAGAATAGCATCTCATTCGCCTGAGAATGAACCTCATTTAAATCCATAGAATAGAATTCACTATCTGAAGCAGTAATATGCTCATTGTAGTGACCAAATTCATGAATGAATGTACCAATTTCTTGGCAAGAAGGTCCTAAGAACATAAGTGGAGTGTCATCGGCAAAACTCCAAACATAACCAGTTACATTATCGTTTTCTGTTGCAGAATACCAATAATTACCACTTGTGAAATAATATTTGAAGTTTTGACCCATTTCATCACCGATTACATTTTCAGCATAATCCGCGATATACTCAAAGTATTTACCATAGAAGTCATCTTCAATTAATCCCCATAAGCCATAATAATATTCTTCATATAATTCAGACTCAGGATTTTGTGCTAAATCAGCCTTAGCCTCTGCCTTATATGTTAAGAAATCACCAAGGGCATCCATCTGAGCTGGAATTAAATATGTAGCAATATAATCCGCTAATGCATCCGTATCTTGAACACTATATTCTCTACCATATTGATTCTCATATGCATAAGTTAAATAATCCTCATAGCCTAAAACATTAGCATAAGCCTTTGCACTTTTGAAGAAGGAATATAATGCTTCTGCAGCTGTAGATTCACCAGAATAATAAGAGCTTAATGCTTGGCTCATATTCTTATCATATTCATTTAGCTGTTCTGTTGTCTCTGGATTTAAGCTTTGAACATATGCATCTACTGCTTCTTCATTTAATGTTCCATCAGCATTCTTATACTCATCATATTGTAAATAATAGTATTCCTTATAAATAGACTTATATGCAGCAAGATCAATCTTCTCATCAAGTAGTCCAAAATCATTGATTAATGCTTCAAGCTCATCTGCAAGATCATAAGATTCAGATGTGTTATCTCTATCCGATAAAATCTTTGCGATACGATATTGATCCACTAAATAATAGTACTGATCACAGAATGTGTTATATAATTCAACAATTTCTTCATTTGTAGCTTCTTCAGCCAGAATTGCATCTAATACATCCTCTCCATACTTTAACTGTTGATTCTCTGTACCTGACTCATATAGAACCGTAAGCTCTTTACCATCAACATCGACAGGTCCAATTTCATAAAGGTGATTTAATGCTTCAATCTTTGAAACATTAAGCTTAGAATCATTGTACTTTAAAGTGAATTTTGCACCAGCAGAAAGTCCTTCTAGCTCTGCAAAATTAACATCTAAACCAGTAAATACTACTTTTTTATCAGCAGTGATACAAGTCTTACCAGATTCTACTTCCTCAACCCATTTAACAAATGGAATGTCTATAGCCTCACCACCATTAAATTGAGTGGTTAATAAATATTCATAACCATAAGCTTGATGGAAGTCTTTCGCTTGAATGCTTGTTATAGCATTGCCATTTTCATCAATAGAAATGATTTCTCCTTCCATTACAAGATAATCCAAAAGTAAATTGGATAATTCAACAGGATTCTTATCTTCATCATAATAAGTACCATCCTCTTTATCCTTAGTGTAATAAGCTAAATTCCCCTTAGTAGAATATGTTGGATCAACTGCCTCATGATAGGTATAAGTTTCTACTGGTGCAGTAGATGTTTCTACTGGCTTATCTGTTTTAGTTGGTGCAGGTATAATAGTTTCCGTTTCTTTAGTTGTTGAAGTCTCTATATCCTCTCCACAGGATGCTAAGGTTAATCCTGTAAGAAGAGTCATACCTAAGACTAGAAATTTCTTTTTCATAAATATTCCCTCCGTTTTCTTTTTATTGATACTATTATATTGCTATTGTTCAGAATTTCAATGTTTTTTTGAATATTTTTTATTAAAATCTTTAAAACTTTGAAAAAAATACTTAAATGATAGAAAAAGTCCGAAGAAACTTTCGGACACTCGTAATTATTCCATATTTTCTAATAGCTTTAATGTAACCTCAGCACTTCTTTCGGACATTTCTCTTTCAAACTTCAAATAATCCTCTTCTTGGTTTTCCTCTCCTATGATATCAGAAATATATCTTAAAACAAGGAAATCAACACCAGCCCTTATTGCAGTATGTGCAATGGCTGCACCTTCCATTTCAATTGCTACTCCGCCTTCTAAATTTACTTTATCAAGCTTATCTATAGAGGATACAAATTGATCTCCAGAATATACCTTCTTACATACATAAGGAAGCTTTAATCGATTAAAAATAGATTTTACTAAAACGAGTAAATCCGGATTTACCATAAATTCCTTTGGCATAGATGGCACCTGACCATATTCATATCCAAAGATGGTCGCATCAAAATCATGATACATTAGGCTTGAGGCAATAACGGAATCCCTTTTCTTAAGTGGAGATATTCCACCTGCAATGCCAGAATTCAGAATTAAAGTACAGCTAAAGCTTGAAATGAGTAGAGTAGTCGCAATTGCGGCATTCACCTTACCTACACCACATAAGGATAATACAACCCTTTGGTTCATAATTTCACCCTCATAGAAGGTTACACCTAAAAGCTTAACCTTTTTTGTCTCCCTAGTGGCATTTAATAAAATATCCATTTCAGGCTTCATTGCACAAATAATACCAATTTTAACCATTCTTAATCTCCTTAAAAACTTTATTTATATTTTCTTCTTCTATATCCACTACGGCATATTCTGCTGCCCTACCTAAAATATAAGAGCCTAAGGATGCTATTTTATAGGGCTCTAAATCTAAATATGCACTAATGCCTGTAAGTATTCCCGAAAGCATATCTCCACTTCCACCCTTTGCAAGGCTTGAGTTACCAAAGGCGGATATCGATATATTATGTCCATTTGTAATAATACTCGATGCGCTCTTAAGTATTAAGGTAACATCATATTCATGCGCAAATTCTTTTGCTGCTCTAAGTGGATTTTTCATAATATCTGAAACACTTATTTTGGATAATCGTTCCATTTCCTTTAAATGTGGGGTTAATATAACCCTACATTTTTTATTTTTTAATATATCAACACCATATTTAGCTATTGTATTTAAACCATCCGCATCAATAATCAATGTCTTATCATAATTCTGTAATAGATACTCAATTACCTGATACAAATCATACGAAATATCCATACCCATACCAATAGAAATGGAATCCATCTTAAGAAGTGAGCCTAAACTTTCACGATCATATTGGATATGGCCATCTACACTAGGCAAGCTTGATGTGATAACCTCAGGATGCCTTAAGGCATATACTTCATATACCTCATAAGGTACATAAAGGTAAGAATATCCTACTCCCATTTTAAACGAAGCACATGCTTGATATGCAATATAGGAGGCTCCAGGGTATTTATAGGACCCAGCAACAATTGCAACTCTGCCGTAATCTCCCTTATTACTATTTCTTAATCGATAGGGAAGCAACCCTCTAAATTCTTCTTTTTCGTGAATATGGATAACATCACTAGTCTTTATAATACCAATAGATATAATAGATAATTTCTTATAGGAATCTAATCCATCGTTTAAGAATAATCCTGTCTTAGGATATTCTATTGTTATACATAAATCACTTTTTATAAATGCACCATAGGACACTCCACTTGTCGCATCAATTCCTGTTGGAATATCTAAGGATACAATTTTAATATTCGATTGATTAACGCTATCAATTACTTTGATATAATTATCTCTTAATTTAGATTTTAAGCCAAAGCCAATTAAGCCATCAATAATTAAATCATAATCCAGCTTTGGTAATTCATAATAAATGTTGCCCTTAAATCTTTCCTTATTGGTATTCGTGTCCATGCTTAATTTATCACTAATGAGATAAGCATCAACCATAATACCTTCCTCTATAAGCTTTCTACCCAAAACTAACGCATCTCCACCATTGCCACTAGAGCCCACCAAAAGTAATACTCTTTTGGGGGAGTATTGGGATAATACCTCCTTTGCCATAGAAGCACCTGCTGCTTCCATTAAATCAATGGATTTTATTAAATGTTCACATGTATATGTATCAATTTTCTTCATTACCTCTTGGCTTACTGCATCCATAAATTACTCCTAAATTCTTTTCGATAGAGTTACACAAATTCTTCCACTTTTGGAATTTCCACCTATTTTATTTACGTATACTCTACCCTTATGTCTTACGCTAATTAAATCCTTTTCTTTGCATATATGAGAAGGATTTTGATTCATGATATGGTTAATAAATACTTCTCCACGCTCTAAATATTCTAAAGCTTCACTTCTAGATAAATTATATGCGGATGAGATAATTACATCTAATCTTAGGCTAGATAGAAAATGTAATTTATCCTCATATTTAATTCTATTATGAATTTCATTATGAACTTCCTTTAATGTAATAGGTGCCTTACCTACAGAGGTAAATTCTCTAAGTAAGAATTTAGATATTTCATCTGTTGCAGCAAAATATGCATTCTTATCCTCATCTATTACAATATCTCCTATAGCCTCTCTTTTAATCCCTAAACCCATTAAAGCACCTAGAATACTTCTATGATATAATTCATAATATTTTTTATTATATTGGATTTCAAAAATGCGAATTTTGAAATCCTCTTTTTTTATATCATATAAAGATAAGATACATCTTTTTCTATCTGCATCTATAATACCACCATAAAAGGAGACCTGTATATCACTTAAATATTTTACTTTAGCCTCGATTACACCTATTTCACTATCGTCTAAAAAGGGAAGTAAAACAACTCCACCCTCATATACTCTACTTATAGAAGAATCAACTCTTCTTTTAAAGCTATCTAATCCTTCCATAGAATTCTACCTAATCTTATATGAGTTGCAGAAGCCTCTAATGCTTCCTTATAATCATCACTCATACCCATGGATAAATATGGAATTTTAATTTTATATTTTTCCTCTAATCGATCTCTTAAATCTCTTAATCTTTCAAATTGATTTTTGATATCAAGATGGGTATCTCCCTTAATTGCCATCATCATAAGACCAACAATTTTTACCTTTGGGTATAAGAATACCTCCTCCATGAAGGAATCAATATCCATATAAGGAACTCCATTCTTAGACTCCTCAAGGTTAATCGATACTTCAATAAAGCAATTTAGAGGTGTATTTCTTTCTTTTTCGATAATTTTCGCAAGCTCAATGGAATCTAGCGAATGTAAATAATCGATTTTATCGATTACCTTTTTCGCTTTATTTCTTTGTAGATGCCCAATGAAATGCCAGGTTGGATTTATATCCTTAAGATTCTCATATTTTTCCAAGAAGGCCTCTACTCTATTTTCGCCAAAATTTGTAACACCATTTTGATATAATTCTCTCATTAAATCTGCCCCAACATACTTTGTTGCGGCAACAACGGTAACATATTCTGGTATTGTATTTAAAAAATCATGAATATCTTCTCTTAAATGCATACTATCGCCTCAATCCGTATTATACTAAAATTCTTTAAAAAAAGAAATAAGGAACAGTGGGAGCCGTTCCTTATTCCTTAAATTGGGAGAGTTATAGTTTGCTTATGACAGTCATCATATTCTAGGGAGTATACATGACAACCTATTTCATAAGCACTTATAGTATATAACAAAATAACGAATTTAAACAATCATTTTTTTCGAAAACGATTACTTTTAGGCAAAAGATGAAAATTGTCTAACGACGGGAGCTTGATACTGTGTTGACTCCTTAAAACTTTCATCATAATCATTCCTAGAAGAGCATGGAAGGTTACCTGCAGACTCACAGCCAAAACGGATTCCAAACCCATCATCATAATTTAAATACTCTTGAAAATCATTGTAGTGATTATAGGTATAGAATACATATCTATTATCCATTTTAGTTACCTTAGGATCACTTACAAAGACAAACCTACAAATTCCTCTATTAATATATTCTCCATCGTTGTATTTGTCTAGAGTTTGTTCACTTCTGTTATAGAATTGATATTTGTAATTTCCCTTTGTTCCAAAATCTGTTTCTGTATATTGAATACTTCCTCTTCCCATAATATTAGGAAGTAGTGGTTCATAAGGATATTTTGTTGTATCCCCTGAGAAATTTTGCTTATTTACTCTTGCATATTCTCCCCACTTTGCAAGAGCTTCACTCCGGTTTACACTTGATGTACCATAATTACTATTCGCTGGTAATGAACCAAAAGCTAAAAGGTATGCAGAAACATCATTTAAGGAAACATAGCCACATCCATAATAAATACATCTTGCAGAGCCTCTTGTGTTTGGCATATAGCCTATATAATTTCCCTCTGTATCTAATATATAAGTGCCACTAGATGACCTAACATATTTATCATCCTCCATAATGCCTAAATTCTTTGGCATATAATCCTCGGGTGTAATATCTCCTGCAATAAATCCATGAAGTGCTCTATAATAGGCATCCTCATAGGTAATAGCCACATTAAAATTTCTATAAAATTCAGAATAATCTACATCTATATAAGGATCATCTATCTCCTTAGGTTCATAAAAAATAGCAGAAATATCATTTCCATATTTTGTCAAATCAATTCCATAAGGGTTAGAATCTCCTGCATTATAAATGACTTCTCCACTACCAAATGCGACATCTATAAATTCACTAAAGGTATACTCCTTATTTTCTGGAAAAATGGTTGTTGGGGCTATTGTTTCTGTCTCAGTTTCTTGTGAATCAGTTATAGTATCTACTAAAGGTTCACTTCCACTTTCAACCGTAATATCCTTCATCAAAGGTCCACACGAACTTAGAGTGAAGAATAGAAGGAATGGTGCAATACAAATTTTTTTATTCATTTAATGACTCACCTACCTTTACTTTTAATTCATCAAAAAAGTCATAAAATTCATGATCTGCATCATGTATAACATCAAGATGAACATTTTCATATTTTTCTTTAAATTGAATACTATAGGATAGAGGACATAATCGATCTTTATCGCCATGAATGATAGTTACCTCATTATGATATTTAAGAAGATAATAATCTTCCCTTCTAGTATCCTTTAAATAATCATAGGATAATCTCATACCCCATATGTGAACAGGCTGATTCTCTTTGATTTTTTTGCCAAAGAAATCACCATTTTTAAAGCAATCCATCAAATTAAAGGCAGGGGCTAATAAGATTACCTTATATGGATTATATATCTGAGCAAGATAGGATGCAATAACACCACCTTGGGAATGCCCTATGAATATTAATTTTTTATATTTATCCTTATAGGAATCTATCATAGCTTTAGCATCATTCATTTCAATTTCTAAGGTCATATCTAAAGGTTTCCCGTAGGATTTTCCATGCCCTATAAAATCAAATCTTAAAATGTCATAATTTAAGCTATATAAATATTCTGCCAAATCACTTATAGGATATATTTCAGAAGACATCGTAAGTCCATGAAGCATAACAATTAACGTATCACTATTTTTAGAATTATATAGATAATATATTTTATTCTTATTGATTTCCTTAATCATAGCTCATTATATTTTTTGCTTGATCCCTTTGCCTTAGATATAGGGTATTTCAATGCATTCTTCTCCATTTTCTTTAAGATAATATCCTTAATATCTAAATCTAATACAGAGGCAAGCTGTATTGCATAATTAAATACATCGGCAAGTTCTTCTTTTACTTTATCTAAATCATAGTCAGTATCACTCCATTGGAAGCATTCTAAAAGCTCAGAAGCCTCTATAGAAATACTTTTAGCCAGATTCGATGGCGTATGGAATTGTTCCCAATCTCTATCCTTTGTAAATTTATTAATTTTTTCCTTTAATTCTAATAAAGAATCCATATAAGCCCTCCTGAAAAAATACGGCCTAGCCGTATTCTTTAAATTAAATCTGTAACATCGATTAATTCGTAATCTCTAGAGCCAATACCTAAGGCCATAGAAGCCTCTATCGTATGCTCACCATTTCTAGAATTTACTCTCTCTAAGAAATGGGCAACTCCCGGATCGGATGAATTCTTCACCATATCGATACAAGCCTGATCGATTGCAACAGGATCAAGGGAAATCATGATTCCCATATCCTTAAGGCAAGGGTCCTCTGCAACACTACAGCAATCACAATCGACACTCATATTTTTCATTACATTAATATATACAATATTACCTTTAAAAAAGTCTACAACGCTCATTGCAGCGTCTGCCATAGATTCCAAGAAGGAATTATGGTCAGCTGTCCATATTTCATCTACATTGCCTGCACCATGGATATATGCCTTGCCATAGCTTGATGCACAGCCAATAGATAATTGCTTTAATGCACCACCATATCCACCCATAGGGTGTCCTTTAAAATGGGAAAGAACGATCATAGAATCATAATTCTTAAAATTCTTTCCAAACCAATTCTTCTTTATAACCTTACCATTAGGAATATCTATTTCTAAATCTGGTCCTTCTTGATCCATTAAATCAAATTTAAAATATTTATCCCATCCATGCTCATGAATCGTAATTAAATGCTTAGGAGTTGTATTTCTCATTCCATCATAAGCCGTATTACATTCAACTACTGTACCTTGAATATAATCTATGATTGGCTTCCAAAATAATGGTCTTAAAAAGTTTTGGTTACCTACTTCTCCTGAATGAAGCTTAATGGCTACGTTACCCTTTAATTCAAATCCTAAATATTTATAAAGCTTTAAAACAGCATTTGGAGTTATATCCTTAGTAAAATATACCTTTGATTTCATAATCGAGCCTCACTTTCTAATTAAAGTATACCAAATTTTTTAGGTAATAAAAAGAAAAAAGAAAAGAGGTTGCCTATGACAACCTCTCAAGCATGTTCATTATTCTATTACAACACCCTGTTCAACGTAAGTCTTAGAAGAATCTGGAGTTGCAGAAACATTAACATCGCCATCATACTTGAAGTTTAATTCAAAGGATAATGAACCCTCTACTTCTTCAAATGGTAATGTTGGAATTTCTGGGGTAGTAACATAGCCACCGATAATACCAGAACCTAAACCAGATGATACGACTGAAGCAAGAGTATAAATCTTATCTAATGCATCCGTTGAAACATGAACAGATACGAATCTACCATGAACTACATCTACTGTAACAGATGCCTTAAATAATGTCTTATCACCAGAGAATACTAATCCAATTGCAGCACTAAATTCAGGAGCAAGCTTTTTAGCAACCTCCTTAACTTCAGGTTCAGTAACCTCAACCTCAAATGTTACATTACTATTAGAAACATTAGAAACCTTAACGCCTAATGCCTCAACAACATCAACTAATGTCTTATATTCATCAGACTCATAGAACGCTGCATCAAAATTTGGCATTTCGGGTAAATCGAAATCCTCAAAGCCAGGAATATTTTCCTTAGCATAAGTAACGAAATCAGCTAAAGACTTTGTTTGATATGCATTTAATGCAGTTGAAACAACAGGAGCCATATCATAATAAGGAATTGCACTCTTGATATATTTCTCTATATTTGTTTGTGTATCTGAGCTTATTAATTGTGCAATCTCTTCAGGTATTTTTGCATTAACCTCACCATAAGCATATCCATCATTATATAAGAATGCCTTAACATCAGCAGAAACAGCCTTACCATCAGCTGCCTTAAACATATCTTGTATTGCTTTTATTTCCTCATCTGTAAGGTCAGCAAATGCCTTATTGGTTGTATCTACACCGAAATTCTTAAATTGAACATCCCCATGTGCAGTTACTAATGCGCCTAGGTTCTGCTTTAATAAATCTGTTGCAGCCTTAACATCGGCAGAAGCATAAGAACCATCCTCATTTGGAGTATAAGCAGCGTAAGTCGCAGTACCAATACTTGCACCTGCACTCGCATTCGCATTTGCAACAATAGTACCAGTAACACCATTAGTTTCAACAGTTACATTTCCATTAACCTTAGCATCAACACCAACTGCATAAAGCTTACCTTCAGTTTCCTGAGTGCTACTGTTTGCAGCTAATACGATAGCCTTAGATACAGCCTCAGAATCCTCAGTTGCAGCAATCTTATAAGAATTACCATCTAAATCTTTAACATCAACCTCACTAGAACCACAGGATGCTAATGCTAATACAGATACTGCTAAGCCAGCAAGAGCTCCAGTTCTTAAAAATACTTTTTTCATACTTTTTTTGTCCTCCTTTTTAATTTTTGCTATATTGCATGTTTATTATACACCATTTTGAAACAAAATAAAGTATATGAATAGCTTCTTTTTTTATATAACAAAAAAAGATGCTATGAACATATTTTATCATAGCATCCAATTTTTAAATATAATGGATTGTACTTTTGTTATAGATATTCTTTAACCTCATATTCAATGCCTTCTTTAGGCTCTGCAACTGCGTTTACATCAGCGTCATATTTAACATCAATTGTTAATGAAATTGAACCCTTAACGCTATCTATAGGTAATACTGCATCCTCAGGCATATATAATGCAGCAACTACTAATGCAACGCTACCAATGGTCTCAATTTCATCTATAGAGATTTCAAAATGATTTAATCTTGCCTTTGCTAAATCAACAGTTAATGCAATCTTTACTAAGGATTCATCATTAGGAAGTAATGAATTAACTACTGTAGCAATACTATCCTGACCAATTAGCTTTAAGAAGTTCTTTACCTTAGCACCAGTAATATCGAATGACACTGTAGCAACGCCATCGTTAATCTCACTAATTTCAATTCCTAATGTTTCAACAAGGGAAACAATCCTTTGGTATTCTTCGGATTCAAAGAATTCAGCATTTACCATAGATAAATCAATAGGTGCTAATTTAATCTTAGCATTCTCATCAAATTCCATCATTTCTACATACTTATTATAGAAATTAATTAAAGATGAATTCTGATAATCACTAAGTGCTGTTGTAACCATTGGAGCAATATCTGTAAATATACCCTCAGTCTTAGGTGTATACATAATATCACTTTCATCTTTTGAACTTATTGCTTCAGGAATATGTGCAAAGAATTCACCGTATGCAGTATTTTCCTTAATGAATACACGAATATCTGCATCAATCTTGTCCTTAGATAAAGCTAAAGCTTGTTTCTTAGCCTGATCAAGAAGAGTTGGATCCTCAGTGAAGATTGGATCCTTTTCATCAATTACAAAATCACTGAATAGAACTTCACCCTTTAAAGATGCAACTGCAGCAATATTATTTACTTCTAGAATAGCTTTATTAATTTCTTCCTCAGTTAACTCCTTTGTAACATCAAAGCCAGTATATGGTTTATCACCAATAGATGCAGCAACGCTTGCTTTTACATCTGCATCAATTGTTCCAGTAACACCATTAGCTTCAACAGATACATTTTCATTAACCTTAGCATCAAATGCAATAGCGTATGGGTTCTTCTCAGACTTTACACCATTAAGTGCAGATAATAATAATGCCTTTGTAACAACATTTGCATCCTTAGTTTCGGAAACAGTAAATACCTTGCCATCTAAATCTGTAATTTCTACAGTTTCAGGCATCTCTTCAGTTGCAGGTAAAGTCTCTGTAGTTGTAGTATTCACTACTTCTGTTGATGCCTCAGCACTCTCACCACAGGAAGCTAATACGAAAGCAGAAATTGCTAAGCCTAGGAAGGCACTAGCCTTTAATAAGTTTTTCTTCATAATTTTTTCTCCTGTTTTTTAATTTTGGCATACGCCATATATATAATAACACATGAATTGTACAAAAACAATCAAAAAGAATGTCATTAATAAAGGATTTTACCTAAAAGGTACCAAATAGAATTTAAAAATAACACCAATTTTTAAAATATTATTAATTTAAATATTTTGTTTTTTTGATTGAAAATAAATTCGAATTTGGTAAAATAGACTTAATTATGTATTAAA
>CAMEKD010000005.1 GCA_945920825.1 uncultured Anaeroplasma sp.
AAGGTATGACCAAAATTAAGCTTCATACGCTCACCCATATCAAATTCATCCATTTCGACCATTTTCTTTTTCACAGATAAGGATTCTAAAATAATGTCTTCATTCATTTCTTGTGTATTCATAAGCATCGTAAGAAGTTTCTTATTTCCAATAGCTCCATGCTTAATTAATTCTCCCATTCCGCTCGTATACTCACTAGGATCTAATGTGTTTAGGGTTAATGGATCAATTAATACCATTTTAGGCTGCTTGAATGCGCCTAAAATATTCTTTCTACCAAAGAAATCAATTCCTGTTTTTCCACCAATGGAGGAATCCATTTGGGAAAGTAAGGATGTAGGTACTCCAATATATGGAATGCCTCTATAAAGACTTGATGAAACAAAGCCACATAAATCACCAATAACTCCTCCACCTAGAGCAAGCAATAAATGATTTCTTCTTATGTCTTTTTTTAATAATTCCTCACATACATGTGCATATTCTGTTAAGCTTTTTGAGGCTTCCCCATGAGGAATAACAATAGATTCTACAATGTAGGAATCCTCAAGTGCCTTACTAACCTTTTTTAAATAGTATTTTGCGACATTATCATCCGTGATAATAAAAATCTTTTTATTTGTATATACCGTCTTAATATAATCTGCTATATGATCTAATAATCCATTTTCAATAATGATTTTATAAGAGGTGTGTGTAAGATTTATATTTAATTCCTTCACGATTATTTCTCCATCTCTTTCCTTATTTTTGTTGAAGAACGGAATAATTCACATAATGCTTCCTTATCTTCACGGTATAATGCCATTTTAAGCAAATCTAGTTCAAATTCAAAGGATGCAATATGCTCTAACAAATACTTTCTATTTTCCAAGAAAAGCTCACTCCATAAATCCTCATTAATCATTGCAATTCTTGTTAAATCCCTATAGGAATCTCCAATATAATATTTTGTATCCGAATCGTGATCCGAATTCACTAAGGATACAGCGATAGCATGTGTAAGTTGGGAGGTAAAGCCAATCATTCGATTGTGCTTTTCGATATCCATAACGGATATTCTTTTAAAGCCTAAATCTATACCTAATTGCTTTAAAGCATTTATGGTATCTTCGCTTACGTCCTCTGTTGGAGTAATTAGAAAATTCGCACCTCCAAATACACATTCTGTAGAATACTCAATGCCAATCTTTTCTCTACCAGCCATAGGATGATGAGAACAATACTCTGCAGGCTTAGATAGTTTATAAGCTTGACTTACAAAATCACTTTTCACTCCACATATATCCGTAATGATTTGACCCTCGTGGAAATATTCCTTATACCTTTGAATAAAATTTAAGATTGCTTTAGGATAAATTGCCAAAACAATTAAATCCACATCCTTTATAAACTCCTCAGGATTTACAGATCCATTGACAATAAATCTTTTTTCGAGCGCGTAATCTATAGAATCCATATTAATATCTGATCCATACACCGTATATCCCTTGTTGGATAATCGATATGCATATGCGCCACCCATTAACCCTAAACCTACAATTAAAACTTTCATAATCATCTTCCTATCTGTAGTATATCTATACTACACTATTTTAAAATTTTAACATATTGTGCTACACTTTGCAAGAAAATGTCCAAAATGATAGGTAAAGAAAAAGCCTAAAATAGGCTTATTTTCCATATCTTACAATATATCCTATGGCACAAGAAAACTTCCCATATTTAAGCGATAAATAAGGAGGCATTTCATAGATAGGTATTTCCATATCTGGAAAGCTTTTTTCAAGCTCCTTTAAAAGGCTTTCTGTATATTTTGAAAAACGATCCGTATATAAAATGAAAGGAATAACCTTCTTTCCATCCATTTCAAGTAAGAATACATCCACATATGGTGCGATAGTCTTATTTTTTTCCTTCAAACGAACGATGGAGGACTCATTCTTTTTAAGAATATGAAGTACGACATTCTTATTTTCAAATTCAAATGGATCCAACGAAGAATCGATAAGCTTTTCAATTTGAGGAATTTTATCCTCTCCTAAAGAGAAGAAATACATTGTATTATTGGCATCCAAAAAGGATAGCATTTTTTCTATTTCTGGAATAGATTTATTAAGCTCAAAGAGCTTTTGTGCCTCATAGGCCATATAAACTACAGGGAAGCCTTCGGATTTCACTTGAAAATAAAAGGATTGTACTTTTTTATTCTCATGAATATATTTTTCAATTAATGGCTTATAATAGGATATCTTTTGATTACTCAATATAAAATAGAATCTTTCATATCCATCTTTAGCTAAATCATCTAATATTTCTTTTAATTTTTCTTCTTTGCATCCTTTAATTTCAGGATTTGCTAGGGAATCATATTTCATTCTTAAATTGAATTGATGAAAATCCATATTTAATAAGGAATCATAGGATTCACAATCCGAAAAACAAATCCTAGATGGTAAATAGGATACGATAGATGCCATAGGAATTGCCTCTATTCCTGTATCCGCAGAAACGATTACCTTTGTTTTCAAAATATCACCGCCAAATATAAAAATATCATATTATTTAATTACAACTCTTCTCTTTTTGATTTTAAGAATTGTATTTCATTTTTAAAGCCCTCTAAATCATTGGGAGTTTCTAAATAAAATGGTAAATCCTTTAGCCTAGGATGATTCATAATTCTTATGATGGTATCAAGTCCAATCGAACCCTCACCAATCTTTTGATGGCGATCCTTTCTTGAATTAAATGACGTCATAGAATCATTTAGGTGAATGGCCTTAAGATATTTTAAACCAATAACCCTATCAAAGGTATCAATTACACCATCTAAATCATTTACAATATCATATCCTGCAGAATAAATATGGCAAGTATCTATTGTAACACCTATATGCTCCTTATAAATAAGCCCATCAATAATGGTTTTAATTTCTTCGAAGGTTATGCCAAGCTCACTACCCTTGCCACTCATAGTTTCAAGCAAAATCGTAGTATTCATATCCTTAAACATTACCTGATTTAAGGTATCTATAATCATTTTTAAGCCTAAAGTTCTATCCTGCTTACCGCAAGAGCCTGGATGGAAATTATATAATCCATTCGGAAATCTCTCTAAAATCTCTAAATCCTCTTTAAAGCAAACAAGAGCAAATTCTCTAACATTTTCCTTTTCGCTTGCTGGGTTTAGGGTATAAGGCGCATGACAAAGTAAACCTTCCACTTGATTATTCTTAGCATGGGCAATAAAATCATCAAAATCCTTTTGATTGAAGGCCTTAGCCTTACCTCCTTGAGGATTTCTCGAAAAATATTGATAGGTATTACCACCTATAGATAATATATTTTGTAAAGCCTTAAAATAACCCTCAGCAATAGATAAATGACAACCAATACGAAACATATAAAACCCCTCTTTTATACATTATACCCAATTTTCTTGCAAGAAGAAAGAAAAAAGCCCACTTAAATGGGCTTAATTTCAAAATGAATTACTTAACGTCAACTAATTCAAGCTTCTTGCCAACGATAGTGATGATTGTATCATCAGCTTCAAGCTCTAAGCATGCCTTTGCCTTAGCAACTGCATCAGAAAGCTTACCAACAAGTGGCTGAATACCGAATAGAATAGAAGCTGTACGTGCATCATCTGCATTATCGAATGCGAAGAATACATCAGCAGCAGGACGATACTGAGAAATAGATAATGCTAATTCAATGTCACCCTCAACTGCGATTGCAGGTACTTCGAAATTGTTAGCTAATGTAGCTGCAGCTAAGCCTAAAGCGTCAGCCTCATTTTGGTTTTCCTTCATTTCAACTACATTTCTAATCATTAATTCATAATCGATAGAATCTTCAGCTCTCTCATCAATCTTAGCCATATAAGAAACTGCCTCAAATGGATAATCACCCTGAGCAGACTCTCCAGAAAGCATTGTTGCAGATGTACCATCTAATACTGCATTATGAACGTCAGAAACCTCTGCACGAGTAGGTCTTGGGTTCTGCTGCATAGAATCTAGCATCTGAGTAGCTGTAATAACGATTTTACCTGTAGATTGAGCTAAGAAGATCATCTGCTTCTGGATTTCTGGTAAATCCCAAGCCTCAACATCAACACCTAAGTCACCACGAGCAACCATTACACCATCAGAAAGCTTAACGATTTCTTCCATGTTAGATACACCCTCTTGGTTCTCAATCTTAGAAATAATCTTAATATGAGTGTTGCCCTTAGCAGCTAAAATTTCACGAATCTGACGGATATCATCAGGACGACGTACGAAGGATGCAAAGATGAAATCTAATCCCTGATCACAAGCAAATTCCATATCTGCCTTATCCTTAGGAGATACATAAGGCATATTTAATACTACGCCTGGAACATTACAGTTTCTCTTATTCTTAATCTTACGATCATTTTGAGCCTCACAAACAAGTTCACGAGTAGCCTCATCCTTTTCAATAACCTTTAATGTTAGGTTACCATCCTCAATTAAAATTCTTCCACCAACATGGATATCATCATATAAACCAGCATAAGAAATAGCAATCTTATCCTTGTTTCCTAAATATGAATAATCCATAGTTACACGGATAATATCTCCCTTGTGTAACATAACTGGTTCATCATTTTGTAAATAACCAGTACGAATTTCAGGACCCTTAGTATCAAGAGCAATACCAGTGAACCAGCCATGCTCCTTGTTTAATTCCTTAACATTCTTAATACGGAAGCCCTGCTCCTCATAATCGCCATGAGAGAAATTCATTCTCATAACGTTCATTCCTGCAATTCCGATTAATCTTTCAAGAGATTCCTTCTTCTCAGAAGCAGGCCCAATTGTACAAACAACCTTAGTCTTTTTCATTTCTTCTTCTCCTTATAACTATTTTAATTTTTGAACTAAATTATGTAACTCCTCGCTCGGAATATTTTTCATACTCAAAGCTTCTTCAATAGGTGTATTGCGGAGTTCATTGTCAATTACACCTACGCAGACTCCTGATACCCCCTGTTTAAGAAGGTCAACCGCATATGCACCTAATCTGGCTGCAAGTAAACGGTCTTCAGGTGTAGGAGTTCCACCACGCTGAACATATCCTAAAACGGTAGCACGACATTCATATCCTGAATATTCCTCTACCTCTTTAGCTAACTGGTAAACGTCTGTCATATTTTCCGATATAACAACGATCGCATGACGACGGCCTGCAAGTCTATTTTCCTTTAAATCCTTTAAAAGCTTTTCCTTATCTAGACCAGTCTCATTTGTAAATATATATTCGGCACCTGTGCATAATCCAGAATATAATGCTAAATCACCACAGTGTCTACCCATAACCTCAATAATAGAGCATCTTTGATGAGAAGATGACGTATCCTTAAGCTTATCGATTGCTTCACAAGCTGTATTTAATGCAGTTGAAAAGCCAATAGTATAATCACTAGATGCAATATCATTATCAATTGTGCCAGGAATACCTATGGTTTTAATTCCCATATGATGAAGAGCAAGCGCACCTGCATACGTACCATCTCCACCAATACAAATCAATGCCTCTATATCATTCTTTTGTAACTGCTTTACAGCAAGCTGTCTTACAGCCTCATACTTAAATTCAGGAAGTCTTGCAGTACCTAAAATTGTACCACCTCTATTAAGGATTTCAGAAACATCGCTTCTTGTGAATTCCTTAAATCTTCCCTCGACAAGACCACGGTATCCATCAGAAATACCAAACACCTTATCCCCATTAGATAATGCTGCACGAACAACCGCACGAATCGCTGCGTTCATACCAGGAGAATCTCCTCCTGAAGTCAATACACCTATTCTCATATTTTCAGCTCCTTTTGAAAATATTTACTACCACATAGCATTATATCACATTTTTGTCAGCCTTCAAGATTTTTTCTTTTTAAACCATAATTATTAATTATGAATTTTCAAATTTTTATTTTTTTTCCGAAGGAATGCCAATATTATACTAATCATACTATGATGTTTCTAATATATAGATAAGGATTAGATTATGAAAAGCTTAGTTACAAAAAGTGATTTTGTATGCTATGTTATCCTATGGTAGTGGAGAGCATAAAGAAAACAGGAAGAAACGCCTTCCTGTTCTTTTTATTACTTTACATTTGCAACACGTACAGTGTCTCTTGCAATCATAACCTCTTCATTTGTAGGAATAATCCATACCTGAATTTTAGAATCAGGTGTAGAAATAATTCTTTCATCAGAGAATGTATCATTAAGATTTTCGTCAAGCTTAACGCCTAAAGGAGCAAGTCTATCTACAATCTTCTTACGTAAATGCTTTAGGTTTTCACCCATACCCGCAGTGAAGGCAATTACATCTACCTTACCACCTAAATATAGCCAGTAGGAAGCTACATAATCGGCAACTCTCTTAGCCTGAACATCAAAGGTTAATTTACATCTATGGTCGCCATTATTCATACCCTCTGTAACATCTCTTGCATCATTAGATCTACCAGATAATCCTAAATAACCACTTTTCTTATTTAAGATAGTTACAACCTCATCTGCAGTTTTTCCTTCCTTATTACAAATATAGGAAACAACTGTTGGGTCAATATTACCTGTACGAGTTCCCATAGGAATACCCTCAAGTGGTGTTAAGCCCATGGAGGTATCCTTACACTTACCACCCTCAACAGCACTAATAGATGCACCATTACCTAAATGGCAAACAATAACATTTGTATCCTCTAATGGCTTACCAATTAATTCCGCTGCTCTTTGAGATACATACTTATGAGATGTACCATGAGCACCATACTTACGAATACCGTACTTTGTATACCATTCATATGGAATTGCATACATATATGCCTCTTCTGGCATAGTTTGATGGAATACAGTATCAAATACTACAACCTCTGGTACATTAGGTAATGCCTTATAGAAAGCCTTAATACCAACGATGTGAGCTGGATTATGAAGTGGAGCTAAATCAGCAAGCTCTGCAATTTTCTTAACAACAACTCCATCAGGACCATCAACAAGTGTAGAATCCTTAAAATATTCTCCACCCTGGACAATACGATGACCAACACCATTGATTTCATCTAAGCTCTTTAAAATTTGTTTATCAATTAATGCATCTAATACTAGCTGTACACCTTCTGCATGAGTAGGAATAACTGGATTTGTTTCTTCCTTCTTTCCATTATACTTTAATGTTACAATACCATTTAAAGGCTTTCCTGAACCATCAACAGAACCAATCTTTTCTACAGTTCCTGATGCGATAACCTTTTCCTCTGGCATCTCTAATAACTGAAACTTAATAGAGGATGAGCCAGCATTTACTGCCATAATTTTAGACATATTCTTTTCTCCTTACTTTCCTTTTTTATCCTAATTATTTTTTAAAAACCATGCTTCAATATCTCTTAATGCATTATTAAAATCTTCTACATCCGTAAAGCTTGGAAGCTTTACCATGAAGCATTTGGCATCTTTTAGTTGCCTCTTCTGCAATGCCAGAATTAGCTTTGGTCTTGCTTGATTAAACATACTATCAGGAAGCTCAATAATGCCTAAAATGGACATAGATGCTAATAATTTCTTTTTAAATTCCTGATTGGAATCATAACAGAAGAAATCATTCTCTACAATCGCAATTAAGGACCCACCCTCCTTAAGCTCATTTACAAAATGCAAGATAGCCTCATAAGGGAAATATTTACCATCTATATACTCTGAATGGGGCATATCAAAGACAATAGAATCTATATTCGTTAATTGAAGACTCATGGTATTTTGATAATATACCTCAACAGGATAATCCAGTAAATCCGCAGTGAGTGCAGTAATTTTTGTCATCCATTCATCATCATCTATCGCAAATAATTTTGTTTTCTTATCTAAATAATTTGCTATAGTGAATAATAAATTACCTGTACCACATAAAGGATCTAAAATAGACAATTCCTTTTCCTTATGAATCTTTGTAATTAAATATGCAGCAAGAATACCTAAGGTATCTGGAGTTGTATTCCCGTTAGGAATACGCATTTCCTTAAAGCCTCTTAAAACTATGGATTGCATAGCCTTGCGGACATCTTCAGCTGAAAAATCTACATCTTTAATTTTTGCATAAATTTCTTCGAGCTCTTCTTCCTTATCTAAATCCTCAATATCACATACGACCTCGCCAGCCAATATATTTCTTACGGTCATTTCTAACAATTCAAAATATGGCTTATGAAATATTTCGTACAAGAAATTATTTGATTCATCTAATACATCATAGAATAACTCAAGATTATCCATTTTCACTTCCTGCATAATTTTATCACCTTTAGCATTATACCAAATTCAAAAATCAATGTAAAGAAAAAGCCATCATATATATGATGACTCACTTACAATTCTCTTCGTTTTTAAAATGAATCTTAGGGAAATTCCATTTATATCTTGCTGCAAAGAATCTTATTGTAACCACAATTAAAACTGTAGTTATAGAATTCAGCCAAATATTGCTGATAAACTTTGCCATAAAGACAAAATAGATAGAACCAATAATTGCTGCAACAGCGTAGATATGCTTTCTAAAAATTGCAGGAATTCTCATTACCAAAAGGTCTCTTAATAAAGAACCACCAACACAGCTTAATTAGGCATAAAAGATTAATTGTCCCTCATTTGAAACGTTACCTATCGTTTGTGCTCTTAATACACCAACGATCACAAATGCGCCAAGGCCAACAGAATCTATAATTAAATAGGTTAAGCGGTACGCCCTAGAATCCTCCCAGGATAAATCCTTAATAAACCACATGACGGCAAATACTAAGCCGGAAACAGCAAAGGCAATGAGAGGGTACCACCATTCCTCAAATATGACAAACCTACTTTTACCTAAAATTAAATCTCTTAGGAAGCCTCCTCCGGTTGCTGTAATGACGGCTAACACGATTACACCAAAAAGGTCTAGCTTACTTTCAATTCCAGTTAAAGCACCAGAAATAGCATAAGCGACAGTACCTATAACTGCGATAATTAATAAAATGGTATTTAATAATTCCATATCTAGGGTTGAAATATCCATTTTCTTTCTCCTTTTTGACGCCTTATATATTATATCTTTGTATTATAAATAGGATAAATATTTATGCGCAAGCATATTATAAAACTAAGATGGTACAATTTCCACATAAATTTTATTCAATTTTTCGAATTTAATTTTTAATTTTTAGAATAAAATTCGGACTAATTTCCTATAGTTTTGACTAAAATTCTTTTGAAAATGCATTTTTTGTATAAAATTCAAAAAAGAGTTGATTTAATAAATAATTGTGCTAAAATACAAATAAATCCTAGTGGATGAGATTAAAAAGGAAGGTATGAATATATGTTTAGAACAGAATATGTAAAGAAAGTTTATGCTGATCTACAAAAGAACAACGCAAATGAGCCAGAGTTCCTACAGGCAGCACAGGAGATCTTAGAATCTCTAGAATTAATTGTAGAAAAAAGACCAGATATTGAAAAGAATCATATCCTAGAGCGCTTCTTAGAACCTGAAAGATTCGTTCAATTCAGAGTTGCTTGGTTAGATGATAACAATGAAGTACAGGTTAACCGTGGTTACCGCGTACAATATAATAGTGCAATTGGACCTTACAAGGGTGGTTTAAGATTCCATCCATCTGTAAATGCATCTATTATTAAATTCTTAGGTCTTGAGCAGATTTTAAAGAATTCCCTAACTACATTACCTATGGGTGGTGGTAAGGGTGGTTCTAACTTCGACCCTAAGGGCAAGAGCGATGCAGAAATCATGAGATTCTGCCAGGCATTTATGACTGAGCTATATCGTCACATTGGTCCTGATACAGATGTACCTGCTGGTGATATCGGTGTTGGTGGTAGAGAAGTTGGTTACCTATTTGGCCAATATAAGAGAATCCGTAATGAATTCACTGGTACATTAACTGGTAAGGGCTTAGCCTTCGGTGGTTCCTTAGCTCGTACTCAGGCAACAGGCTATGGTGTATGCTACTTCACTCAGGAGGCACTAAAGACTATGAAGGGTGAATCCTTTGAGGGCAAGACTGTTGCAGTATCTGGCGCAGGTAATGTTGCTATTTACGCTATTGAAAAGGCACAAAGCCTTGGTGCAAAGGTAATTACATGCTCTGATTCTAATGGTTGGATTTATGACCCTGAAGGAATCGATGTTCAATTACTTAAGGAAGTTAAAGAGGTTAAGCGTGCTCGTTTAACTGAATATGCTAAGGCTCGTAAGAGTGCTGAATACCATGAAAAGAAAAATGGTGAGCATGGTGTATGGAATTACAAGGTAGATATCGCTCTTCCTTGCGCAACACAAAATGAATTAAATTTAGATGACGCAAAGGCATTAGTTGCAAACGGAGTAGAAATTGTTTGCGAAGGTGCGAACATGCCTACTACTCTTGAGGCAGCTCATTACCTAATTGATAATGGAATTATCTATGGACCTGGTAAGGCAGCAAACGCTGGTGGTGTTGCTACTTCTGGTCTTGAAATGTGTCAAAACTCTCAAAGACTATCTTGGACTTTCGAAGAGGTTGACGCTAAACTTAAGGGCATTATGGAAGGTATCTTCCACAACGCACATAATACTGCAGTAAAGTATGGTGTTAGAGAAAACGACCTATTAACTGGTGCAAACATCGCTGGTTTCGAAAAGGTTTGTGACGCTATGCTTGCTGAAGGCGTATTCTAATATTCAAAAAAATTGCTGGAACCTAAAATTCCAGCTTTTTTAATCCGTAAACAATGGTGTAGATAAATACCTATCTCCATTATCTGGTAAAACAACAACAATTCTTTTACCCTTATTCTCTTTTCTTTTGGCAATCTCTATTGCTGCATAAAGTGCAGCACCAGAGGAAATGCCTATAAAAATACCATCACTTTTAACCGCTAAGGAGCCAATTTCAAAGGCTTTATCATCGGGTACTGCAATAACCTCATCATAAATTTCTTGATTTAATGTCTTTGGAATAAAGTTTGCTCCAATACCTTGGATTTTATGAGGTCCACAAATGCCTTTTGATAATAATGGAGATGCTAAAGGCTCTACTGCTACAACCTTTATATTTGGATTCTTCTCCTTTAAGTATTCCCCTGCACCAGACAAGGTACCACCAGTACCTACAGTTGCAACATAAAAATCGATATCGCCATCCGTATCACGCCAAATCTCAGGACCAGTAGTTTCAAAGTGAGCCTTAGGGTTGGATGGATTAACAAATTGACCAGCGATTACAGAATTAGGAATTTCCTTATTTAATTCCTCTGCCTTATCAATGGCCCCCTTCATGCCAAGTTTACCATCCGTTAAAACAAGCTCTGCCCCATACGCCTTAATTAAATTTCTTCTTTCTAATGACATAGTATCTGGCAATACAATAATTAATCTATAGCCTCTTGCAGCACATATTGCAGCAAGACCAATTCCGGTATTCCCACTTGTAGGCTCAATTATGGTTGAGCCTTCCTTTAATAAACCTTTTTCCTCATAATCTAAAATTATCTGCTTAGCAACTCTATCCTTAGAGGATCCTGCAGGATTTAATCCCTCAAGCTTTGCTAAAATAGTAGCCTCCAAATTGAATCTCTTCTCTAGATTTGTAAGCTCAATTAATGGAGTATTTCCAACAATTTCTAAAATGGATTTATATGTTCTTCCCATGACAATTTCTCCTTCAATATTATCATTCGCATTCAATTATACCATAAAAATGAAAAAATGGCTTTAAGCCATTTTATTCATAACCATTGGTACTCGATAATTCAGGTAATTCTGTTTGGAAATGGTTTTTATTTAAATCTACATTAGGACTAGACATTCCAGGAGTATGATTTTCATCCATAGTAGCCTTATTTGCTAAGAAATACTTATAGATGATTGTTGTTTGATCATCCCAAGTTACATCAACACCATACCATTTACCATCAATTTCTGTGTAATTCCAAGCATGGCCACCACCTTCTTTTTTATCAACACCAACAACCATAATAGAATGAATGCCTAATAAATGAGATAGGTATAAATATGCTTTAGCATAGCATTCACATACACCACCGGTATCTGGATTTTGATCGGCAAGTCCCATAATATTATGTGCCCAATCCTCTTTTGATGGACTTCCCATAGAATCCTTCTGATAATCTATTTTTTCAATGATGTAATCATGAATTAGCTTAGACTTTTCAAAATCACTCATATGTGGGCTTACCATAAATAATTGATATACCTCTTGTTCCATATGGCGTATACCTTCAATACTTTTATCTCTTGCTTCCTTTGTATAATAATCATCCGCAAGTATTAGCATAATCTTTGTTTTAAATGCATTGGAAGATATAAACATATGAGAATCTAAGAAATAGAACTGTGGATTATTTGTAATGAAGGAATTCATTATTGCATAAGCCTCATTATCTGTAATTGCACCTTTATTATATTCATAGCTTGCTATATAAACATAATTCTGACTTCCAGTAGAAACTACATAATCCTTACCATTTTCTAAAACATAGTCTACACTAGAATCAAAAAATGCCATACAAGAATCATAGAATGCTTTATACATATTTAAATAAATACTTCTATGCTCTTCATATAAGGAATTGGTTTCAAGTGTATGATAATCATAATTCTTTGTATAATCAACCGTTAAGGTGTCCACATAGGTTTCATGACATCTTGTGCATTCATGCTTAATATGGGAATGCCCATAGCTTGTTTTTTCTATGGTTTCTTGGTAATCATGACCCAAGGCAGGCACAACCTCTGCACCAGTGGTAGTTTCACCACAAACCTTACAAATCATACCGGATGCCACACCAGGAGATGTACAGGTTGGTTCTTTTGTAGTATTGTAATCCCACTCGTGAGATGCTCCTACTACCTCCTGTTCTTTTAAGACTTTACCACATCTTTTACAATGAGAGCCTTCCGTTAATCCATCCTTAGTACAAGTTTTAGGTACTGCAGCATCAATTTCAATTAAATGCCCTAGTGCTTCTGTCCTTTTTCCCCTATATTCTTCACTACAATCACATTTAAACAAGGTATAGCCTTCCTCTTCACATGTAGGCTCTATAACCGTTTCTTTATATGAATGCACATGAAATAAATCCATTGTCGTTGTTGTAGGAACAACAAAGCCTAACGAGCATGAGGATAATCCAATTACGGATGTAAGCAAAAGAAATGCTCCTAATATTCTTTTTTTCATATGTATCACATCCTTTATTTAATTTTATATTAAAAGAAGAATTTATACAAGAACAAAGGCTCTAGGAGCCTAATCAAAAAAACGAAGTATTGAAATTATATTCCAAAATAATGGCTTAAAATAATCCATACAGCCAGAAGTATTAATATACTTCCACCAAGAATCGCAGTAATTTCAAATTTGCCTTTTAATAATTTTTCAATTCTATGCCCCAAGAATAATCCAACAAGAGAAATAGAGAATGTTATTACCATAATAATGGATACATGAAGCCAAATTGTACTTACACTCGATAAGCCTGAATGAAGTGCAACTCCCGTTCCTAGTGCATCTATTGATGTCGCTACACCAAAATATAATACTTCCTTAATAGAGAACCTCTTTGGTTCCTTTTCCTCTTCTTTCTTATGGATATCCTTAATACCCTCGATAAGCATTTTACCTCCAATGATAAGCAATAAGCCAAAAGCAGTCCAGGATACAATATCGGACATAATTTTTCCTGCAGATGCGCTACCATTTTCACCAACAATTGCTGTAATGCCTTGAACAAGCCAAAAGCCAATTAATGGCATTAATGCCTGCATAAGCCCAAAAACTATAGCTATAAAGAAGGATTTCTTTTTATCAATATCGATATAGGTAAGACCATCTGTAATCGATACAGCAAAAGCATCCATAGATAGAGCAACTCCAAGCAATATAACCTCGAATATGATTTCAATTTGCATAATAAAATCCCCTTAAAAATAAAAAGACTATGCCAAGCATAAGTCTCGTTCATTAAGACTGAACCTGGTTTCCCATAATGTAGGCCAGCCACTAAATACATAGCGAACTACTCCCTTACGAAGTAATTTATTGTTATTTATTTTGAAGAATAAGTAAATAAATTAAAAATCCGCCAAATAGAATTAAAAAACCAAACAATAGTATAGCAATAATTTTATTTGCGTTCCACTTCTTTGCAGTTTTTTTTCTAAATTGCTTGAATAATGCTTCCATTTCCTCTTCTTTTTCCATGGTAGCAATACTCTTTTGATATTTTTCAGAAAGAGTCTCCATCTGTTCGTATTCTGCCTGATAATAATATTCCTTAGGAATCATATCCATATGCTTTTGAATCTGATTTTGATAATACCATCTACGATATTCTAAATCCTTCATATTTTCTTTATGAATAGCTTCCTTAGTTTCTCTTTCCTTTTCTTTTATAGAAAGATAATTTTCCATCTGCTGTTTTGCTTGCTCAGGAATAATAGTAGCTTCTTCTTCATTAGAAGCATCTATTTCTTTTTCGATATCCTTATCCATTTTTATTCCTCCAAAAGAAGTTTTAATGCTTTATCTAATACCTCTTTATCTAATTCGCCCATTTTATGGAAATCCGTATTTTTCATATATTCCGTTTTATCCTCCTCGCTCAAAGAAGATATTTCCTTGAAATATTTATTAAAGCATTCTAAGGCGGAATAGGAATAATGAGGGTTATGATCCTTATCCTTAAAAATAAGGAAGGATGCATTTTTTAGATTTTGCTTCATAAGCATATTAGTATTATACTTAAATTTTACCATCTTGTCATTCTCTGAGTGCAAAATCACAATATTTCCCTTAAATTCCTTTAAGGTTTTTAAAGCGTTTGCTTTAGCATATTTGCCACATAGCTTCTTTTCTATAAAATCAAAAAAAGGCAATGAAATCCATAAAGGCTTTGGTAATAATCCCTTCATACAGCTATTTATACTATAAAATGGTGCAATGGCAAGAATCCCCTTAATATCCTTGTGGTAATAAGGAATATTGACTGTCGCAAACCCACCCCAGGAATGTCCTACAACATAAATATCCTTATTCTTTAATTCTTCATTTTCTTTAACATATTTTATTATGTAATCTACACATCTCAAAGAATTAGAAAGTCCTCTTATATTCTTACCACTAGATTCAAGTGTTCCCTCATAATTCATAGCTAAAACCAAATAGCCCTTGCTTGCAAAATATTCAATTTCCTGAATATAAGAATCAACACCACTCCACATACCATGATTTAAAATGAATAGCTTATTCTCATCATAATCAGGATAGAAATATAAGCCACCTCTTAAGACATCATTTTCTATTTTAATTTCTACGCTTTTAAATCCTAAATTAAATTCCTCTTTTGTATAATACCTGATTCTCGGATCGTTTTGGTATCTGTTTTGAAATAGCTTATTATGAAACTTTTTTGTGATAAGGTATAAAGATATAAGTAAAAGAATAAAAATGAAAATAACGCCTAAAATAATATATAACCAAAACATAATCCACACCTAAGAAAAGGCAGCACTAACATGCTGCCATATTTTTTTTGTATATTTCTAATAATCCATCTAAAGTTAAATTATCCTTTTGGTAAATCTTATGCTTACATAAAGGAACAATTAATCTAGATAATCCACCAGTTGCGATAACTGGAATATCTGGATTATGGATTTCTTCAATGATTCTATCAATCATTCCATCCACCTGTGCTGCAGCCCCAAAGACTACACCCGATTGAATGCAGGAAATCGTATTTGTACCAATAGCCTTCTTTGGAGTAACAAGCTCTACATTTGGTAATAATGCCGCACTAGAAACTAAGGATTTAAGTGAAATAGATACACCTGGGGCGATACTACAGCCCAGGAAGGTTTGATTCTTAAAATAGATGTATTTCGTTGCCGTTCCTAAATCGACAATGATGACCTCATTATAAAAGGGTAAGGCACCGGCACAATCACAGATCATGTCAGAACCTACCGTCTTTGGATCATCAACCTTAAGTGAAACTCCAGTTTTTACACCAGGACCTATAATTTTAGCATCTATACCATAATAGGATTGAAATACCTTCTTTAAGGCACTTGTTACAATAGGAACAACACTTGAAATCATTACATCCTCAATTTCATAGGAGTTTAGCATGGTTCTTATTAAAAGATAATATTCATCACTTGTTTTATCGGTAAAGGTTTTTAATCGAAATGTATTGCTTATGGTTTTTTTGTCCGAAAACCCAAACACGATATTTGAATTTCCTATATCTACTAATAATACCATATATATACCTCCAAATTAAGCTTCTTCAATTTCTTCAGTATCCACTGCTTCATCAATGGAATTCTCATCAGAATACTTTTTTAAATAACCAACGAAGCCTAAATCATAATTTCTAGTTAATATCTTCGTTAATGTTGCAAGAGCTGGAGCAAATAGAATATTTACGCTAAGCTCTACTAAGAACATAATCCATACTGCAGTAGCTGTAGCAGCAAAGGTTGGACCATATGCACTACCGGTCATAATATAGATTAATACTCCGTATAATAATAGGAAAATTCCTGTATTTACGATAGGAGCAACAATTGCTGTTGCATAAATTGCAACATAATAATTTTTCTTAAATAATAACTTAAATGCTAAGCCAGATAAGAATCCAGCTAAACCAGCCTTAGCTAAGCATAATACGATAGCTAAGATGGTCATATACCAGTTTACATAGAAACCTTCTGCACCCTGTCCTGGTAATAAAGTTACTGCACCTAAAAATATTCCAACCATCAATCCACCTACAGGTCCATATAAAATGGCTCCCACAACAACTGGAATTAGGGCTAAATTAATGGCTGTACCTCCACCAATGGGTAGCTTTGGCAAAATTCCAGCAATCCAAAACTGCAATACGAAGGTAATTGCACATAGGGTTGCAAGACCAACCATACGCTTAATCATAATACTATTTTTCATATTTTTTTATTCCCTTTCTTTTTAGGCCCTTACGGGTCCCATAAGCGTTTTTATTATAGTATTATAATAAATAAAAAACAAGAAAAATCATTTTTGTTCTAAAATATCCACCTGTGAAAGCGTAATCTTAATTTTTTCATTATTTATATAAACATATTTCTTATTAAACTCTATTATAGAATTTTGTGTAAATTTTTTATCTACATGCTCAACATAGAAAATAAATACACAGTTTGACATCATATCTAATTCTGGTCTATACCCATTCGCAATTAAATCTAAGTGTATAGGCATAGTCATATCTAAATATAGCTTATTGTTTTTAATATAAAGCTGATTTATTACATATTCTTTTACATCATAATGCTCTAAGAAAAAATCTAATGTCATGGTAGTCACCTCTTTATAACATATATCGGAAATTTCAAAAAGAAAAAAGGGACAACGTCCCTTGTTCTTACTTGTATTTCTTACGAGCTTCCTGTCTCTTCTGCTTACGTACGTCAGATGGCTTTAGGTAGTACTGACGCTTCTTAGCTTCCTGAAGGTTACCAGATCTTGAAACATCGCGCTTAAATCTACGTAATGCATCTTCAATGCTCTCTTTTTCACGAACTACAATTTTTGGCATGTTAACTCTAGCCTCCTTCCAGGGAAAAACTCCGGTTTTCATTATATCAAATCCTAATTTTATTGTAAAGTTATATTTTGCATTTTTTAAAAAATTTATTCTTCAAACAAATATTTCATATAAATTGGAATCCTTTTCTCCCAATCTCTTTCACAATGCTCTGCCTTTTCTTCGAAATAGAATTTAAAGGAAACATTTTTCTTTAAAAGCTCATCTTCTATTTCCTTGTGCATTTTTAAAGCAATCTTATTCTCCCATTCCTTTCCACCAAAATCCATATATATCCTAGTATCTTGATTTAAATCTGTTTGACGAATATCTCTTATAAGCTCATCCATGCATAGCATAATCGTTGAGGATAAGCATGCAGCATATTTAAATATATGATTATATTTTACAATGGAGTATAAGCTCATAAGACCACCCATGCTAGACCCTGCAATCATCGTATGAGACCTATCACTTAACGTTCTATATTTCTTATCCATGGCTTCCTTAAATTCCAAAGTAAGCCAATCCATATAGGTTTTTCCTCTACCCTCCATATAGGTATTTAAAAAATACTTAGGTCCAACATTATATGGTAAATATTCATATAATCGTTCATTACCTACATGATTACATTCAACACCAATAATAATCATCTTGGTTTTGTACTCATCCATAAATTCCTGTAATCCCCAAGATTTTCCATAGGTCGCATCCTGATTAAAAAATAGATTATGGCCATCAAACATATAAATTACTGGGTATCTTTCGTTGGATTCGTAATATCCCTTAGGTAGGTATACTTGTACTCTTCTTTCAAGCTTAAATGGAGTAATATAAGTATTAAATTTTTCAATCATCCTTTTCACCTCATAACAATCGTAGCTTTGGTTATATTGTATCATAGGCAATATAATCTTCAATAAATTTTATAAAAAATAGATATCGTTTACATTCATTTAAAAAATAAAAGGACCTTTACTACTGTAAAGATCACTCTTCGGTAAGATATAATGCGGATACATCAAATAATCTAGCCTTAACCTTGTCCTTTAGTTTTAGACCCAGAGCGATTTCCTTATCCACCTTATTTAGACTTCTATAAGAAGCCTTGTTGATTTTATATTCCAAAACAATAATGTATTTTTCCTTTAAATTAAATCTTGAATGCATAATATATTTATCTACCACTACTGCTTCTATTACCACTTTAGATTTTTTACATTTTATATATCGAATGGTATTCGGTAGTCCTAGTAGAAAGAAAAAAACAGTAAAGACAAAGAATAATGCAGAAAATAGAAAATATATATAATGAAAACCATTTATACAAAAAACGATAAAAAGACTAGCAAATCCCAATAAGAAAAGGATTCCTAAAATAAGATATAATTCCTCTTTATAAACATTATATCTTTTCATCGTAAAAAACATCCTTCTTGTCTATATTTTCACTAAAATATTTCACTGCATAGCTACAGGTAATTCTTACCCTATAGCCCTTTTCCTTTATAACCTGGTAGCATGCATCCATAAGCTTTTTCGCAATACCCATACCTCGTAAGCTTCCATCAACGAAGGTTCTATTAATATTTACAATACCATCCTCATCGAAGGGGAAGGTAACATATGCCACCATATTTCCTTCATTATCGTTAATATAAACGGCATGATCTTCCCTTATAATATCACTTAAATTTACCATATGTCCTCCTAAAATTTAACATAGATGAATGAATCTTTAGAAGAAACCTTAATTTCTTCTTCCTTATCCTGATTACTATTCAAGAAGAATACGTCATCTTTCCTACAAATACCTATTAGAATGTTTTTACCGTTAAAGCATTTATAAAACGAATGTAATAGCTCTCCTTTTGATTTAAAGATGAATTCCTTATCCATTTCGATTAAATCCTTTGCTAAAGTAATCTGGATATCAAAATCATTTGCATCTCCGGCATGGTCCGTTGTCAATAACTTATGATAGAATTTCTTAGAATCTAAATTCATCGCAAGCTGTGTAATTAATATGCTCATCATCTTATTTGAAATGATGGTATTATGAATATCAAAATCTCTTACACTCGATAGATTTCTTGAATCTAATAATTCCGTAATAAGCGTTAAATTCTCTCTTTTTGGGAATGCCTTAGATAATTCTATTAGGGTTACAAAGACATTGGCATCATAGGATTCCTCACTTACATTATCATCGGATAATATCAAGACCTTCTTTTCACCATCGGTTTCTTTAATATCTTTTATTAATAAATCATTCTCATTTTTATGATAATGCTTAATTTGATAATTAAATTCATCGGATTCAGCACTTCTGTTAAGGTTATCTAATATGAATTCACTTTTTTTGTTGTCTCCAATAACAAAAATATTACAATTCTTATATGGTCGAATAACAACAGGTTTTAAAGGAACAATAGAAGAAATTGCTCCTTCTCTTCTTTTTAAACATTCCTTTTCATCATCTGCAAGAACAAATAATTTATTGAGCTTCACAACAGGAATAGAATTATCATGCGTATTCATATATTCCTCTACAGTTTCCTTAGAATCTATAGAATAAAACTCAGCACCCTGGAAAGAAAATAATTCTAAATAAACCTCAGCCATTTCAGGAGATACAATGGATTGGGCAATAATTTGTCCAATCTTTCTATTAAAGGAAACAGGAATTACACTTTTGCCCTTTAAGCTACTTACTGTATAAGATATATTTTCAATTTGCTGTCTCGTTTCATCCGAATCTGTTTCAACAACAATTTGTGTATTTGATGGAATTTCAAAGGAACCGATTCTTAAAACAATTTTTAAATTCAATAAATCTTGATTCAAGATATTATCATCATCTCCATCACTCATATCCTCTCTTGCCATAACTACAATTTGAGAGGCCTTTTCAATAGAAATATCATCTAGATTACCTCTTAATAAAGGATCTCCTTCTTTGATAATTAAATTCGCTTTATATTTTTGAGTAACATCATTAGCTAAAAATAAGGATTTTATTTCAGATTCAATATATTCCTTTGTTTGATTCGATAATATGACTATATTATTTTTAAATCCCTTTAGCATAAGATTAAAAATAATATCAGGAACCTTAGAATTCCAATTTAGGATAATAAAATGATTCGATAAAATAATTTTACCCTTTGCCTTGGACTTCTTATCGATAAAGCTTCTTAGGCTCGTTGTAACCATAGCAACAATTGCACCACTGAATAAAACCATTTCAATAACGATGACAACTGCAGCTAAAACCATAATCGATAATTTATCTGTATCGTAGGATAGAATGGAGTTTGGTGCAATCATCCATTTCACTGCAGTGACAAAGGCTGCAGCAAAATTACTTTCAAAGAGCGCACCATTATAATTATTATTATCGATAGCGAATGCAATGATTGCCGCAATGGCTAAAATTATAAAATTTATAAGCAATAGAGTTAAAAGTGTCACTAATAATGGCTTTTGATACGTTTTTAGTGTTTTTTTCGCCTTTAATTTTAAAAATATGGATTTTAAAAACTTCATAATTACCTCCAATTTAAATCATAGATTCGATTATTCTTCTATTATTTCTTTTTTTCTCTCACGAGATAAAACAAATTTTTGAAGCGGGAACAACACACATGCCTGAATGAAGCCTGCAGTAAGGGATGCGATAGTGGGAGCTAAAGCCTCTACCATACTTCCCATCATCCATAAAACCATTACACCTTGGAACCAAGTCATAAGGAGTACAAGGAAAACAATGACACCTATGTAAACATAAAAATGCCACAATGGTGCATCCGAACGGAAGGTTTTCTTCTTATTTAAGAAATATGCAATCGTATTCGATATAGCATTCGATAAGAAGAAAGGTAATACATAACCCCAATTATCATTTCCTTCTCCTACAACACTAGGATCAAAAATGCTTTCTAAAAAGCTCGGAAGTGGAGCATCCCAATTCTTCATCCACAACAACAACAAATTTACTAATAAAAGCTGAATTCCTGTAGTAAATGTACAAATAATGGTAAATTTTAGAATCTGCCATAATGTCTTAACTGTTTTTCCCTTATCTAGAGCTTTTTTATCCATTTTTTCAAGCCAGGATGGCTTTTTTTCTTTTTCTTCCATAGAATCACCTAAACTATATGTTAATTATTATGATTATATCACAAGGGGGGGTGAAAAAAAAGAAAAATGCATAAGCCATAGCCTATGCATCATCTTGTATTACTTTAACATGCCCTTCTCTAAAGCAAGAGTAACTGTTGTACGATCACATACCTCACTTGGTCCAAAATACTGAATAGCACCTGGATAAGTATATGCAGTTTCAACAGCCCACTGTGCTCTATGAGCTTCGAAATATTTGAATGGAGCACCATCAAGCTCAACTAAAGCCTTCTTAATAACTGGCTTGTCTTCACCATGACGTCTTTCCATATTCATCATCTTTGTAATAGGCATACCACCTGCAACCCATTCCTCAGCTGGCTTAGATAGATTAGATACCTTAGATAGGTAACCATTAAAGCCATACTGAATTAGCATGAATGCATTGTAGCCTAGGGAATAGCAATAATCCGCATCAAAGTTAGATGGGAATGCACATCTTCCTTCATAACCGAAGAAATGATGTAGGGCATTGAACTTACCCTTGTAAGTTCCAGCCTTCTTTCTTTCAGCAAGTTTAGCCTTAACTAAAGCACTGAATAGCTTTTCAGATTCAATTAAGGAAACCTGTACGTTACCATGAGGGTCACGCTCTAAGAATAATTGCTGCTGAATAGCCTCAGGTAAAATTTCAAATACAGCAAAGGAAGCAGCAGTTAAGCCCTTCTTAATGAATTCATATTTTTCCTTCCAAGTTGCTAAAGCATTGAACAGATCAGCCTTAGCCCCAGCAAGTAATTCATTAATTTCAGCAATTAATACTGAGAATTCAGGAACAAATTCAACAACACCTTCAGGAATGATTGCAACACCGAAGTTCATACCCTTTTGGCTACGAGCCTCAACAGAATCAGCAATATAATCTGCAATTTGAGATAAGCTCATCTTCTTTGCAGCAACCTCTTCTGAAATTAAGCAGATATTAGGCTGAGTCTCAAGAGCACACTCAAGTGCAACGTGAGAAGCACTACGGCCCATTACCTTAACGAAATGCCAATACTTCTTTGCAGAGTTCGCATCTCTTTCAATATTACCGATAACCTCAGAATAAGTCTTAGTAGCGGTATCGAAGCCAAAGGAGCATTCAATATCCTCATTCTTTAAGTCGCCATCGATAGTCTTAGGACAACCAATAACCTGTACGCCAGTATGATTAGCTGCAAAATATTCAGCCAATACTGCAGCATTTGTATTGGAGTCATCTCCACCAATGATTACGATTGCAGTAATACCATGCTTCTTTGCAACTTCAGCTGCAACCTTAAATTGCTCCTTAGTTTCAAGCTTAGTTCTACCAGAACCAATAATATCAAATCCACCAGTATTTCTGTATTCGTTTATATATTCATCAGTGAATTCAATATAATCATCATCTAAAAGTCCAGAAGGACCATTCTTAAATCCTAAAAGAACATTATTCTTATCTGTA
This sequence comes from uncultured Anaeroplasma sp., assembly GCA_945920825.1. Lineage (GTDB taxonomy): Bacteria > Bacillota_I > Bacilli_A > Acholeplasmatales > Anaeroplasmataceae > Anaeroplasma. The sequence goes on from CAMEKD010000005.1 coordinate 23,293, forward strand.
GCCTTAAGTGCATCATATAAACCACAAATTACATTGTGTCCACCAGGTGCCTGTCCACCAGATAGAATTACACCTACAACTTGCTTTTTTGCTAAAGATGTATTCTTGCCCTTTTCGAATGTAATTTCCTTTTCGCCATAAGTATTAGGGAATAATGCCTTAATCTTCTCCTGATCTTGAACAGATTGAGTAGGTAAGCCTTCCTTAACGCAAATATCAGCAATACCATTTCTTAACATTCCAGGTAGCTTTGGAGTGTATTGGTATCTTGCCTTTTGAAGTGGTGATAAACTCTTCATCTTATTTCTCCTTTAATAAATGTATTTTTTAACCAAATGTATTATATCACTTAATTTCAAAGATAAAAAGTATTAAATACTTTGTATCATCAAAATTAAATATTAAAAGTGTTTTCATGCTTTTAAAGGGAGCTATTTCATCCTCTACTACTTATTTTATCTTTCTATTGAAGGAAATTGAATAATTATCCCTCCAAGGCTTAATTTCTTCAAAATCCTTAGCTGCCTTTAAGACCATTTTTTCTTCAAATCGCTTACCAATAATTTGCATACCTACAGGTAAATTAAAAGATGCCAATCCTGCAGGAATAGAAATCGCTGGATAGCTTACAAAATTAACCAAATACGTTTGGCACCAGCCAATTAGAGAATCCACCCTTTTACCATTGATTTCTTCTGGTCCCTTTGTAAAGCCCTTTGGATTATTTTTTACAGGAAGACACGAGGTAACTGGTGAAAGAATTAAATCATATCTCTTAAATACATCCTCAAAATTATCTAAAATATCTGTTTTAGCTAAATTGAACTCATATAAATCCTCAATTCCCAAGCGATCACAAATATTCTTATAATAAATAAATTCCTCTGGGAAATCCTCTAAATGATCTTTAAAATAATCTATTCCCTTTTCCTTTTGATGATTGATATCTAAGGCACAATCAATTGTAATTCCTTTGCACCAAAGAGAGGAAAATTCATTTGCTGTATGCTTAAAATTAAAATGAACCTCTTCAACGATATAGCCCTTATCTATAAAGCACTTTGCTGCATCATAAACGATTTTTTTTACTTCTTCATCTACTTGAAATAAATCAAAATCATAGGTAAAGGCAATTCTTAGGGCTTGATTACTATTTATATAGCCATCGATATCTTCATTTTGTCTTAATACCATATTGTTATATGGATCCTTAGGCTCTACCCTTGCCATAAGCTTATATAAGGCAATCGCATCACTTACTGTTTTGACTAATCCACCACCAACACAATAGGGATGGGATGCAGAATATGCATCTGGTCTACTCAATAATGGAATAGAACCAAAGCCCGCCTTAAAGCCTACCAAATTACAGCAAGAAGCAGGCACTCGAATAGACCCTCCGGCATCCCCTCCCTCTGCAATAGGTAGTAAGCCATCCGCTACTGCAGCTGCACTACCACCAGAGGATCCACCGGCATTATATAACGTATTAAATGGTGTAGATGTTACGCCATACATCTTATTGTCCGTCGTTCCACTAAAGCCATAGGATGGGGCATTCGTTTTGCCAACGGCAATACCTCCCTCTTGTTCCATCACTTCACAAAATAAGCTATCATATTCATCCACGCTTACTAAGCATTTAACTCCACCATAGGAATGCATCCAGCCCTTTTTGCTTGGCAAGAAGTCCTTTAAACCAAAGGGAACACCCGCAAAAATACCTAAGTTTTCCCCCTGTTCTAATCTTTCTTCTAATTTTTTTGCTTCTATATAGGCTAAATCAAATCTTGTATAGGTGAATGCATTAATAGATTTATTTCTTTCCTTTATTCTTTTTTCGAAATACTTTAGCACCTCTGTTGGTGTGATTACCCTCGAGTTCACTAATTCACCTATTTCAAGTGCAGATAAATATTCTAATTTTATTTCACTCATAGATTTTCCTCTTTATTAAACTCAAATCTTGATGGATCCTTACGTAATTCCATTTCCTTACAATAGTCAAAATAATCCTTTCCTACTCCTTCGGATTGCCATTTTTTACAGATTCTATATCCAATTGGACTAAAGAACACCTCAAAGAATAGTTCGATTAATGCACCTAAAAGCGCAATACCAATTAATGTTGGGAAAGTATAAAATTTTGCAAAAACCGCGAAGGCTAAAGCACCAAAAATAAAATTATCAACAAACTGACCAAATATAGTACTCACATAGCTTCTACAATAAAAAGCAAGCTTACCATCTGGATTCTTCTTAAAGATTTTACCGAATAGACCATTAATAATCGCATTTATAATACCTGAGATAATATATGCAATTGTAGATGATATTAATATTTGCCATGGCTGTGGGGCAGCATTAGCCTCAAAGCCAAATAATGTATCAAAAATATTACTTGCACCTTCAAATGGATATTTTGCCGGAAATAAAGCAATAAGTGCTAAAAATATAACCGCAATAGCATTCACTAAAGCACCTAAAACCGTTAGCTTAATTGCAGCCTTTGTGCCATATGTCTTTGTTACAATATCCATTACTAAGAAAACTGCCCATGAAAGGAATATTCCTCCTGTAATGGACACAAATGGAGTGTCATGAATATATATTCCACTCCAAACAATTTTATTTGCAGCTAAATTCATAGTGATTGTCGCCATTATAAAGAGCATTGTAACTACACCAGGAATGCTTCTAAGTAGCATCTTCCAATCATGAAAATCAAAGAACCATTCCAGTGTATCCATAAACCATATTTTCATCTTTTTTAAGGGATTCATATTATCACTCCTCACAAAAAATAAAAAGAGTGCAACTAAAAAACACTCTTTTGTTCCCTAGTTTTATTTAAAGATAGGATGGATTACGAACTATCTTATTCAATTACCGCTATAGTATATACCTTTACAATAAAGAATTCAAGTGTAAAGATTTTCTCTTAGTAAAATAGTTTATGAAAATGAAAAAGGAATGATTCATTATTCTACAATTAAATTCCAAATAATCTATCCATATCTTCTTCGGCAATTACTCTTTCACTTTTTTTCTTTTCAACCAATAATTTTTCGATTGAATTATCAACAGCTTTTTTTATGAATTGATTTACATCTATTCCTCTTAATTCAAAAAATAATCTAGGATCCGTATCAAATTTAGCGCCTATGGCATATAATACGCTCGCAACATGCTTACAAAGTGATGCATAATCGGGGCAAGAACAATCAAATTCAATTTCATTGGGGCTTGGAAATAATCCGTTTTTGCCAATAAAAACCTCTTTTAATGTATCCGGAAATTTCCCATTAATTAGGTTTTCTATACTTTCAATTTTATTTTCACATAATTGAACTATGTCTTCTATTTTTTCTTTATTTAAAACTTTGATATTGACACACACTTCATAAGGCTTAGATGATGAGCCTTGAACGATTGCATCAATTCTACCTTTTTTTATCTTTAAATCAAGTATACAATCGGATTTAAGATACTTTTTCCCTCTTGGTAATCGATTACTATAATCCGAATACTTTTCAAGATTGTCGATCCATGAAATACCCCACCAATTTTTTGCAATCTTATTACCAACTAAATGAACAGGCTCAAGAAGTAACCCCTTTTTTGTTAATCTTTCGGTCGATTTTTTGGCTAATCTTTTTAAATCATCCATAGTTGTATAAGAATAATCATAATAGCTATATCCCATTTTTATCCCTCCAACTTAAGTAGGTTCATAATTTCTTCATTATTCATTTCTGTAATCCATTTTTCAGATGCATCCCCAATTACATCGGATACCAACTTCAATTTTGAATTGATTAATTCATCTATTTTTTCTTCAACTGTCTTTCTACAAATGAATTTATGAACAACCACATTTCTCTTTTGACCTATTCTAAAAGCTCTATCTGTTGCTTGATTTTCAACCGCTGGATTCCACCACCTATCGAAATGAATCACATGATTTGCTTTTGTTAAATTTAAGCCAGTACCACCAGCTTTAATCGAAATAATCATATATGGGATATATTCATCACTTTGGAATTGTTCTACAATTTCTTTTCTTTTATTTACATGGATTGACCCATGTAATACCAATCCCTTAGTTTTAAAAATCTCAAATAAAAAACGATTTAATGGTTCTATTATTTCTTTAAATTGTGTGAATATTAATACCCTTTCTCTTTTTTGATAAATCGCTTCGCAAATCTCTTTTAGCATAACAAATTTACCGCTATCTTCCATTTCAAAATAATCATTACATAAGCCTAAATATTGATTGGGGTGATTACAAATTTGTTTTAATTTTAAAATTGAAGATAGTATAAGGCCTTTTCTCTGAATTCCATCAGAATCTAACAATTTATTTTCTAAATTCTTTAATATTTCATTGTAGTGTACAACCTGTTTTTTCGATAATTCGACATAATCTATTTTTTCGATCTTCTCAGGTAAATCTTTAATAATGCTTTTATCTGTCTTAACCCTTCTTAATAGAAATGGAGCTATCATATTTTTTAATTTCTGGTATTTGTATGGTTTTGAATCGATATCACTACAAAATTTTTTAAATTCTCTTTCACTTCCAAGTAAGCCTTTATCCTGATAATCAAAAATGGACCACAAATTAGATAAATCATTTTCAATTGGTGTACCCGTCATGCTAAACTTAACTCTTGCATTCAATGATTTAGATAATTTTGTTTGCTTCGTGTTTGGGTTTTTGATAGCTTGAGCTTCATCTAAAATGACGATGTCAAATTTTATTTCATTTAATCCCTTAATTCTTGATAGCATCGAATATGTAGTAATCATTAAAAAAGGAATATGGTCAGGCAATACATTATTGTGTACAATTTTATAATCTAATAAAGGCGTAAAACGCAATATTTCATTTTCCCAATTTCCAAGCAAGGATGCTGGAACAACCAATAAATTATGATTCTTATTATTTTCAATTCTTTTCGATTCCAAAAATGTCAAAACCTGTATTGTTTTACCTAAACCCATATCATCAGCTATACACCCACCAATAGATAATCTATCTAAAAGTCTAAGCCATGAATATCCTTTTTCCTGGTATGGTCTTAATGTTGCGTTTAAAGTCGAAGGAACAATTTCATTTTGTATTTTATTCGCATTCTTTAATTCATCAAGTAAATTTTTCATCCATTTACCCTGTGATACATAAGTAGAATCCATATCATCTTCATTTTCTTCCATCGACATTCTAAGCGCATTCAGAAATGAAATATTTGTATCATTTTCATCAAGCTTATGTAATAATTGTTCTAGTTTTTCATGATCAATTTCAACCCATTTCCCTTTAATCAATGCCAATCCATTGGATAATTCAAGAATCTCTTTAATCTCTTTTTTGGTTAGCTTTACCCCATCAATAGATAAATAAGGATTTAAGGACAATAAGGAATCAAATCCCAAAATACTATTTTCCTTTTCACCAATCTTAACGGACATTTTAATATTACTTCTAGTACGATTCCGCCACCAATTTGGAATTCTTGAGTAAATACCAACTTCTTCTAGTTTTTTTACCTCAGTTAAAAATAGATATGCTTCATCTGCCCTCAATTTTATCGGGTGCATGATATCATTATGGTCATTACACATTAAATCATTTACAAATTTTGACACTTCTTTCGCTTTATTTAATGTACTTAATAAAGTTAATGCTCGCTTTGTATCGTTTCTATATTCATGTAATGAATAACTAAGTGGTTTGTGTTTTATTTTACCATTTATATTCGTCACATATGTTGCTAAAAACGCAAATGGATATTCCAAATCCTCTTTATTCTCCACCAAATGAAAATATATTTTTTCAGGAATTTTTACCGTTTTATCCTTTTCAAATAAATAGCTATTTACAGTACCTTTATATTCCTTTATTTCAGATGAAAATATTTTCTTTAATTCATTTAATAAATGGATAATCCATTCTTCATTTATTTGTTCATATCCAACTACAAATGGGATATAGTCCAGTAATTTCCTTATTTCATCGCAAGAATACGTGGGTTCTATATTTTCCCTTAAAAATTCAATTTCGGGACTATTTAATATTTTTTCTTTGAAGGTTAAAGAAATGTTATATAAATATTTTGCGCTTTTTTCTTTAATATTTTCTTCTTTAATAAATGCCAATTGATATAAATACTCATATTTATTTGCCAAATAACATTCCAATGATTCATCTTGGATTTTTTGATCAAGTATGAAATCATTTGTGGTAAAAATAAAACTTAGTTCACTCTGTTCAAATGTATATATCATATTAATAGTACCAATCAAATTTTTAAAATAATTGATTTATCCTTTCTTTTGATTTAAAAATTAACACTGTAAATAAAGTTTTGTGCATCAAATCTTAACATGAAATCAACGCCTTTCAAAACCATTTTTAGTCTACCATAATTAATATATTTTTTCGATATTTATTTTCTGTTTTTTGTGTTTTCCAATTTTTAATTCATGTTGAAAAAAACCCAAATTATGCCATTCTAAAAGGAACATCTCCTATCAACTATATTGTGACATATATCACCAACCAGTTTAAAGATTACAAAATAAAGGATTTATTAAGAAAACTCTTAAAAATCCTTTATTATGTTTATAAATACAATATGTTTGTCTTAATAAAAGCAAGAGTTTAGTGCTTCCAAGTGCCTAAAATATGCTTCCTAAAACATCTCGTTTTTTCGTTACGACGATAAACTGAATCTACTTAAATGATGACAATCGTTTATTATCAATTGAATCACTACAGGTTTCAAATCTTCATTTATTCAATATCAAATTTTGATTTTTTGATTAAAATGGGCATTTTTTATTAATTTTTGATTATTTTGAACATTTCTTCATCAGCAAACAAACTGTTTCAACATGCATCGTTATTTGCCTTGTAATATCTGAAAATTCAGGTTGCTATTTGTCCTTAAGACTATTGAATTTCAACAATTTCTATATATTTTGGAGGGACAAAATCACACAGCCATACATATTCATTACCAACATAAAATTTTAATCCATCTGCAAATGCTTTTCTAGCATTTATTTTCAAAATTATTGGATTATTATCTCTTCTTTTCCCAACTGTAATTGCCATGTCAACTGTAGTAGACATATGAACATATTGTCTACTCATAGGTAGTAATCCTTTATTTAATATATCATTAATAGCCTTATGTGATGTACCATGATATAAGATATCAGGTGGTGTACCTGTTACTTTTCTTATTTTAAATGGAAAAGAGTGACCATATAATGCTCTAATTTTATCATCAACTATTTCCCATCTTTTCTTTTCGGAATTACTGTTAATATATAACAAATCATCTTTAGTGATTTTTTTGCCATATTCATTTGATAAATTTATTTCACTGAGCAATTGCTCTATTAAAACAAAACCATCTTCATCTATTTCTAATTCATATTCCCATGGTGCATGTCTCAATGCATATGATATTTCCTTTGATAATTTTACATAATCCATATTATTTCTTACCATACTTTCTTGAAATTTCTAAAAACTTAGGGTCACGCCAAAATTGATAATAAGGATCTTTCATTAAATCTACCTTAAGCGCTTCATTTGCAAAATCATCAAAAAGATCACCACAATCACCCCAACGCTTCTCTAAATCAACTTTAGAATAAATAAATCCTACTAAATCATATGAATCAAATGGATTGACTTCATCATATGGAATATTTTCTTTTTTCATTTTTTCTTTTAGCAATCTGTTCTCATATTCTAAAAGTCTGACAAGCTTCATCAAAGACTCCACATCATATGCTTCTATATTCATAAATATCACCTGCAATTCATATGTGTGTATACGCACCTTTTACCTATGCAAAAGAAAATCAACACTTTCTCTTAATTCATCACTAAAACCTTCCAAATCAGCAGCCGTTATCACTCCACTATTTATCAGTGCCACAATATCGAAAATCATATTTCCTTTGCTTAATTCAAGCATAACTCCAGGATGTTTCTTATCTTTCTTTATTCGTTCTTCCAGTTCCCAGAACTTATCTGAAGCATTTTTTGTTCCGTTCAACACTTCAATATATTTTTTCACTAAGCGTTCCATATAGTTTTCCTGCCATTCAGCAATACGTACTCTGAATAATTTCCAATCGCTTTTTGATATTTCCATGTAAATCTCCTCCAATCTTATGTATTGATTTTATATGCCTTTTGTTGTCCCAATATAATTATACTGCTGTTCTAACCATAATTCGACCAAAAATAGACAGTCTTGATTCTGACTGTCTACCCGCTAATAAGATATTTTGATTAAAGCATTACCATTGCCTCTCTACGGCCATTATTTCTCTTCTAATTTCTTAATTATTTTCATGATATCCGGTTGAGTAGGTGTAAATTTAACACCTCTTTTTAACATGCCCATCACTTTTCTTGCCTTTTGCTCAATCTCCCTTACAGTATGCTCACTGGTTAACATCAAATGATTTCCTGATATCGTATATTCCCTTTCA
>CAMEKD010000006.1 GCA_945920825.1 uncultured Anaeroplasma sp.
CTCTTCATCCTCTTTTAATTCCTCTTCAGTAAAATAAGAGCTGACGTATTCTTCTTCTTTATTTTCTTCTTTTGATAGAGACTCTTCATTCGATGATAATTCTTTTGGTTCCTCATCTTCATTTAATTCCTCTTCGGTGAAATAAGAACTGACGTATTCTTCCTCTTTTGGTGCTTCCTTTGAATCATTTTCTTCTATAGATTCTTCATCTTCCTTTGATTCTTCTTCAGTAAAATAGGAATCTACATACTCTTCTTCCTTAGAAGCGTCTTTAGAATTATCCTCTTCTTTAGATTCTTCGTCTTCTAAAATAGAATCAGAACCATCGATTTCCTCATCTAAATCATCATATTTAGAATTAATTAATAAATTTTCTTCTTCATTATTTATAGAATCATCCTCTATATCTAAGTCAAAAGAATCTATAGGTTCTTCCTTTGAATCATCTACTTCTTCTTCATCTAATTCTTCTTCTATATCCTCTATAGAATCATCTACCTCTTCGTCATTATCGTATTTAGAATCAATTTCTTCATCATTAAATTCTAAAGCTGATTCGTCGATTTCTTCATCAAAAAAGGATTTTTTTCCATCGCTAGAAGGATTAAATGGATCTATAAAGGAGGATTCTTCCTTTTCTTCTTGTGCTTCTTCAATAAAATTATCAACCTCTTCATCTAAATCATCATATTTAGAATCGATTGCATCATCGTTAGATTCTTCTGTTAAAGTATCTAATTCTAAAGTAGAATCATCTACTTCATCTTCATCAGAATGGATTGCATCGTCAACTTCGTCTGATCCTATATCACTAGAAGCGGATTCTTCCGTATCTTCAGTAGAGTTTTCTTCTTGTGCTTCTATATCTATAGGTGTATCTATGGCTTCCTCAACAGTATCGATTTCTTCCTTCTTTTCTTCAACTAAAGCTTCAACAACTTCTTCATTTTCCTCTTTCTTTTCTTGAGTTTCTTCTACATCCTCTATTTTTTCTTTAGAATCTGTAGATTCCTTAAATGAATCATTCTTTTCATCGATTTCAGGAATAGAATTTAAGAAGGCGTCAAATTCATCATCAATGTCTTCTTTAGTTTCTTCCTTAGGGAGAATTGGTTCTTGGAATACAGGATCAATATCCTCCTTAAATGGATCAAAATCCATCATAGGATTTTTAAGCGGAACCTTTGGAACAAATTTTTTAGGCTCCTCCTCTGCCTTTTCAGGAATAGAATTTAAGAAGGCATCAAATTCAACATCAATATCTTCCTTTTTTTCTTCAACTTTAGCTTGAATAGGTTCTTCTTCAAGTTTTTCATCTAAATTGAATATTGGAAGTGGGATTTCTTCTTTTTCTTCTATCACTTCATCCTCTTCCTCATGCTCTATTTCTTCAATAGGAACATTTCCCATTTCCGCTTGATTATATTCCTCTAATGGATCGATTTCCTTTTCTTCCTCATAACTTGCCTCAAAGGATGGCGCTTCTTTATTATAATCAATTTCATTGCCATTCTCATCGACATAGATGATTTTTTCAACTACCTCTTCATCATCCTTTTTTGATTCGTAATTGATTACCCCAGAAATATATTCCTCTGTTTCATCTGCAGCTACAGATTCAGGTCTTTCCTCATCGATATCCTCAGATTCACCAAAGACATGTCTTAAGGCTGGAGATTTCGCTAAGGCTTCATATTCATCCTTCATCGTATCATATTTCTTTAAGGCTATATCCTCAACTGCCTTCGCATTTTTCATGATGTTATCATAATCGTCAATTAAATGATTAACGATTCTTTCATCAAGCTTACCAGCCTTTGCATCACTAAGTAAAATGGATTGAATCTTTTCTGGAGTAAAGGCAGCCTTATAGCTTCTTTTACAATATAGTGCACTACAAATATCCGCAACAGCAAGTACCTTATCTGCACTGGTTAAATCCTTTTTTGTGATACCTAAAGGATAACCAGATCCATCAAGCTTTTCATGGTGTCTTGCTGCAATTTCAACAATAACATAGGAAAAGCAGCCCTCGATGATTTCCTTCGTGTATTTTGCGTGGCTTTGCATAACAGCTAGGGCCTCACCCTCAAGCTTGCCCGGGTAGCACAAAATTTCAAGTGGCACTCGAATTTTACCGATATCATGAACCTTACCTGCAATTTCAATCGCTCTTGAGGTAGATTCTGTTAGCTTACAGCTAATCGCAAGGTCATATGCAATTTGCGCTGTAGTTACAGTATGTGCCATCGTTTCATGATTGTGGAATTCAAACATGAAGGATGTAGTATCTAAGAATTCACCTAAGGTGTCTGTACCATAGTCAGCTAGGGAAATATATTTTGATGTTTCATAAACATATAATTCACTTTCACTATTTAGCTTTTCTATAATATCTGAATGATCCTTTAATAGCTTAATAACCTTCTTTACCTGATCTGGATGATATTTCTTCTTTCTTCTATCTTCCCTTAAAATCTCTTCAATTTCTTCTATGTCCTTACGTTCATAGATATATAAGCTTACCTGATCTAATAAAGTCATCAATAAGCCTATTTCATAGTCTGGATTACTAACATCCTCCATGTATTTTGCCTTATAGAATAAAAGAGGTCTTGCAGCCTCACCTAAAGGAGAGCACTGGTGTAAGAAGGCGTAGGATGATGCAGCAGCTAGTGCAGGGTCATTCGTTGGTACAGCACCATCCATATAGAATAATCCTATATCCTTTAACATACATAATAAGACATGCTGGTGAGATAATTCTGTATCTAGCTTATATTTTTCTAAATAACGCTTCATAAGGAATGCTGTACGCATTCCTGAATCCACATAGCTTTTATTAATTTCATTTAATACCTTTCTTAAGAATTTTAAGATAGTATTCGCATTATAATAATTCTCATTGTAATACTTACTTTCCATATCATCACCCACATATCGCTTTTTTAATTATTATATATCAAAACATATACATTTTCTATAGAAAAGAAAACCCTGTATATTAAATATACAGGCATTCTCCCTTTTGAATAATTCTACCATCTAACTTTAAGAATACAATCGCATCATTTAAAATCTTTTTTGTGTTATCCGTTAGCCTTGAAAAGCCTAAAAGCTTTAATAATGCTTTACATGCACCATCGATGGTAATACCTTGTGAATAGGATACAATTTCATATAATCCCTCCATCAATTCCTCTATTGGAATTTCATTCAGCATACGAGAGGAATGAATTCTTAATTTAGGATGATCCTTCACATGAAGCCAAATAGTATTACCAATAGTAATCGCATCCTTTGGCATTGCCTTTAAGGCTTCATTTTTAACCACATTGGTAATTCTTGTTTTACCTAGAGCCATTGCGCATTTTCTTAAATAATATTCCTTATGAATTGGTTCTTCCTTCTTTAATAAATCCGTCATGGCATATTCTAAGCCTTTATTCATACAATTTCTCATTAAAACCTCATTTAAAGTTTCCTTATAGGATTCAAAATGAGATTCTAAGGTATCGCTAGATTCACTAATAAAGGATTCTAAAACCTCATCCTTTTTCTCTTCTTCTGCTTCATTTCTTAAATAATCTAATAGCTTATTTAATTCATTATCCATATCCTTATTAAAGCTTGCAGAATAAATCTTATAATATTTCCAGCCAGACCTTTTTAATAGATTCTCAATTAAGCGATAATCATCTCTTACATTATCATGGATAGATAATCCATCTAAAGTAACGGCACATAAGAAATTATCCTTACCCTTTTCTTTAACAGCAAGTGGAATCTTAAATCTTGATGTTCCATAATTGGTATAGCAATCATAATTATTTTCTTCTAAGAATTCCTTTGCCTTATGGATAATTCCATTATCTAAGTCACTATACTTCATGTTTCGATGAACATTTTCAGCAAAATCTAAGTATTCCTTTAATAGCTTAACACCAATAGATTCTGTATTGTTATCCTTAATATCAATAGCCTTTATAGAAGATACAATGGTAATATTATATTTTGATCTCGTTATGGCAACATTTAATCTTCTTTCTCCGCCTAAATTATTTAATGGACCAAAGCGCTGATAGAATTTATGCTCACTATTATATCCATAACATATAGAGAATATAATTCGATCTCTTTCGTCCCCCTGTACGGTTTCTAAATTTTTAACAAAGAAAGGCTCAGATACCTCATCTGTAAAATATTTATTTAATTCAGGATATTTTGTTATTTTTTCCTCAACTAAATCAGAAATTAAATCTGCCTGTACCTTAGAGAAGGCAACAACGCCTAAGGATTTATCACTATTTTTATAATGGTCTATAACCATATCCGCAATGAAATTTGCTTCCATTTCGTTCGTTCTAGTTTTTTGATTATAGATTCCATCCTTCACATAGATAAAATCAATACCAAAGCCACTCTTATCCTTTATTGCTTCTGGAATAGTTATAAGTGTAGAATCATAGAAATTCTTATTAGAGAAGGCTATAAGCTCCTCACTTCTACTTCTATAATGCCATTTTAGGCTTAAAGTATTAAAATTGGATAGAGCCATATCTAAGATGGATTCATCAATAGAATCATAGGAATCCTCTAGATCTTCTGTTTGAGCATTAAAGAAATTCGAAGGTGGCATTTGCTTAGAATCTCCAATGATTATAGCTTGTTTCGCTCTATAGATTGCACCAAAGGCGTCTTCTGCAAAGATTTGTGATGCCTCATCGAAGATGACGCAATCAAATTCATTTTCTTCATTTAAATAAGTAGAAACAGATAAGGGTGACATTAAGAATACAGGCTTAATGGAAATGGCAAAATCAAAGATTTCATTTAATAATAAACGTATTGGTTTTTGTCTTCTTACCTTATTTGCTTCCTTAGCAAGTATTTTAAATTTAGAACCATCTAATAATATATCATCTGGTCTTTTCATAGAATTAACAGAAATAATATAATCTCTATTTAAATTTAAAATGGTTTCATCTAAGCGAATAAATTCATTCACCTTATCCTTAAATAAATTTGTTGTAAATCCATTTAGAATAGGGTCTTCCTCTATGACATATAATACCTTATTTCTTAAATAGGTCTTTAGGAATACGGAATCTATTTTATCTAAGGATAATCCCTTATCTAAATAAGCATTTAAAAAGCCAAATAATTCCTTATCCTTTAATTCCTTAATGACATTTAATACTCTTATATAGGATGGAATCTTATCCTTTAGCTTATACATTTTGGTTAAATGATTTACTACAGTAGTTAAAGCATTTTTATAGAAATCTATAATTTCACTATCAAATCTTACCTGAAGTGCTCTTAAATGGATATCTCCATCCTGGTAATTCTTAAACGATAGCAGTTGATCTAATATAGCATTCCTATTATCCTCTTTAACTCGAATGGATGCATATGGGCTATATTCCTTTAGTTCCTTATAATATTCCTCCACTGTTGATGCATCTACACAAGAAATATATTTTATGATATTTTCTTTTAATAGCTTCTTTTTCGATAATCTATCCTTTAAATCAAGAATTTCCTCTAATTCACGAACTAAGACCTTATCCGAAGCCTTATCCTTTCTATAGGATAAGATTTTTCTTTTCGTTTCTCTATATTCCCTATTCAATACCTTAAATAGACCACGAAAGCTTCTTAGGGTTCTATATAATTCCTTTACATCAATATTTATAATATCCTTATCATAGAATGCCATAACATCCTGCTTCAAGGAAATATGTAGGTATTCTTCCATCAAAGGTAATACCTTATCGATATCCTCTTTAGATAAATTTAATATTTCCTTATGCTTCATCTGGTTATAAATAGGTATAAAATCAAATACTCTATATAAATCGAATAGAGATATAATATCCTTATCGTTAATAGAAATATATTTATTTAAATTTTCTCTATAGGTATTTAATCGATTTAAATAGGAAATAGATTCCTCAAATTCCTTATTCATTTCATAGGAAACATAGCTTGTATTTAAATCATTAAAGCCATAAAAGACTGTATTTCTATAGTCATAGCCTATATCTAGAATTGCATCCTTATATTCTCTTAAATATCTTTTCATATTATTCATTAAGGAATAGCTTTTATTCTTTATATCCTCAAATTTATAATCAATAAAATCAGAATCTAAGCTTATATATAAGGAGAATAAATCAAATACCGTAAATTCCTCATTGTATACCTTAGCCTTAATAGAATTCATATAGGCCTTAATTTCATCCTCTAAGGTATCATGAGCAAGAGTGGTAGAATCTGCCAAAGTAGAAATATTATATTTTGGTAGGGTTGCCGTTTTATATAGATTATCGATGAAGGTCTTCTTATTTGCCTTAGAGGAATGTAATTCTATTGCAAAATCGGAAAGCCCTGCCCTTTTTAAATTCTCATATACAACCTCTAGAGCCTGAAGCTTTTCTGAGACAAATAACACATGCCTATTATTACCAATTAGGGATGCAATAATATTTGTAATGGTTTGGCTCTTGCCAGACCCTGGTGGCCCCTGTAAGCAGAAGGATTTACCACTTACAGCCATAGAAATAGCCTTTTCCTGGCTAGAATCTAAATTGACTACAGGGTATATTTTTCCACCTAAGTCAACATCACCAAACATAGGATCACCTAATAGAGCTTGAATATTTCTATTTTCTAATACCTTCTTCTCGTGATCCTTAATATCTCTATACATATTCATTTTTAAGAAGGAATAAATACCTAAAGACATTCCCTCAAGAAATACTACATCACTAGGTAGAACACCTTTGATTTCTTCCATATAATGATCAAAATCAAAATCCTGATTGTAATAATTAGGAATATCGAAATGTCTTGTTGTATTAAAGAAATAATCTAGGGTTGGATTTAATATAATATCATCATCGGAGGCAGATATTTTATATACTCCATGATGATTCTTTTCATATTCAACGGGAATTAAAAGTAGTGGTGCGATATAGGTGGTTTTATCCTCAATATAGCTTACAAAGCCAAAGGTTAAATATAAGGAATTAATACCCTTTTCATCGATAGAATATTTATATTCCTTCATTAAATTCTTTAATGTTTTATTAAGCTTATAGCCTTTTTTATAGGCTAATAGCTCATTTGGCTTAATCGCTTCCTTACAGATATCATAAACCTTAAGCGCTGAATAATCTAAGATATTATCCTCCTCTTCTATAGCAAATGTTTTATGATATCTTTCAAGCATAGGATCAACAATCATGAAGGAATATTCCTTACCATTTGTTAATCCTTCATAGATTTCCTTATAATTCTTATTTAATATAGATATGCTTTTAAATCCAGTTTCCTTATAATTTAATAATCGATTTCTTTTTCCTAAATCTAAAAGCTTATTTTCTAAATCCTCTAATCTCATAATATCTCCTAAAATAATGGTGCGAATATGGAAAATATATATCCAATAAATCTTTGATACCATTTCTTTTTATGCCAAAGATTATAATCAAATAATATAGATTCATCTAGGGTTTTCATAAAATCCTCTCTCATTTTTACAATTTCTTTATTTCTTATGATGAATGCGCCGCATTCATAATGTAAAAATAAGCTTCTATAATCCATATTAATGGTTCCTGCAAAGGCATATTTATCATCTACAATAATATTTTTGGCGTGGTTAAAGCCCTTTTCAAATTCATAGATTTTACCACCAGCCTTATAAATATCTCTATAATTTAATCTACCCATATAAAAGGCTGTTTTCTTATCTGGTATATGAGGCATTAATATTCTTACATCAACACCCTGTTCAACCTTTCTTTTTAATAAGGATATGACCTCATCATTAATTACAAAATAGGGTGTAGAAATATATACATATTTTTCCGCACTAGCAATTAAGGATAAAAACATATCAAATGCTGGAGTTTTTCTATTGGTTGGTCCATCCCAAATAGGGAATACAAAGCCTTCACTTTTGATATCTACTTTCAAAACCTTAGGGAAATCTAATATCTTAGCACCTCGAATTCTTCCCCAGGTAGATAAAAACATCGCAGTATAGGAAACTGCAATATTCCCTCTTAACCTTACTGCAGTATCCCTCCAATAGCCAAAGCGTTCTAGCTTATGTACATATTCATCCGCTAAATTATCTCCACCCGTATAGCAAATATTTCCATCAATAATTGTTATTTTTCTGTGGTCTCTATAATTCGATAATAGGGTGAAGGTAAAGGGCTCATAGGCCTCTACCATACAATTTGGTATTTGTCTTAATCTTTTGAATAGGGCTTTATTGATTCTTCCTCTTGAGCCTAAGGCATCATAAATGATTTTTATTTCTATGCCTTCCCTTCCCTTTTTTTCTAATACCTTATAAATATCTTCCATTAATACTCCATCATTAATAATGAAATATTCCATATAAATATAGCTTTTCGCATTTTCCATATCCTTAAGCATTTCTTTCGTTTTTAATTCTGCATCAGGAAAATAAGTAATATCTATATTTTTATATAACGCTAAGGGCTCTGCCTTTTTCGCTGATTGAATAATATTATATGCAGTCAAATCTGTTTCCTTTAATTCCTTAAGCTCTATATCATCGAAATAGGGAGGGAATTTTATCATATGGTTCTTATAAGAATAGCTAGATGCCGCTTTAGTAATTGTATTTAAAAAGAATAAAACAGAAAAAGGTAAGGGCAATAATAGAATTAGGGTACACCAGGTAAGCTTATAGTTTGTTGGCATACTTCTTCTTGAAACAAAAATAGAGGATACTATACCTAAAATATAGGATCCAAGTAAAATGAAGCCGGAATAATTTGAGGATTGTACATTCTCATTAAAATAGAAATTAATAGAAAAATAAAAGATTACTACCTGGCCTATTAATAAAATAGCACCAAGAGAATATAATAATAGCCTTGACCATAGGGGCAAGGTAATTCTTTCACTTCTTCTTGCCATAAGTATCACCCAACCATAGTATACCATTTTCTATTTGTTTTTTTAAGTTTTTGAAAAAAATGAAAGCCGATTTTAATAGAAAAACCGGCTTTCATTAGAATTATTTATTATGAATTTTGTTAAACATATTCATTTTGTTTTTTATGAATATTTTTTTTGTTTTGAAAAGTAAAATACTCTCTTTTAATATTCACAATTCTTTGGTGTTCTTGGATATGGAATAGAATCACGAATGTTATCAATACCTGTAAGGTACATAATCAATCTTTCAAATCCCATACCGAATCCTGAGTGTACACATCCACCATATCTTCTTGTATCTAAATACCAATCCATGTTAGAAACATCAACATGTAATTCTTTAATTCTTTCAAGTAAAACATCAAGGTTTTCTTCTCTTTGAGATCCACCCATTAATTCTCCTGCCTTAGGTACAATTAAATCTACTGCAGCTACAGTCTTTCCATCTGGGTTAACCTTCATGTACCAAGCCTTAATATCCTTTGGCCAGTTGGTAACAAATACAGGACCGTTGAAGTGCTCTGTTAAAAATCTTTCATGCTCCTTCGCAATATCATCCTCGTAGGTTGGAATGAATTCCCACTTCTTGCCTGAATTTAATAATAAATCTACAACATCGTGATGAGAGATTCTTACGAATTTCGCATTTACGATATTTAATAGCTTTTCCTTTAAGCCTTTTTCTACAAATTGATCACAAAAATCAATTTCGGCAGGTGCATTTTCAAGTACATAATTTATAACATACTTTAGCATTTCTTCTTCAATGTCCATTAATCCCTCTAAATCACAGAAGGCCATTTCAGGTTCAATCATCCAGAATTCGTTTGCGTGAGTCTGTGTATTTGAGTTTTCTGTACGGAAGGTAGGACCAAAGGTATAGATATCGCTAAATGCCATAGCGAATGTTTCACCCTGAAGCTGGCCGGAACCTGTAATCCAAGCCTGCTTACCGAATAAATCCTTAGAGAAATCTATCTTACCTTCCTCTGTATATGGCAAATTGTTGACATCTAATGTTGTAATTTTAAACATTTGATCAGAACCTTCACAATCCGCACAGGTAATGAGTGGTGTATGTACATAAACATAGCCATTCTTTTGGAAATAGGAATGAATTCCCATTGCGGCAACACTTCTAATTCTAAATACAGAATTGAATAGGTTTGTTCTAGGTCTTAGGTGAGCAACCTCTCTTAAGAATTCCTTCGTATGTCTTTTTGGCTGAATAGGATAGTCCTCAGGACAGTCTCCAAGCATAACAATCTTTGTTGCGTGAACCTCAA
Source organism: uncultured Anaeroplasma sp. (assembly GCA_945920825.1). GTDB lineage: Bacteria > Bacillota_I > Bacilli_A > Acholeplasmatales > Anaeroplasmataceae > Anaeroplasma. The sequence continues at coordinate 10,275 of CAMEKD010000006.1, forward strand.
GAGGCTGCTTCATATTTGGAGTTAATACAACCTTACCAAAAACCTCAACACTAGTTCCTACTCTAAATTTAGAGATTTCAGCAAAGTTTTCTAAATCATGATCATATACAACCTGTAGGTTTGTAACGATAGAACCATCATTAATATTTAAGAAGCCAAACTGTGCTTGTGCACGGTTTGTTCTAACCCAAGCACAAATGTGAACATCCTTTTCTACTTTTTCTTCTAATAATACTTTAATCTTATCTCTTTTCATTTTATATTCCCCTTTCAAAAATAAAAAATCCTTAAAGCTTACGCTCTAAGGACGAATGACCGTGGTACCACCTTAGTTCAGTATAAAATATACCGCACTTGAAATCCTTAACGCAGAATTACGGATGGGTCTACTTAATTCTTCCATCACTCTAAGGTGTTGTCCATATTGCTATCTTATCTACTTTCACCAAGTGTAGACTCTCTTATGAAGAATTACAATACTTTCTCCTTATCTTTGAGATAATATACTAAAATTATATATCAATTTTTAAATAAATCAATGATTTCTTTTTTCATTAAATTGAAAGAACATCTTAAAAACATTATAATATTCTTAAGGAGGAGAATATTATGTGTATTTTTTGTAAAATAATAAGTGGAGATATTCCATCGAAAAAGGTATATGAGGATGAGGATGTTTTAGCAATATTAGATATCTCTCAGGCAACATTAGGTCATACCCTAGTTTTACCTAAAAAGCATTATGATAATTTATTAACTATCGATAATGGTGTATATTTAAAGGTAATGGAAAAAGCTAAAATGCTTGCAGAAAAAATAGTACCTAATCTAGGCGCTAACGGCGCAAATATTTTAAATAACTGTAATGAGGTTGCAGGACAAAGTGTAATGCATTTCCATGTTCATATTCTACCAAGATATGATAAGGAAGAATTAAAAATAGAATTTAAAGATCATTCTAAGGATTATAATTTAGATGATATTCTAAACAAAATAAAGCAGTAAAAGGAGGCAAAATTGCCTCCTTTTATAAATTCTATTATGCTTATCTGTTTAAGGATAAATCATATGCATAAAATGCAAATACTATATTGTCCTGAACACTTGCATATAAAGTAGAATTATATTCATTTAATGCAACATAGCTATATAAATTATCTTGTGTTCTTTTGGTAATAACATAATCTAAATTAATCTTTGGACTATACCAAACGAAAGATTCAACATAAGTATTATAGCTACTTAAATCTACATTTGTTATATATCCTTCAGCATCTCTTTCAATTAATGATTCATCAATTTTTACAATGCTTGCGGGAATATATTCACTTTTAACATAAGGTCCTACAACAGGAGTCCCTCTAGATTCTTCCCCTTCCATATTAAATGTGTCATTTATATAAATTATTTTCTTTTCAACAAAAGTAAACTCATATTTATCTCCTACTGCATAAAAATCATTACTTGTTAAATCGGATGTTTTTTTCATATAATCTAAAGAATCCGTGTTATTTCCGACTCTAACAACTGTATCATCTACATTCTTTAGCATAAGGAATTGATCTGAAATGTCTAAATAGCTATAGGTATCACCAAATATCATATCGTAATAAATCGATGTTTTATCATAATTAGCCAGATTTAAATCATTTGTATTATCATTTAAATTATTCGCTTCATTTAAAGAACAAGAAATTAAAGATATAAAAGATAAACTAATTGCTGCACTCAATAATAATTTTTTCATTTTGTCCTCCTCTTAAATTTTTATCGTTCCTTCTATTTATAGAATACAACTGTTTTTTTTCAACAACAAAAACTTAGAAAAAGTACGTTTTGCAGAAAAAAGAGGTTGTTAAGATTTTTATTCTTATCGACCTCTTTAAATTTCTTTAATTTTATAGTTTTTCTACTTCATCTAAATATAATTTGTAATAAGTATCACTACTCATTCTTAAATCTCCTCTAGGGGAGACTGCAACACTACCAACCTTTATACCATCAGGTACACAATTTCTTTTGAATTGCTGAGTGAAGAATCTTTTTACAAAAAGAATTAAAGTTGCCTTTATTTCTTCTTTTGTAAATTCATCCTTAAATGTATTTAAGGCTAGAAAATAAATTTTTTTCATTGGTGCACCATATCTTAAGAAATGATATAGGAAGAAATCATTTAAAATATATGGTCCAACATTCTTTTCTGTTTCCTGCTTAATATTACCATTTTCATCTAGTGGTAATAATTCTGGAGAAATAGGAGTTGCTAATATATCCTCTAGAGTCTTTTTAATAATACCCTCTTCAGAATCCTTAATATGTCTTATTAATGTAGTTACTAACGTTTTTGGAATGGAACAATTAATTCCGTAATTGGACATATGATCTCCATTATAAGTAGCCCACCCTAGGGCAAGCTCTGATAAATCCCCTGTACCTACAACGATTCCACCCTCTTGGTTCGCAACATCAAATAGGATTTGTGTTCTTTCTCTTGCTTGCGTATTTTCATAAGTAATATCAAATACACCATCCTTATGATCAATATCCTTAAAATGCTGAATACATGCATCCTTAATGGATATTTCTCTAAAATCTGCACCATAGGATTGAATCAAAGTCTTAGAATTCTTATAGGTTCTACCACTTGTACCAAAGCCAGGCATAGTAATTGCAATAACATTCTTTTTATCTAAATTTAAGATATTACATACTCTCATAGTAATTAAGAAGGCAAGGGTAGAATCTGCACCACCAGATATACCAATAACCATCTTAGAATTACCTAAATGCTTTACTCTTTTTGCTAAAGCATAGGATTGAATATTTAAGATTTCCTCTAAGCCTTCCTTAGTATGAGATAGGAATGGCTTTTTATTATATACTCTTAATAATTCATTCTTATGTGTTGTAAGGCTAAAATAGGTTTTTGGAAAAGTAATCCCAAAATCCATTTTTGCATAGGAATTTTGTTTTACTCTATCATTTTTTATTTTTTGAATATCAACATCCTGAAATATCATATTCGATTCAAATTTGAATCTTTCATTTTCTACCATAGTTCCGTCTGGTTCTGCAATAAGTGCATGACCAGAAAATAAAATATCTGAGGTAGATTCACTAATTCCACTAGATGCATATACATATGCAGATAATGTTTTTGCTGCCTGCATGGAAACTAATTTTCTTCTATAGGATACCTTACCTATCGTTTCATTTGAGCTAGATAAATTAAAGATAATCGTAGCACCATTTAAGGATGTGAAATTCGATGGTGTATTCGCCACCCATAAATCCTCACAAATATCTATTGCATAGCATACATCATAATTATCGCATTGATAGCATAGCATATTGGATATTTTAACATTCTCACCGAATAGATTAATTTCATTAACCTTTAAATCATTTGCAGATTTAAACCATCTTGCTTCATAGAATTCATTATAATTAGGGATATAGGTTTTAGGTGTAATACCTATAATACTTCCCTTATAGAAGGATAATGCGCAATTATATAGTGAATGAAATACCTTAATTGGAGCACCTACAATAAATACTAAGGAGGAATTTTTTGAATATTCCTTTAGCATTTCTATTGCCTTTAATACTCCTTGATATAGATCATCATTTAAAAACATATCCTGTGCTGTATAGCCAGTTAAGGATAATTCTGGTGTAGTTACAATTTCTACACCCTTTTCCTCTGCAATTTTTAAATTTCTTATAATTTCTAATGCATTCCAGATAGGATCACATAAATGTATTTCATTTACAATTGCACCAACTCTGATATAACCATATTCCTTTAGCATTATTCCACCTCCAATAAATATTTTCTTAGCTCATCAAAATATTTATGAATGAGAGGATTTGTATATTTTTCAAATTCCTCTTTTTTGTTCTTTCTTATAAAGGATCTTAGGGTAGTACCATTAATAGGTATAAGCTTTCTATCTACACTCATATAGGATATCTCACTATAATTCTTATACCATGTATTTAATTTTGGCTCCTCACCATAAAGAATTAAATCTGGCTTACCTAATACCTTAACTGCATTTTCAATGACATAATCTCCCCATTTCGGTACATTTCCAACACCTAAATCCGGTAAAGGAAATATAGAAATAGAATCCTTATAAATATCATGTAACATATTATATCTTATAGAATAAGGAAAAGGATTTTCCTTTGTTCCTTCCTTATCACTTGAACCAATGAATACTAATACCTTATCACATAAGGCTAAGGCATGCTCAATTATAGATTCATGGCCAATGTGAACTCCTTGAAATCTACCTAAAACAAGTCCTAATTTATATTGCTTCATATTATATCTACCTGACACATTTTCATTGTAGCAATTGCATCCTCGTGGGATTTTTTTGTAACTCCCATACATAATCTTTCAATTACCCTTACAGGGATTTCTGGATATGCAATCTTTAAGGATAATGCATTCGATATTACACAAATATCTGTACATAGACCAACCAAGGTAATGGATTTAACATCAATATCCTTTAATATATTTCTCCAGGTTCCACTACCAATGCCAAAATTTGGTTTATTTATAATTCTATTATATTTAAAGTCCTTTAGCTCATCCACAATTTGCCAGCCCCATGTATTAAACAAACAGTGAGGAATAGGCAAATGTAATCCTTCGTTTGATTCCATATAAGATTCATCGTGTGTATCTCTTGTAAAAATGACATAAGTATCTTCCTTAAGGCTATTTAAATATTCCTTTAGAGGTATAACGATTTCCTGTGCAAGAGAAGATCCTAAGGTGCCCGTAACAAAATCATTTTGCATGTCAACAACAATTAAAACATCCATAATTATTTCTCTCTTTCAAGTCTAAATTTTACTGCATCTTGTAAATATTCAAAATAATTTTGATCATCACACATAGACTTTGTTGGTGCATCAGAAATCTTAGCCACTGGTCTACCATTTACATATTGTAGCTTAATTACGATATTTAAGGCATCAACCTTTGTATCGTTTGTTACAAAGGTACCAATACCAAAGGATACCTTACATTTATCCTTGAAATATTCATAAATTTCCTGTGCCTTATCAAAATTTAAGGAATCCGAGAATAGTAGCGTTTTTGTCTTAGGGTCTACACCAAATTTCTTATAATGTGCTAACATCTTTTCTCCCCATACATATGGATCTCCACTATCGTGTCTTACACCACTATAGTTATTTACCATAGATCTATTGAAATCCTTTAGGAATAAATCTGTAGTAACGGTATCTGTAAGAGCTGTACCATTATCTCCTTCATATTCTGTATACCAATCCTTCATTGCATAATAATTTGTATAGGCTAAAGGAATAGAATCAATTCCTTGGAACATTTGAACATATTCATGTGCATAGGTTCCAATTGGAGTTAAATTATATTTATATGCATAATATACATTGGATGTACCAACCATATTCTTTGTTTTATCCTTTAATTCCTTTAAGGCATAGCCCTCAAATTCCTTAGATAATCTTCTTCTACAACCAAATTCAGCCCATTTGAAGGTGTATTTGCCTGTATTAAAGGATTCAATCTTCTTTGCTAATCTTTCCTTAGCAGAAGCTAATAATTCATTATAATTATATTGAAATCTAAAATATACCTCATTAATAATTTCTAAAAGATAGATTTCAAATTGCATTGCACTAAATAATGGGCCAGAAACAATAAGCTTTAAAGTACCATTATCTAAGCTTGTAGTTACATAATCACGGATAGGATGCCATAATCTTAAGAATTCAACATAGTCATTTTTTATAAAACGAATGCTTCTTAAATAATTAAGCTCATCCTCTTTAAATGTTAGCTTACATAGATAATCAATTTGCTCATTGATTTCATCTAGCATTTCTTTAGTAAATACTACTTCTTCATTTCTACATTTAAAATGATAAACTCCATTTAAATTGGTATGCTTGTGGAAAATAACCTGATTCATATTAAATTTATATAAGTCTGTATCTAATAATGATGTAACAATCGGTTCTAGCTTCATAGTATTTTCTCCTCGTATTTATTTATTATAAAAACTGAATAGTTCTTTTTTTAATAAGTAAGTGTTTGTAATGACCTTTTTATTCTTCCAATGTGGCGGAAATAAAGCTAAATAGGAAGAATAGGTAAATCTTTCATCCATCAATATGGCAATACCCTTATCCATCTTATCTCTTATAACTCTACCTACGGCCTGAATGACCTTAGTAAAGCCTGGGTATTGGTATGCATATTCAAAGCCTTTACCATATTCTAATTGGAAATGATCTTTTAAAATATCATTTTCACTACATACCATAGGAAGTCCTACTCCTACAACAATAACTCCATTTAGTGCATCTCCAATTAAATCGATTCCCTCACTGAAGGCTCCACCCATTACAAAGAATCCAAATTTGGTATTCTTTGTATTTTTAAATTTATCTATAATCTCATTCTTTTCCTTATCCTTCATTGAATTCTTTTGAATAATAATTTCGTAATCTGAATCGTTTATAGAATCGATTACCATATTCATATATTGGTAGGATGGAAAGAATACAATATAATTTCCTGGCTTAACACTTGCAATAGAATCTATAGTTTCTATAATTTCATCTATAGTATTGATTCTATTTTTATATTTTGTAGATATTTTATTATTTATAATGATATCTAAATTCAAAGGATCAAAGGGGCTTTGTAATTCTATATATTTTCCTTCCCCATGGGTGATTAAATTCGAATGGTATTCTAAAGGATATAGGGTTGCAGAAAAGAATACAATTCCATGCATGGAAGATTTTATTGTATCTAATATATATTTTGATGCATCTAAGCAATAATATTCTATAGATATAATATCATCATCGAGCTTAATAATTGTTTTATGGTTTTCCCCATAAATATCTGCAACATTTAAAAAGCTTAATATTTTATAATATATCTCTATTGCATCATCCTTATTCTTTATCTTTTTATTCTCCTTAAAGCATTCATCACATTTATTCGATAAATTCTTTAGGAAGGTATTAAAATCTAAATCCATTGTATTTTGACAAATTAAAGCATTCTCTGTTAATAAATCCATATATTTTTCTAATGCTTCAATCGATTTATTCGCATCACTTCTTATACTAGGCTTTAAGCCTGTTAGGCTTCTTCTTAAATTCCTTAAATCCTCTGTTGTAATTTTTGCTGAATACATATCCTTAGATCTTTGAATTAAATTATGTGCCTCATCGACTAAAATTTTAGGATTATAGGTATCATCATCAAAATATCTTATTAAATGTGCATGTGGATCAAAGCCATAATTATAATCCGCAATAATTACATCACAAAAATAAGATAAATATAAGGAAAATTCAAATGCACATATATTATGCTTATTGGCTATTTTTAATATGGTATCCATATCATAAATATCATATTCATCAAAGATTTCTATAGTGGCATCCTTTAGTCTATCAAAATAGCCTAATGCGAATGGACACTCTTCAGGTGTACAGCTTTTACTTCCCTTATTGCATATTTTATTTTTAGCTGTAATATCGATAGTTTTAATCCTTAATCCATTTTTCGATAATAATTTAATTGCATCTAGTGGTGCATTTTTACCTGATCCCTTCGCTGTTAAATAGAATAATTTATCATTCTTTTTTAACGATTTTAATCCAGAAAACATAGTAGCCATCGTTTTACCTATTCCTGTTGGTGCAATAGCATATAGAATGTCTTCATTATTTAAAGTATCATATACAGCCTTCATTAATTCCTTTTGGCCATGTCTTTTTTCTTTAAAAGGAAATTCCATTTCCTCTATCGTTTTTTCTTTTATGCTTTCTGCATGATTCATCATTTTTATGAAGTGAATATATTCTTCTAATACCTTAAAGAAGAAATTTTCTAATTCCTCTTGACGAATCAAGGAATCAAAGCTTTTGGTTTCATAATCAACAATAGATATATAAGTTAATCTTATATGCATTAATTCCATATTGTTTTGTATAGAATATAAATAAGCATAAAGCTTTAGCTGAGCTAAATGCTCCTTATGATATTCCTCTGTAATGAAATCTAAATCCTCTGCAGTGGATTTAATTTCTTCTATTATTTTTTCACCATGAATATCTAATACTCCATCCATAAATCCATGAAGTAGATATTCCTCTTGCATATAAGTAATCTTTTCCTTTATATACACCTCTGCCATAGAATTCTCGTTATACTTACTTTGAAGATAATCATGGCATTTCGTGCCCATTCTTAAATCCTTGTTGGAGAAATATTCATTTGTAAGATTACCGCTTGCGCAAATAAAATAAGCAAGCTCCTTAATAGCAATTTTGTGCATGAATCGTCACTCCTATAGTTAATTTCTATTATAATAGAAAAAAACTTTTTAATCTATAAAGAATATGTTATCGCAAACATTTTCATAAAAATAAAAACACCAAAGCATTTTATTTTTACTTGGTGTTCATTTTTATTGCAAAGGTTATTTGTAATATAATTTAATGTTTTATCAATATCATTAATAGCTAATTTTGTAAATTCATAACTATAAATCATATTTAGCTTTTAACTCCTTTAATACGCAAGGACCATCTTTTATTTTACCTTCTTCTACATTTGCAAGACCATTAAGTATAGATTCATACATTTCAATTCTTTCTAATTTTTCTTCATATGTTTTTATACTCATAACAACCATATCACCATACCCATTTTTAGTAATAAAAATTGGTTCATTGCTTTCCTTACATAAATCTGATATTTTATTTGTATCTCTTAAATCTTTTATTGGAATTATTTGCATAATAGCACCTTCTTTCTTTGACATAATTATAGCATTATTATGTTTATTTTTCAACATTATTATACCTATAATCTTGTGTTTCCCTATTTTTGTTAATTACAAAAGTAATTTCCGCTGATAAAGGTTGTAACTTTTAACGTGTTTCCCTATTTTTTTAATTCATGTCAAAAAAAATGCCAAAATTATGTCATTCTAAAGGGAACATGCATTACAGTAAATAAATCCCTTCTTCGAGGTTTTCTTTTTGGATATAATTTAATAAAATATCATATGAAAAAGAACAAAACAGATTTGTTCTATTATAAAATAAGCTTAAAAAATTTTGAAAACTACGGGTTTCCTTTTAAGTATGCACAAAATTGGGTATTTTTTTATTATTTAAGTCTTTGGACAAAAAGAAAAGAGCTGTAAGCTCTAAATCTCATTACTGAAATTTATTTTTTTACAGCCCCTAATTCTTATTCATTTACTTCTGGATTTTCATCAAGTACTTCAGTTACTACTTCTTCTTTATTTTCTGTTTCTTCTAATTCTTCATCTTCCTTTTCCACAACGGCAATTGTAGAAATAGCTTGATTGTCACGAATAGAAATTAATTTAACACCCTGAGTTGCACGTTTTGTTTGAGAAATAGTATCACAGTGCATACGAATGACTACACCTCTATCGGTTGTGATGATTAAGTCGTCATTCTCTGTTACACCTGCAAGACAAACTAAATTACCGTTCTTTTCGGTTACGTTCATAGTCTTAACACCAGAACCACCTCTACCCTGTAATCTATATTCATCTGCAGCGGTTCTCTTACCATAACCCTTCTTTGATACAACTAAGATAGAATCCTCTTCAGATTTTACGATAGCACAGCCTACAATTTCATCTTCCTCACCCAAAAGCATACCACGTACACCAGCACCACTTCTGCCAATGGATCTGATTTCTTCTGCAGCAAATCGTATTGCCTTACCATTCGATGCACCAAGCACGATGGATTCATTACCCTTAATTAGATAAACTCTAAATAATTCATCCTGCTCGTCTAAGGTAATTGCGATAATACCTGTAGAACGAATATTTGCAAATTCCTTCATTTGTGTTCTCTTTACTGTACCACGCTTTGTAACGAAGAATAGATATAAATCATCATTAATTTCTTCTACCTGCGTAATGGTTTGAACATGCTCATTCTCCTGTAGTGGTAATAAGTTTACAAGAGGAGTACCCTTTGCTGTTCTAGAGCCCTCTGGGATATTATAGGCCTTCATAGAATATACTCTACCTTTATTTGTAAAGAACATCAAATAATTATGAGTAAATGTAGGAATAATCATATTAACATCATCATCGGCATGAGTTTTCATACCAGATACACCAACACCACCTCTAGATTGAGCACGGTATTCGGTTTGCTTCATTCTCTTTACATAACCCTTTGTTGTTAATGTAACGATAACATCTTCCTTTTCAATTAAATCCTCATTAGAAATATTCAATGCAGTATTAAGGGCAAGCTCACTTATTCTTTGATCTGCATATTTATTTTTAATTTCTTCCATTTCAGATATTAATAATTCATTCTTCTTTTCAGGTGATGCTAGAATTTCTCTATATTCATCTGCAGCCTTTAATAAGCTATCACGCTCTTCTTTAAGCTTAGTGTAGTTAAGACCTGAAATTCTTTGAAGTCTCATATCTAAGATAGCCTGTGCTTGTGCATCATCTAAATTGAACCTGTTCATTAATTTTTCTTTTTCTGTACCATCCTTGGTATTTCTAATTAAATGAATAACCTCATCAATATTATCCTGTGCAATTAATAAACCATCTAGAATATGAATTCTATCTAATGCTTTATCTAAATCGTATTGTGTTCTTCTTGTAATAACATTTAATTGATGCTTTAAATATACATCTAATGCATCATGTAATGTAATATTTACAGGTCTGTTATCTACAATACATACCATATTCATACCATAGGAGGATTGAAGTGGTGTGTATTTATATAGCATATTTAAGATAACCTCTGGGTTTACATCTCTTCTAAGCTCAATGACAATTCTTAAGCCTGCCATAGAGGATTCATCTCTTAAATCGATAATTCCATCGATAATTTTATCCTTAGCAACCTCGGCAATTCTTTGAACAATTCTTGTTTTATTAATTCCATAAGGAATCTCTGTAACAACAATTTCAGCCTTACCATTATCAAATGTATCAATATGAGCCTTAGAACGAATTGTAATCGATCCTAAGCCCTTTGTATAAGCATCAATTAAGCCTTCCTTACCTAAAATTAATCCACCTGTAGGAAAATCTGGACCCTTTACATATTCCATTAATTCTAAGCTTGTTAATTCAGGATTTCTTATTAACGCAATGCATCCATCAATAACCTCACCTAAATTGTGTGGTGGAATGTTGGTTGCCATACCTACAGCGATACCTGTTGTACCATTGACAAGTAGGTTTGGAAATCTTGCAGGAAGTAATACAGGCTCAATTTCAGTTGCATCGTAGTTTTCTGCAAAATTTACAGTGTTCTTATCGATATCTCTTAGCATTTCCATAGCTATTTTTGATAATCTAGCCTCAGTATAACGCATGGCTGCAGCACCATCACCATCGATGTTACCAAAGTTACCATGTCCATCAACTAAAGGATATCTATAGCTAAAATCCTGTGCCATACGTACCATTGCTTCATAAATAGATGAGTCACCATGTGGGTGATACTTACCCATTACATCACCGACGATACGAGCAGATTTCTTATGCTGTACATTAGAAAATATTTTAAGCTCATTCATTCCATATAGAATTCTTCTTTGAACGGGCTTTAATCCATCTCTTGCATCTGGTAATGCTCTTGCGATGATAACACTCATCGCATAATTTAAGAAGGATTTCTTCATTTTAGAATTCACATCTAACAATTCAACGGCTTCATCTTTTCTTTCCTCAAGAGCCTTTTCAAATTCAATATCTTTTTCATTCATAGCCATTTTGAATCACCATCCTTAAATATCCAAGTTGTCTGCAAAATGGGCATTTTCTTGAATGAATACCTTACGTGGATCAACCTCTTCACCCATTAATTCTTCAAATATTCTATCTGCTTCTACAGCATCCTCTAAATGCACTCTTACTAAGGTTCTATATCTTGGGTCCATCGTTGTATCCCATAATTGCTCAGCATCCATTTCACCTAGACCTTTGTATCTTTGTACATCATATTTCTTGCCTTGATATTTTGTCTTCTTTAATGTCTCTAAATCTTCATCAGAATATACATAATCCATTTGTTTTGCATATTGAATTCTATATAGTGGTGGCTTAGCTACATAAATATATCCAGCCTCAATTAAGCCCTTCATAAAGCGATGGAAGAAGGTTAATAATAAAATACAAATATGCTCACCGTCGACATCGGCATCGCTCATAATAATAATCTTATGATATCTTGCCTTAGTAATATCAAATTCCTCACCAATACCTGTACCAATCGCACGAATCATAGTTTGGATTTCTTGATTTTCAAGTGCTCTTGCAAGCTGTACCTTTTGAACATTTAAAACTTTACCACGTAGTGGTAGAATTGCTTGATAATTTGAGTTTCTACCCGATTTTGCAGAACCACCCGCAGAATCTCCCTCGACCAAATACATTTCGCATTTTTCAGGGTCCTTACATCTACAATCCGCAAGCTTTGAGGATAGCATTAAATTATCTAAAGGCGATTTTCTTCTTGTTGCTTCTCTTGCCTTTCTTGCATTAATTCTTGCACGAGATGCAAGTAGGCACTTTTCAATAATCGTCTTTGCATCCGCTGGATGCTCTGCCATATATCTTTCTAAAGTTTCACCCCAAGCCTTTGAAACTAATCCTCTTACCTCAGGGTTACCAAGCTTTGCCTTTGTTTGTCCTTCAAATTCTGGATTTGGATGCTTAATAGAAATAACTGCAACAATACCCTCTAAAGTATCCTCTCTTGTTAATTCCTCATCCTTCTTTAGCATCTTATTATCTTCTGCATATTTCTTTAATACTCTTGCTAGGGCCATCTTGAAGCCCTCTTCATGATGTCCTCCCTCATGTGTATTAACATTATTAACAAAGGAATAAATTGTCGTATTATAGGATTCATTATATTGCATTGCAATTTCAATAATAACATCTCTTGTAACTTCATTACCCTCGCTATTTAATTCCTTGTAAGAACCGATAGAATTATTATAAATAATATCCTTATTTAGGGTTGTCTTTTGACCAGTTAGGAAGGTTACATATTCCTTTACACCACCCTCGTAATGATACGTATTGGAAATAATATTAGAACTATCTCTTCTATCCTCAACAGTAATCGTTAAAATACTGTTTAGATATGCAGTTTCCTGCATTCTCTTTCTTATCGTTTCATAATTGAATACAAGAGTTTCATGGAACATTTCATAATCTGGCTTAAATGTAACAATAGTACCTGTATGATCTGATGTATCATGCTCATATAAATCCTCTACGACAAGACCACGCTCAAATCTTTCTGTATATTGCTTTCCATTACGCATTACAGTTACTTCTAGCCATTCGGATAATGCATTAACTACAGATGCACCTACACCATGTAATCCACCAGATACCTTGTATGCACCATCATCAAATTTACCACCCGCATGAAGAACTGTAAAAATAGCCTCTAGTGCTGGTCTTTTTGTTTCTGGGTGAATATCAATAGGCATACCACGTCCATCATCGGTAACTGAAATGACATTATCCGGTAGTATTTCAACCTTAATATGGGATGCATAGCCAGCTAGTGCCTCATCTACAGAGTTATCTGCAATTTCCCAAACTAAATGATGTAATCCAGTTTCACCAGTAGAACCAATATACATACCTGGTCTTTCTCTTACTGGCTCTAGGCCCTTTAGAATTTTGATTTTATCCGCGCCATAGTTTTCACTATTTGGATTATCACCAGTTAATTCTTCGATTTCTTTTTTAACATTGTTTTCTTCCATGTTATCTCTCCTTTTTTTCTAATCTAATAACTAAAGCATTTTTTAATAGCTCATCAGGTATTTCTAAAACGGATGTCGTAGTAATAAATGCTTGATAGGAATTATGAATATAACCAACAAGCTTTTCTATTCTTGTTTTATCTAATGCCGCAAATACATCATCTAAAAGTAAGATAACATCCTTTTTACTTACTTCTTTGATATATTCCATTAAGGCTAATTTTATTGCAATACAAATCAATCTCGATTGACCCTCAGATGCATATTCTTTTGCATCTAGATGATTCATTTCAATAATAAATTCATCTCTATGGGACCCAATACCTGTAGATTTCATAAATAAATCGCTTTTTTCGTGTTTTTTTATAGAATCCAATACATCGTTAGGATTATAGGTAGATTTATAAATTAAACGGATATTTTCACTGTTTAAATTTAAAGTAATATCCTTTAATAATTCATTCATTCTATCTAAGAATAAAATTCTTCTATTATAAATTTCTTTTATATATTCACTTAATCTTTCATTTATGACATTTAACAAATTAAAATCAATAGTATTTTGCTTTAGAATTTCATTTCTTTCCGCAAGTATTTTTCTATATGCATTTAAATTTCTTAAATAAATTTTATCTAATAAGGATATTTCTATATCTAGGAATCTTCTTTTATCTAGCTTAGATCCCTTAATTAAACTTATATCATCTGGTGAATATAAAACCTCAGGAAGATTACCTATAAAATCACTTATTTTTTTTATTTCATTTTTATTAATAAATAAGCTTTTGGAATCCTTAGATATAACATATTTAAATTGCTTATCCCCTTTCACTTCAACAATACTAAAGGGATCGTCCTTACGTATTAAGGTAGATAAATCATTCGTTCTATGACTTTTACCTGTTGAGCATAAATAAAGAGCCTCTAAAATAGAAGTTTTTCCTGTGGCATTTTTTCCACTAAGGATAACTAATGGATTAGAAACATCTAGGTCTAGGGAATCAAATAATCGAAAGCTCTTTAGCTTTATTTTAGATATCATACAATTTTGTATTCTTCTTTATCAATTAAAACGATATCTCCTACCCTAAGCTTTCTACCTCTTCTATTTTCTTCTTCGCCATTGACAAATACCTTATTCTCTAAAAGAAAATATTTAGCCTGCCCTCCAGAAGAAATATAATTTTCCATTTTAAGAAGCTGCTGTAGCTCTATATATTCTGTTTTTATGCTAACATTTTTCATAATTTCTACCTTTTCTTTCTATATGATTATATCATATAGGTAAAAATTATTCAAGAAATTTGGCTTATTTTTAATTTTTTTATTTTACAAGGTAAAATATTAAGTAAAATAACAAAAATTCATTTATAGTTAAAAATATAACGATTTTAAGGATATATTTTAGAAAAACAAAAAGAAAACAAGAAAAAAAGACACCCGAAGGTGTCTAAATTATTCCATATTTACTGGTAAGATTAGCTGTGTTAGATTTGCATCTCTATCGCCACGAATGATAAATGGACGAATCGCTCCAGATAGATTTAAGGATACCTCAGTTGAGATGAAGCTTCTTAAGGCTTCAATTAAATATCTACTAGAGAATCCAATGGTAATAGGATTTGTTGAATCTATAGATGTAGGAATTAATTCTTCCTTAGCATCACCTACAGATGCGTTTGTTGTAGATATTTCGATGATTCTATCCTTTTTGATAGAAAGCTTGATAATAGAATATGTGATTTCTCTATCCGATGCCTTATCTCTAGGAGATAATAAGGATACTCTTTCTACAGCCTCAACAAGCTCATCCTTGTTGAACTTTAAAACGATTGGGAAATCCGCTGGAATTAATCTTGATGTATCCGGATAATTACCATCTAATAATCTTGTTTGGAAAGAAATATTCTTAAATGAAACTAATAATTTATTTGTTCCAAAATATAATGTAATTCTTTCAGAGTATTGGTCGATTGTCTTTAATAATTCATCAAAGCTCTTATTAGGTACTGTAATGTTGAAATCCTTATATTCAGGATCAATAGATACTACCTTTTGGCTTAATCTAAAGGAATCGGTAGCAGTAGCAATTAATTTACCACCCAAGTTCTTTAAATTAACACCAGTTAATATAGGCTTCTTTTCACTTGTTGCAGTAGCAAAGACCGTTTCTTTAATAAGTCCCTTTAATACATCAGCATCAATAGTTAATGGATTTTCATGTAATACGAAATCAATCTTTGGATAATCTACAGCATCCATAATCTGTAACTTATATTCACCACGGTCTGCCTTAATAACTAAAACCTTATCATCCGATACATATAGATTTATTTTTTTTGAATTAATCTTACGAATGATATCAATAAATACCTTTCCTGGTACTACAGTTTGACCAGGCTCTTGGATATTTAAGGATTGATCGTTAATAACAACCTCAACGCTGATATCCGAATTCGAAGATGTCATATATAAATCTGTATCTGTAGCATAAAGCTTAATTCCTGTTAATATAGGCATAGGGCTTCTTACGGGTAAGCCTCTTGCGATAGTGTTTAAATTTTCAAGTAAGATTTCGCGGTCAATTGAAATGTTCATATTGGTCTCCTCATAAAAATGTATTTATGTTTTATATAATAATTATAATAGTGTAATGTGGGTTTGTGGAAAACTCTAAAAACCCTTATATAATCAAGATTTATTATACCATAAAGAATGTGGAAAATGAAGAATTATCCACCAATCTTTTTTAAAACAGTTTCGATAGCAAGCCTTAATTCCTTATTTTCATTGATATCCTTTTCTATTTTTGCAACACCACTCATTACAGAGGTATGATGACATGAGAAAATGGCTGCAATTTGCTGATAGGTAAGGTCATACTTACTTTTCAAAACATACATTGATATGTGACGTGGAGTAACATATTTTTCTTGTCTAGATTTACCTAGCATATCCGCTTGTGGTATTTGATACATATCTGCAACTACAGATAATGCATTTTCATAATTATTATCCTCTTTAGGCTTTTTAACCTTAATTAGAATTTGAAGCTCATCTTTAGCAAATTGTAATGTAGGCTCTGTATTAAATAGCTCAGACATACGAATAACTCTATTTAATGCGCCCTCAAGATCTCTAACGTTATCGGTAAAGTTTTCAGCAATAAAGGCTAAAACATCCTCATGAATCGTTTTAGATGTCATTTCCTCAGCTTTTTTCTTTAAAATAGATACTCTTTGGTTAAAATCTGGTTGATTAATATCAACGACAATTCCCATTTGAAATCTAGAGGTTAAACGGTCCATAAATCCATTTAGCTTAGATGCTGGTCTATCGGATGTTATGACTACTTGTTTTTTATTGTTGATCATTTCATTAAATAAATTAAAGAATTGTTCCTGTGTAGAATTCTTTTTTTCAAGCATTTGAATATCATCAACTAATAAACAATCGATATTTGAATATTTCTTTTCAAATTCTTGGAAATTATTATTCGCACAAGCCTTTGTGTAATCAGAAAAATATTCCTGTGCCTGAATATATAGAATTTTAAATTCAATGTGCATTTTTGAAATGAAATTACCAATCGCCTGAATTAGATGGGTCTTACCTAGTCCTACGGAACCAAATATATATAAAGGATTTACAAAGAATCCTGGGGTTTCAGCAACCTTAGTTGCGGTCAACCAGCTTCTTTTATTTGATTCTCCTACGACAAAGGATTCAAAGGTATAATTTAAATTTAAATTGTTTACGGATATTTTGGGTGTATCGGTAGAATCTTGCTTCTTTTCTACAATTTCATTTTCCAAAACAAATTTAAATTTTACCTGTCTTGTGGTAATTTTTCTCAATATGCTTTGAATATTTGGATAGTAAACCTGATTGATTTTAAATTTGGTTACCGAATTCGGACAAACAATGTATATGAGCCCATTTTCTTCCTTCGCTGTACGTCTAACATTTTCAAAAGTCTCCTCAAAGGTAGAAGGTGCTAGTATATTTTTTAGTTCATCTCTAACGGAATTCCATAATGCTTGGTATTCCTGCATAGTATCACCTGCTATTCTCGGCTATTAGTGTATCATAAAAAAAGGGCATTTCAATAAAAAGTTATCCACAAAAAATGTGGAAAACTATATAGGCTATTTTATATCAAAAATAGTAAAATGTGGAAAACTTTTTTTAAATATTTATTTTAGGTAAGCCATTTTTTAAAATTATATACTTATACACAAAAAAAATAAAATGTGGAAAAATTATCCACAATTACATCACATTTTCATAAAAAAAAGTAATGGAATATTTTAAAGGTATAAAAAAATAAATAATTGTTGACATCATAGGTGTATTTTGATAGAATGAGATAGCATGGTTTCTTAAAGAAAGGCAGGTAAATGAGATGAAAAGAACTTATCAACCTAATAAAAGAAAAAGAAAAGTAACTCATGGTTTCCGCGCTAGAATGGCAACTAAGAATGGTAGAAAGATTTTAGCTGCTAGACGTAAAAAGGGCAGAAAACAATTAACAGTTTAATTTCATATTTTTAATAATTGACATAACTAGTACGACCAGAACAATTAATAAAATATTTTTGGTCGTATTTTTTATTGTTCATTTTGGAGATATTCTATGAAAAAACAATATCGCGTAAAAAAATCAGAAGAAATTGAAAAGATTATTAAGGAAAAGAATTATAAATCGAATCCTTATATAACCTTATATAAAAAAGAAAATACAGAAACCGGCCACTTCCGTTATGCGATTAGTGTAGGAAAGAAAATAGGTAATGCTGTTGAAAGAAACCGAATCAAAAGGCTTATAACAGCAGTTATAGATGACCTCAATATTGATTTGGATTCTTCTACAGATGTTTTTATCATTGCTAGAGTTGCAATTAAGGATTTATCCTATCTTGAACTAAGAAAGCAGTTAGAATATCTATTTAGAAAACAAAAATTAATAAAAGGAGAAAAAAATGGTTAATTTTTTCTATAGGAATAGACATAAATTAATTTTGATTGCTCTTTGTGCATTTTTGGCTATAGGTTTAACAAGCTGTAGATGGGATTCTAATGTTTGGTATCCAAAGGCATATACTTCTTATGGACAGGAATGGATTGACTTATGGGATGGTGGAAAGGGATTTTGGTTTGCCCTATGGGCATGGCCAATCAATATTCTATCATGGCCAATTGCTTGGCTTTGCTCAACAATTGGTAAAGGAATGGGGAATTCTTACTTCTTTGGTATTTTATTTACTACATTAATTGTAAGAACCTTAGCTTGGCCTATTTATTCTAAGCAGAATAGCTCATCCTTAAAGATGCAGCTAATGCAGCCTGAAATGCTAAAAATTCAAGCAAAATATGCTAACCGTAAGGATCAAAGAAGCCAGCAGATGATGCAGCAAGAAATGATGAAGCTGTATAAGAAGTATGGTATGAACCCTCTTGGTTGTATGGGTACAATGATTCTTCAGTTCCCAATATTTATGGCTATGTATGAGGTTGTTCAGAGAATTAATGCAACAACTACTGTTGTAGTTAATAATGCAGTAAGCTACACTTATTCTGGTGCTTTTGCATTAACAAATACTAAAGTATTTGGTTTATTCGAAATGAACACAAGCTTCTTCCAAGCAACAATGTGGTATGACAAGGTATTTGCTGCCGTTGTTGCCTTATTATTCATTGGTATGACTATCCTTTCTCAAAAGCTTAGTCAGCGTCCTCAGAAGTATCAAAAAACTCATCCACAAGACAAACTTAAGAAAAATGATCAGGGTAAGCAAATGCAATACATGATGATCATTATGAATGTTATGTTTGGTTTTATGGCATTATCCAATACTTCTTTAGGTATTTATTGGTTAATTGGTAGTATTTATCAGATATTCCAATCTCAGGTAGGTCGTTGGATTAATGCTTATAAGTGGGAAAAGGCTCAAAAAGCAAATAATATTATTGACTAGGTGAAAAGGTATGCAGAAAAAAATTGATTTTACTGCTCCAAGTGCTGATTTAGCAATGGAAACTGCAGTACAAAAATTACATATTGCTAGTGATAAAATTTACATTAATGTTCTTGGTGAGACTGCTGAAGGTGTTAATTGCGAGGCTTTAATTGATTTAAATCTAACTCTTGAGGGTAAAAAATACCTAGAAGGTATTTTAAAGGCTTTAGGAATTGGATATCAAATTGAGGCTAGAAGCATTAATGGCGAAGAACAAATTTATTATATGATTGATTCTTATGAGAATTCATTATTAATTGGAGTAAAGGGTAAAACTTTAGAGGCATTACAAATTTTACTTCGTAATTTGATTTCTATTTATTCTAAGGATCATGTTATTACTTCCTTAGATGTTGGTGGATATAAATCAAATAGAGCTCGTCAGCTTGAGATTTTAGCTACAAAGACAGCAAAAGAGGTTGTAAAGACTAAGGTTGCTGTTAAGCTTCAGCATATGAATTCATATGAGCGAAGAATCATTCATGAAAAGCTTTCGGATTGGAGAGATGTATATACGGAATCTGAAGGCGAAGGCGAAAATAGAGCGATTGTTGTTAAGCCAAAAACAAAGTAATAGTGTATAGTTATAAAATTGTCAGTTTACTGACAATTTTTTCTTTCTCATTTTCGTATATTTATGGTAAAATATTATTATGAGAAAATTTTTAAAAATTTCTTGGATTGTATTAAGAAGTATACTTCTTTTTATATTTCTTACATTTACTACCTGTGTTATTGTAGAACATATTTCAAAGGATATTTTAGTAAATCAATTTATAAATAAGGGAGTATATCAAGAGGAACTTTCCACGGAAAAAATCAAATATTATAAAATTTCATATGATGGTAGTCCAACAATGGTTTATAATCCTGTGACACATGATTGTTATCCAGGTGGGAAGGGGGATATTCT
>CAMEKD010000007.1 GCA_945920825.1 uncultured Anaeroplasma sp.
ATTAGTTATTATACTAAATATAAGAATCAAATTCAATTTAAAACACATAATCTATGGTATGAAACTGCATTCAAAAGGGGCAAGAATCTTGCCCCAATCCTATTTTCTATTTCATTGTTTTATTCGTATAATCTAAATATGCTTGATTTAGCATATTAACTAAGGATGGAGAAACGGATAGATTCTTAATGCCAATTCTATAGAATTCCTCTGCAATTTCAGGTATGGATGCAAGCTCACCACAAACCGATAATTGTATATTTTTTCTTTCAGCATAATCGACAACAGGAATCAATTTTTTTATTAAATCATCCTTATATTCATCTAACCTATCTACGGATGTTTCTCTATCTAGGTTATATAAATCCTTAACTAAATCATTTGTACCAATCGATATAAATTTGACGCCCTTGAACTCTTTAATATTATCTAATGCACTTTTCGTTTCAAGCATCATACCAAGAGGTGGAATAGAATAGTCAAATCTTTGAGCTAAATCAGAAACCCAGCCCTTTAAATAATCAAATTCCTCTTTTTCAAAAATCATAGGAAACATGATTCTTATATCTTTTTTGGTATCTGTATATATCTTTAAAATTGCCATGACCTGGTTTTCAAAGATATAGGGATTTTGTTTATAATTATCTATACCCTTTTTATTCGTATGTACATAAGATATTTGCTTATCTCCACCAACATCAAAGGTACGAAATACAATATATTTATCCTTATCTAATGCATCTACAGCATCACTATAGATTTTATATTGCTCTAAGGCAGTAAATGGACGATTTGAATTCATGAATATCATTTCAGTTCTATAAAGTCCAACACCATCAAAGCCATATTTCATAGCTTTTTTTACATCTAAATCGGATGAGGCATTGGCCAAGAATTTATATCCTGCATGTAGAATTGCCTTCTTATGCTTCATATCCTTCTTCATACTTCTTTGTAAGGGGGATGGATTTGTAATAATAATCTTTTTTCTTGTATCAATGAATACCTCTTCGCCCTCTTTATATTCCTCCTTAGAAATAACAAAGGGAATATCATAATTTCTAGCCAAAATGGCTGTATGAGAGGTATACCCACCAGCTCTAGAGATAATTCCTAATATCCTATCCTTATTGTGAATTAAATAGGAAGGATATGGCTTATCTGTATATAGAATAAATGGTTCATCTGGAATATTTGCTTTAAAATCCGATAGATTTAAAACAATTCTTCTTGCAGCATCCTCCATATCATTCGTTCTTTCCTTTAAATACCCACTCGCAGAATTCGCAAGCCCCTCAATGAATTCCTTCATTACCGCAGGTACTGCCTTAGATACACTAATTCCTTCATCTAGCATGAATAGAATTCTCTTTTTAAGCTCGGGGTCTGAAATCATATATTCCTGTACTAATAAATAGCTCTCAAGCTCTGGTGATTTCTTCTTCATTTCCCTTATTTCTTCTAAGGATTTTTTTATGGCGTTATCTAATTTTATATAATCGCTAGAGGAGTCGCTATTCACACCCTCCAATCTATCCATAATATGGATCTTACCTAGGGTAACTCCTTGGGATAGAATAGATTCTACTTGATATTTCATTCTAATACTTCCTTATAACAATTACAGGCACTTCCATTTCATCTTTCGTTATACCTGCATGATGGGATTTAAATAAATGGTTATTTTCGCCCTTAAAATTAAAATAGAATTGATTTGTAGCAATAGCTACATAATCGCCTAAAAAATCGTCAATTCTTGCGTGAATATAACCGTTAGGGTCACCAAAGAACCCCATTTTTATCGCATCTCTTTTTGAATAAAGTGAAAATACCTCACCAAAGAGTGCATGAAACATTTTAACGAACTTATCCCCCATACCATCCTTTACTCTAAAGGTTATACATCTAGAATCATTCGATGGCTTTGTCTTTAAATATTTATTTAATAAATCGCAATCATAAATATTTATAGGCTTTACTGGTGTATGGCCATGGTCTGCAGAAATGATTAAAAGAGTATCTAGGGGTAATGCATTCGCATACCTTTCCACCTTATCATTAATATCCTTAAGAATATCCTTAGCCTCTTTAGAATATGTGCCATATTCATGCATGATTCCATCAGGCTCTGGCCAATATACATATTGAATGATTGGCTGTGGATAATTTAGCTTTTGTAAGGAATCACTTAATACATCATTAATATCCATACTTTTCTTTGAAAAGTCAGGATTGATAATATACCCCTTAACCTTCATATCACTAAAGAATGGTTTATATGGAATAAATTCGGATGCAGGTCTTCCTGTAGGCTCATCTGTATAATAATTTACTCCAGTAAATAATACAATTTCTCTATCTAATTCCTTTATGTAATTACTCCAACCCGTCCAGCTAGATTCAAGTGGAGTTAAGCCGCTAACGGTTGCGGTAGTGGAGGCCGCAGTAGTTGATGGGTATATTGCATGCTCATAAAAGGAAACATTTTTGTTTAAAAATGCATCCTCATCTAGATTCTTCTCTAATACATTTCTTCCAAGACCATCTAATAATAAAATGACACAATTTTTATATTTTCTATCGAAGGTGTTATGCTTATCTATATACTTGCTAGAATAACCATAATTTTTTCTTATTGCACCAACAAGATTTAATATAGTATCCGAATAATCTGGCTTCATTAAACGAACGGATTTACACATACGATGTATTTTCTTTTTTATATCCATACTAGGATTATCTACATGAATATAGGATAAAATGATTTCTTCTAATCCATTCGATACGATAGGGCATAAATAAATGGTTTCCTTGATTTTATATCCACAATGTAGATAATCGTCCAGTGCAGTATACATTTCCTTTTCATCATCATATTCTTGATATAAAAGATTCTCTGTAATTTTAACATTTGAAATCATTTGTAATCACCATCTTTTCTTCAATATTTATTCCTGATTTCTTAATAAAATCATAAACGAGTCTTACATTCTCATTCGATAATGCAGCAATCGTATGTGCATCTGCACCCACAATAATTTTTACATTATATTCCTTCATAATCTCCCAAAATTTAGGGTATGGATATAACCAGGTATTTAAATCATGCTTATCCTTACAATATTTTAATCCATTGGCATTAATTTCAAGATATATATTATTTTCTATCGCAAGAAGAGCTATTTTTCTTGTTATTTCTTCACATTTTTCATCAAACGTATGACATCCATTTTTATCCTTATAGCCATACATAAATAAATCTGGATGAACGAAGGCTTGATACATTTTTGTTTCAATTGCCTTTTTCGCGTTAAGATAATATTCATCTAAATTATCATAATTTAAATCCGTATAACAATTTAAAACATTCCCATTTTTATCCTTAAAAAAATGAATACCTAAATTGAAATAATCCACCTTTTTTCTTAAGGATAAATAGAAATCCTTTTGTTCTTCTAAATATTCTGTCTCAAAGCCAGAATATATTTTAATATTAGAAAATTTCTTCTGGCATTCTTTTATTTGATTTAAATAATCTTCTACATCACTTAATTTCATAGTGTCGTATCCATAATTATTCAAATATTCTTCCTTAGACATAAAGGATTCTAAAACCGGTGCGTGATCACTCATACCAAGTTCTAAAAAGCCTAACCTTAAAGCCTCTTTCACATAATCTATAACCATTCCCTCCGCATGATTACAATATTTCATATGGGTATGGTAATTGTTCTTAAGCATTTGTATCACTTCCCTTTAAGTTTTATTTTAACATTTCTAAGAAGAAAAGAAAAGACGGATTAAAACCCGTCAAATCTTATTCAGCCTTTACTTCTTCCTTTGGAGCTTCTTCAGTAGCCTCTGGCTTTTCCTCAGCCTTTACTTCTTCCTTCTTGTTTTCTGGTCCATCGTGAACGAATGCGCCTGCAATATTCCAAGCAAGTGGGCAATGATATTCAACGCCACGGAATGCCTGAATCATAGCAATTAGCCAGAATACAAATGGAACGATTAAAATTAAATTAAATATATTCCAAATAGTATTATCAGTAAGGCCAATTAAAATGCCTTCAACAATAGATAAAATGATCGAAAGAATCATAGTTATACCATCCAATACGAATGCAGATACAATCTGCTGCTTATCCTTCTTTGTCATCTTATCGTGGTCTACTGCTAAAGCAACAATTCCGAATGGGAATAATATCCAAGTTAGACCAAATACTACATTTGGCGCCATGCCAATAAATTTCTTTTCTTCCATGATTTACATCCTCCTAAATCTTTTAATATTATACACTTTTTAAAACAAAAGTAAACCACCTATTTTTCTGCTTCATGTATAGATGCACAAGCACCATACACTCTTCTCACTCCTTAAAAAAAGAAATACAGAAAAAATAAAACAGACCAACCCGTTTTTATTTTACTCTTAATATCATACATTTTAAATAAAGCTGCTCTTCTGCTTGAAGTAATGCCGGATGATCTGGTGCTTGAATCCTAAAGTCTAAGAACTGTACGCATCTTTTAGCGTCACAAGCTGCCTCATTTACCATTTGCATGAATAAATCTGGAGTCATATGCTGGCTACAGCTAAAGGTTAATAAATATCCACCAGATTTAATAATCTTCATGGCCTGCATATTGATTTCCTTATAGCCTCTATAGGCCTTCTTTATGGATTCCTTTGTTTTAGAGAATGCTGGTGGGTCTAAAACGATAACGGAATACTTATCCTTAATTTCTTCTTTATGTAGGTAATCAAATACATCTGTACAAATTGTATTTAATTGGGTATAGCCATTGAGCCTTGCGTTTACCATAATTTCATCACAAGCTCTTTGGGATATATCACATGCATCTACATGTTTTGCACCATATTTACAAGCATGTAATGCGAAGCCACCAACATTAGAAAATGCATCTAATACCTCTTGATCTTTAGCATATAATCTTAAGATATCTCTATTTAGCTTTTGATCTAAGAAATATCCAGTTTTTTGACCATTTTCCATATCCACTATCATATGAATATCATCTTCTACAATTTCTACTCTAGGATTAAATTCCCCATAAAGATATCCTTTTATTTGTTCTAATCCTTCTTTTTCTCTTACAGGCATGTCGCTTCTTTCATAGATTCCTTTACAACCAGTTAATTCAACTAAGATATCTACGATATCCTTTTTTATCATATCCATACCTAAGGACATAAACTGCACAGATAAATAATCCCCATATTTATCTACAATAAGACCAGGCAGGAAATCTGCCTCACTAAATACTAATCTAGTAGCACTCCATCCTAAATTCTTTCTATGTTCTATAGCATACTCTATTCTTTTTTTAAAGAATTCTTTATCAATGACCTCATGTTCATCTAAGGATAATATTCTTACCATTATCTTTGAATTTGTATTTAAAAAACCATAAGCAACAAATCTATGATCAAAGGTGTATACACTACAAACCTTACCATTTTCTATAACACCTTCAAAATTAATGATTTCATTATTAAATACCCAAGGATAACCACTAAATATATTATCCTCTTCATGCTTATTTAATATAACCTTTAGCATTAAACCACTTCCCTTACTTTAGATTTTATAATACCCAAAAACGAAAAGCAAACAAAAGAAAGAATCTAGAAAGAAAAACAATCCAAAATGGATTGTTACATTTTCTTTTCAACAAAGGATAAATAAGCGAAAGCCTTCTTTGTTAATACTTGTAAATTGAAATGCTCAAGAATGCTTCTATATAATTCTTCTCCACTCTTATTTATACTTCTAGCTAATAATACCATTTCTTGATATGGAATATCATAAATTAAGCGATCTCCCTCTCTTAATTCAGAAATATCAAATATTCCCTCCTTAGGCCAAAGGACAATATCATATAAATTATCTGTTGTTTTTAAGCCTAATTCCTTAATATCCTCCATAATAATATCTAATGCCTTTTGTGATATTTTTGCCACATTAAAGGCTTCTCTTAGGCGAGCCTTTAGTGTATTTAAAGTAACGGGAGCCTCTATATCTACAACATTAAAAATATTTTCCTTTAAATGTTCTAAGGTGATAGGATTCCCATTATATAGGTCATCTAATGACATCTTTTTTAAATTGTTAAATCGTTTGTAGCAAGCCATAAGCCATCCTCCATTTATATTAATTATAATATACATTAAAAGAAAAATAAAGCACCTTAAGCGACGCTTAAGATGCGTATATTATCTATTCTTAAATTGAGCTAAGTATAGCTTTTTATATTCGCCATCCAAAAGTAATAATTCTTCGTGTGTACCACGCTCTTTAATTGTTCCATCCATAACAACTAAGATTTCATCTGCATTTCTGATGGTAGATAATCTATGAGCAACAATAATTGTTGTTCTACCCTTACATAATTCATCTAGCGATTCCTGAATCATAATTTCTGTTGCATTATCTAAGGCACTTGTTGCCTCATCTAGAATTAATATAGATGGATTCTTTAAAAATACTCTTGCGATAGATAATCTTTGTTTTTGACCGCCAGATAATCTTACACCACGTTCACCAATTTCAGTATCATACCCATGTTCAAGTGAGGTAATATAATCATGGATATTGGCTTTTTTAGCTGCAAGTATAACCTCATCCATAGTAGCATCTAGCTTACCATATAAAATATTATCCTTAATAGAGCCATTAAATAGAAATACATCCTGCTGTACTATACCTATATTTCTTCTTAGGGAATCAAAGGTTATTTCATTTATGGGAATACCATCAATAGAAATATAGCCCTCTGTCGCCTGGTAAAAGTTTGGAATCAAATGACAAATTGTTGTTTTACCACCACCAGATGGACCAACTAAGGCGATCGTTTTTCCGACATCTAGCTTAAAAGAAACATGGGATAATACTTCCTTTTTCTCCTCTTGGTATTCTATATCATCCTTATAATCCTTATTGTGATATCCGAAGGATACATCGTGAAATTTGATTTCTCCCCTTAGGGTATCATAAGCTTTCGCATTTTCCTTTGTTTTTTCCTCTTCCTCATCTACAATTTCAACAAATCTTCTAAAGCCTGTTACACCATTTTGGTATTGTTCTACGAAATTAATTAGTGTAGTAAGCGGGGAAATGAATAGGGAAACAGAAACAACGAAGGTTACATATTCTGGGATATCTATCATACCGTAGGCAGCAAGTATTCCACCACCAACCAATAAGGCTACATTAAATAGGTCTGTAACAAAGGTTGTTGTTGAAGAATAAATTCCCATAGCCTTATAGGCATAGGACCTAGATTCTACATAATTCTTATTGCCTACCTCGAATTTTTCTAATTCCTTATCTTGGTTTGTATATGCCTTAGTTACACGAATACCCGAAATAGAGGATTCTAATGCTCCATTAATTTCAGCAACATTCTTTCTTGTTTCCATGAAGGCATCACGCATTCTTTTTCTTACAAGTAATGTAATAATTACAAGTAATGGAACACAACCTAAAATGACTAAAGCAAAAATCCAATTTAAATAAAATAAATAGGATAAGGATAATATTAAGGATATACCACAAATAAAGAAATTTTCAGGTCCGTGGTGAGCAAGCTCAGAAACATCCATTAAATCATTTGTCATTCTAGACATGATTTTACCTGTTTCATGCTCATCATAATAAGAAAAAGGTAATTTTTCTAGCTTCAAAAACATTTCACGTCTCATATCCGCTTGCATCTTAACGCCAATGACATGACCATAATATTGTACAAAATATCTAAGTCCCATTCTGATGAAATAGCAAGCGACTAATATAGCGCCCAAAAGAATAATAAGCGTAATCTTTCTCATTTCCTCTAAGGTGGAATCAGGAACGATATTTCTTAATATCATATTTGTCAAAACAGGATATACCATACCTATGACTGCAATAAGTAAGGATGCCGTCATATCTAGTGTAAACATGCCCTTATAGGGCTTATAATATCTGATAAATCTTTTTAACATATAACCTCCTTAAAAGATAAGAAATGATCTATGAAAGAAAGGCCATTATTTGTCTTCTTTTGCTTCTGGTAAATCATTTCTAATATTGATATCCAATTGATTGAATGGAATTTCAATGCCATTTTGATCAAATACATTTTTAATCTCTCTTAGCATATAGAATTTTGTATCCCAATAATCCTCTCGGTTACACCAGCATCTTACGAATATATCAACAGAGGAATCGGCATATTCACCAATTTCTGCAAATGGAGCTGGAGTTGCAAAGATTTTTTCATTATTACTACAAACCTCTTTCGCAAGTCTTTTTGCAAGCTCTGCATCGGCTAAATAGCTTATAGACATAACAACATCGACTCTTCTTGTGTCCTTCGCAGAAGCATTGACAATGACATTATTGGCTAAAGAACCATTAGGAATCATAACAACTCGGTTATCTGGAGTTGTAATATAGGTATAGAATAATTTAATATCCTCTACTGTACCAGATTCTCCATTCGATGTAATGTAATCGCCTAGCTTAAATGGTCGCATTACTATAATAATTACACCACCTGCAAAATTCGATAATGTTCCCTGTAAAGCTAAGGAAATACCTGTACCTATAGCAAGTACTAATGCAGATAAGGATGCAGTTTCAATTCCAACATAGGCAATTAAACCAATCATTACTAGGATTTTCAGTGCAATTCTACCCATGTTCAATAATACCTTAGATAAGGTAGCATCTGCCTTCGTTCTAGCAAGACTTCTTGCGATTCTTTTAAATATAAAATTAATTAATTTAAATGAAACAAACCAAAGAACTAAAGCAATTAATAATCGGACACCTTGGTGTATAGACCAATCTAAGATTTTATTCCAAATATCTGCCCAGGTTATTTTGGATGATTCCTCTACAGCCGCAGTTGATGTAGTTGTAGCTTCTGTAGTTGTTTCTGCTACAGTTGTTGTCGCTTCAAAAAGCTTTATAAATAATGGATTCAAAATAACAACCTCCTCATAAAAACGTACTATTGAATTATAACAACATTTATAAAATTTATCAAATACAAAACACTTTCAAATGTAACAAAGAAAAAAAGAAAAAGGCTGTTAACCTAGGTAATGAACGAACTTTCAAAACCTAGGTTTTTTCACAGCCCCTTCGTAGTTTTCTTTTTAGGCACTCATTAGATTATTCAGCAAAATGGGTGTGTTTTGTTATCCATTTTTTCATACTGATGCTCAACCAGAAGCTATAAATACCCAAAGTAATTAAACATAATAATACCCATTTAATCCAATTACCAAAAAGTTGAGCAGCTTTGCCATCAAATTCTAATCTTTTTCCATTTATTACAGTATGCTTTATCTCCCAATTTTTAACCATGCAAACTGCCCACGGGAAACAAATACCTATTGTAAGTACTGTAACAAGAAAACCTAGAATTTGCCAACCAATTTTTTGAAGTAATCCTCCATCAAAATATGATTCGTTCATTCTAAAGCCTCCTCGTATAATATATTTGTATTAATTATTTAATGATCGTTTTTCCACCCATATAAGGCTGTAATGCCTTAGGAATATTGATAGAGCCATCCTCATTATAATTATTTTCAAGTACAGCAATTAATCCTCTTGGTGTAGCTAGTACTGTATTATTTAGTGTATGAACTAAATAAGTACCATTCTCACCCTTTGTACGAATCTGTAGTCTTCTTGCTTGAGCATCCCCTAAGGTAGAGCACGAGCCAACCTCAAAGTATTTTTTCTGTCTTGGAGACCAAGCCTCAACGTCGCAGGATTTTACCTTTAAATCAGCTAAATCACCAGTACAGCACTCAAGTGTACGTACAGGTACGTCTAGGCTTCTGAAGAATTCTACTGTATAGCTCCACATTTTATTGTACCATTCCATAGAATCCTCAGGTTTACAAATTACAATCATCTCTTGCTTTTCGAATTGATGTACACGGTAGATTCCTCTTTCCTCAATACCATGAGCACCAACCTCCTTACGGAAGCATGGAGAATAGCTTGTTAGTGTTAAAGGCAAATCAGATTCTTTAATGATTTGTCCTTTAAATCTACCAATCATAGAATGTTCAGATGTACCGATTAGGTATAAATCCTCACCCTCAATCTTATACATCATATTTTCCATTTCAGCAAAGGACATAACACCATTAACAACATCAGAATGAATCATGAATGGTGGAATACAATAAGTAAAGCCCTTATCGATCATAAAATCTCTTGCATAGGATAGCATTGCAGAATGTAATCTTGCAATATCACCAACTAAATAATAGAATCCATTTCCACTGGTTCTTCCTGCAGATTCCTTATCTAATCCATTGAATTTTTGAATGATATCGGAATGATATGGTATTTCATATGGTGGAACTACTGGCTCACCATATTTTTGGTTTTCTACATTCATAGAATCATCCTTACCTACAGGTACAGATGGATCTACAATATTTGGAATGACAAGCATTCTATTTCTTAATTCTTCTTCTAATTTTACAATTTCTGGATCAATTTCTGCAATTCTTTCATTATTCTTAGAAACTAATGCCTTTATCTCATTAGCCTCATCAATCTTCTTTTCTCTCATTAATTGACCGATTTGCTTAGATAATGTATTTCTTTGTGCCTTTAGGTTTTCACCTTCTACCTTAAGCGAACGAATTTTTGAATCAATATCAATTACTTCATCAACTAAAGGAAGCTTTTGATCTTGGAATTTTTTCTTAATATTTTCTTTTACAACTTCAGGATTTTCTCTAACAAATTTAATATCTAACATATTTCTCCTCTTTTCTCTAAAACATATGTTTTAGATAAACTAGTGTAATTATATCACATTGCTTTAAAATTTCAATAATTCGAAAAGAAAAGACTCCCCAGGGAGTCTAATCCTTACTTTTGCAGTTGCAAGCTCTTTCTTCATCTAATTGTTTTTTAATGCTTTTAAACATTCTTTTTGCACCCATAGTGCTTTTACAGCAAGAGCATTCACCTGTAGGTATTTTCTTAACTCTTTTATATACATATATTCCTATAATCAATAAAACGATACCTACAATTACAAATAATATAATAATATCTATTGTTTTCATGAATTCTTAAGCGCTGCCTTTGCATCTCTATATTTATTGAAATAGTGAATGCCAAAGCCTAAGAGAGCAAAGCCTAATGCCACAATAGCAATTGGCCACCACCATCTTAAGGATACAAATACAATTGCTGCAGTTAAATAGGATACACCTAGCCAGAATAGAATTGTTGATAAGAATCTCTTCTTATCAAGCTCACCCTTTGCTGTAGCAACTGCTGCGAAGCATGGGATTGTTGTCATATTAAATACGATATATGCAATTAATGTAGCAAAGCCACCACTCTCTTCAATTCCTGTATTTTGAATCATCTTTACAGATGCATCAATTCCTTCCTCATCAGAGGAAACCACTAATAATTCCTTATATTCCTCTTTTGTTTGTGGTACAGATTCACTACATTGTGCTAATACAGAGAATGTCGCAATTACATTTTCCTTTGCAATTAAGCCTGTTACTGCAGATACACCAAATACCCAACCATTTTCGTTTAAATTTTTACCAAATCCAAGTGGAGTAAAGATTGGCTGAATTAATTTTCCAATACCAGCTAAAATAGAATCTCCAGCATCTAAATAATCCTTATCTGTAACAATAGCTACATAATCGTTATAAGCTTGCTCATAAATCTTTTCTGCAACAGTATCAAACTTAGCTTGGGTTTCTTCTTCTAATTCGCCGCTACCGTAAACTTCGAAGAATGCTTCTGCGCCTCCTTCTAGAGCAAAGCCTGCGTCCTCAGTATCAAGCTTTGTAAGCTCATCCTTAAATGCTTGATCCTCAAGCATTGCATCATAGCTTTCTAATAATACATCCTTTGGATTTGCTTGTTCAATATATCTCCAATCAAATGTGAAGGATTGTAAAACCCAAATAGCAACAGTAGATACCAAAATAATTGTAAATGCCTTTTGGATATAATGCTTAAGCTTATCCCATAAATGAAGCATTAATGCCTTTCCTTGTGGCATATGATATGTAGGAAGCTCCATAATGAATGGAGCTAAAGGTCCACGCATTGAAGTATGTCTCATAATTAGTGCAGTTACAATCGCAACAATAACACCAAGAACATACATACTAAATACAATTAACCATACATGAGGGAAGCCAAATACCTGTGCAATACCACCTGCAATCGCAGTTAATATTGGAAGCTTAGCTCCGCATGAGAAGAATGGAATTACACGAATCGTTGCTGTTCTTTCTCTTTCCTCTGCAAGAGTTCTAGTGTTAATCATTGCAGGTACAGAGCAACCAAAGCCCATAATCATTGGCATGAAGGCTCTACCGGTCAAACCAAATCTTCTAAAGATCTTATCTAGGATGAAGGCAACTCTAGCCATATATCCTGAATCCTCTAAAATAGAGAAGAATAGGAATAATAATAGAATTTGTGGTACAAAGGATAATACACTAAATATACCAGCAAATATACCATCACAAACAAGACCAGTTACCCAGCCTGAGGCTCCCATAGCATTAAAGCCATTTCCTATTGCCCCACCTAATGCATCGGTTATAGAGCCTACAAAATTAGCTAAAATAACGCCTGGGGAGTTAATTCCCGCCTCACTCCAGAATAATCCTTCAAACATTGTTCCTTGGAAGGATGGGGCAGTATTTAATGGTACAAAGAATAGATTCTCTGCGAATGTTAATCTAAAGATGAATAATAAAACAACTAGGAATATTGGAATACCTAACCATCTATTTGTTAAAATCTTATCGATTTTATCTGATAGGGTTAATTTATCCTTTTCTGCTACCTTACCCTTTTCCTTAACCTTTCCATAATGCTTAGAGATATAAGTATATCTATCGTCTGCAACTACAGCCTCTAAGTCATCCTCAAAGATATCATTCGTATAGGTCTTTTTGAATTCCTCAACAATTTTTACTAAATCCGGATGATTCTCGCATTCAATTTCATCATTTTCCACAAGCTTTACTGCATGAAATAATGGATGCTTAACCTCAAGGCCTACAAATGCAGCCTTACAATCATGAATTAAATGCTTTAATGTGCCACCCTCTAAAACAGTTTTACCAACTCTAGTTTTTAAGCTTTCGTTATAAGCCTTATTCATTAATGTTTCAATGTTTATTCCCTTCATTGCAGAAATAGCAACTACTGGAACGCCAATTTCAGCCTCTAATGCTTCAACATTGATACTATCGCCATTCTTTTCAATGACATCAATCATATTTAAAGCAATAACAACTGGAATATCCATTTCAATTAACTGTGTAGTAAGATACAAATTTCGCTCTAAATTTGTAGCATCTACAATATTAATTACACAATTGGGATTTTCATCTAGAATATAATTTCTAGAAATAACCTCCTCTGGTGTATATGGAGATAAAGAATAAATACCAGGTAAATCTACAATAGCTACTGGTTCAGGGCATTTCTTATAAACACCCTCTCTTTTATCTACGGTTACACCAGGCCAGTTTCCTACGTGTGCTGTTGCACCTGTAAGTGCGTTAAATAATGTGGTTTTACCACAGTTGGGGTTTCCCGCTAATGCAAAACTAATCATTTTCTTCCCCCTCAACATTAACCATTACAAGCTCAGCTTCTTCTTTTCTTAATGTTAATTCATAACCTCGTATTGTGATTTCGATTGGATCTCCTAGTGGAGCTTTCTTTCTTACGAAGAAGGAAGCTCTTGGTGTAACGCCCATATCAAATAGCCTTCTTCTTACCTTTCCTTCGCCCATAACTCTTACGATTACACCAGAAGTGCCAACTTCAAGCTCAACTAATTTTTTCATATTTCCTCCTATGCTGCTACACTAACAAAGATCTTTGTAGCAATATTTCTATCTAAGGCAAGTCTACCTTCCTTTATTTTTAGGATGACATTTCCATTTGTATTCGATAAGACTGTAATTCTTTGATTTACAGCAATACCTAAGGATTCGAAATGCTTTTTATCCTTTTCATCTACAGCAATTCTTAGAATTGCAAGCTCCACATTTAGTGGTGCTATAACTACTGGCATAAAATCGCCTCCTTTTGAGTTAGTTATCGCTAACTATATTATACATAAGAGTTTTATTTTGTCAACAATGAACTCATTTTTTTCAAAAGAAAAGACTCCCCAAAGGAGTCCCTTTCTTTCTTATTTTAAATCTTTGTATTTGAAAATTAAATAACCAAAACCGATAAATAGAGCACTAAAAGCTATTGTAGATGTCAAATATGGCACTAAATATATTGCACCCTGTGAAACCGCAGTTAATGTTAATCCAATAGAATATGGATAATCTACATAAGTAAGAATTTTAATTGTGTTCATTGTGCTTTCTGCCATTTCTGGATATATAAAGCTTGTTGCAATTGTACCAGCAACATAAAACAAATTACCTAGCAATATCGAAAAAATAATACCAGGAGCTACATTATGAAATGCGGATGCAAAGAAAACAATAGAGCTAGCTACAGTTGCAAATCCTAATATTTTTAACAAAACACCAACAATGAAATCTCCTATATTTGCTCTATCTATGCCTGATTTAAAGAATATCAAGGAAACGACAAAGGTTATGATTAAATGAACAAGCATAAATCCTAAATAAAGAAGTAATGTTAATAATGTGTTAGAAAAATAGATTTCACTTCTAGATTTACCAACAATGACCTTATTTCTTAAGGTGTTATTATCTTTTCCTAATAAAACAAGTAA
This sequence comes from uncultured Anaeroplasma sp., assembly GCA_945920825.1. Lineage (GTDB taxonomy): Bacteria > Bacillota_I > Bacilli_A > Acholeplasmatales > Anaeroplasmataceae > Anaeroplasma. Next base: position 14,812 of record CAMEKD010000007.1, read on the forward strand.
AAAGACAATGAGAATTAAACCAAAAGTAGAAAAAGGACTTGCAATAGAATCTGTAACTTCTAATGCGGAATAGCTATCTCTTAGGGGTACACTTCCTTCTGTAACTAAAGAGAATAAACCAAATATTGCTATAGGTATAACAACAGAAATTGCAACACAAATGATAGATAAAATCATAAACATCTTATCTTTTATAACACGGAAAAAATCCGCTTTTAATAAATTAAGCATTTTCTCTACCTCCCTTAACAATTCTCAAATAATAATCCTCAATGGAGGTAGTTTCTGTATTGATTGCTGTAATAGGTAATCCCTGTAAATGAAATAAAACACTTGAATATTCAATATCCCCAGGAATGATATATCCATTGTTAAATTCTTTAATGTTTTCTTTATCTACAAGAGATAGTAAGGCATCATAAATCGCCTTTTTATCCGTGGTTTCAATCTTAATATACTTTTCACATTGATTCTTTAATTCTTCTTCTGTTATTTCTTTAATAAGGTGGCCTTTAGAAATAATTCCATATTTTGTAGCAACTAAGGATAATTCCGTTAGGATGTGAGAAGAAATTAAAAATGTTATTCCAAATTCCTTATTTAATTTTAAAATTAGATTTCTTACCTCAACAATACCTTCTGGATCTAAACCATTTAATGGCTCATCTAAAATTAAGAATTCTGCTTGAGATAAAAGTGCCATCGCAATACCAAGGCGCTGTCTCATACCTAAAGAGAAATTGCCTGCAAGCTTATTGCTTTCATATAAATCCCTTAAGCCAACAATATCTAAGGCCCACTGAATTCTTCCTTCATCCTGAATTCCTAAAATCATAGACTGCATGCGTAGATTGTCTTTAGCGTTCATATTTGTATAAATAGATGGAGATTCAACGATCGCACTAATCTTTTTTCTAGCCTTTAAAACTTCAGGATTTTTAGAATCTATACCAAATAATTGATAGCTACCTGCTTCAAATTTAATTAATCCCGTTACAACTCGAATTACTGTGGTTTTACCACTACCATTTTCACCAACAAAGCCATAAATGTCACCTCGATTTATGGTCATACTTAAATCGTCTAATACCCTACTGCCGTTATAGGTTTTAACGATTCCTTCTGTTTTTAATATAACCTCTTCCATTTTATTCCCCTTTTTCTAATGGTGCTACATTATTTTCTGTACCACCATTTTCTTCAATTATATTTTCTTTTTCAAGCTTTTCCTTATCCATTCCTCGAATGTAGAAAAAACCAATAACCACTCCAATTGCGATAATCACAAAAACAGTAATCAAATTAATGTACCACTTATGCCATAGATGATTAAACCAAACACCATAGACTAAGCATCCAACGATTATATACGCACAAACAATTGCTAATTCTTTCCAATGGTTAACAAAGAGCTTTTTCATTTTAATATCCCTTCTTATCTTCTATAGACTTATATTCCTCATAAAGCTTTAGGCATTCCTCTCGATCAAGGCAAACGGAAAATTGCTGCTTTTCTTCTTCTGTTCGGTTATAGAATTTATTGTCTCTAAAGCCAATATCCTCTGTGTCTATAACATTACATCCAAAATATACCTTATCGAAGTTTGCCCATAAAATAGCACCCATGCACATAGGGCATGGCTCTCCAGTTGTATAAATTTCACAACCAGATAAATCAAATGAGCCTAATCTTTTACAAGCATCATGAATAGCCATCATCTCACCGTGACAGGTAGGATCATTATTTAAGATTACCTGATTGTGGCCACGACCAACAATTTCTCCATCCTTTACAATAACTGCCCCAAAGGGACCGCCATGTCCATGGTGGATACCATATCTAGCCTCTTCAATTGCAACAAACATATATTTGTTCAATATATCACTTCCTTCTATTTATTTTAAAATACCGGATTCATCAATAATGCGAATGATTTCCTGCAATTCTTCTACAGGCTTTACAAGCGCAAAACGAACATATTTCTTGCCTAAAGTGCCAAAGGCAGACCCTGGGGTACAAAGGACGCCTGTCTTTTCTAATAAATCTTCTGCAAACTCTAGGGAATCCACGTATTTATCTGGAATCTTTGCAAACACAAACATTGTGCCCTTACTTCTATTTACCTTCCATCCTATGGAAGATAGGCCATCACATAAAGTGTTTCTTCTTAATTCGTATTCTTTTCTTTGGGCCTCAATAATATTCTTATCTACATCTAATGCTTGAATAGCTGCATATTGTATTGGATAAAACATACCAAAATCATATTGACTTCTTAAGGTGTTAAATTTAGATACAATTTCTTCACTACCTAGGAAAAAGGAAATTCTCGCTCCTGTAGTATTATAGGATTTCGATAGGGAATAAAATTCACAGCCCACCTCAAATGCATGAGGTAAGGATAAAAAGGAAAAAGATTCATTCTGATCAAAGATAATATCAGAATATGCATTATCATTTACTATAATAAATCCATATTTTCTTGCTAATTCGATAATCTCAATATATCTTTCCTTATTGATAACTCCACCTGTTGGATTTGATGGGTATGATATTATGACATATTTTATCTTTTTTAATATACTCGGATCTAATAAATCTAGCCTTGGCATAAAATCATTTTCTTCAAGCAAAGGGTAGGTAATAATATTTAATCGCGCAAATTTAGCTGAGGCAGTAAATGCGACATACCCAGGGTCAGGAAGCAAGCAATACTCCCCCGGGTTAGCTAGAAGCATTCCAATATGGCACATACCCTCTTGTGTACCATTTACCGTCATAATTTGATTTTTATTTAAGGATACTTGAAATCTATCCTTATAATGCTTAATGAATCTATCCTTTAAAATATCCATATCATGTAAAGAATATTTTATATTATTGGGATCCTCTAATGCCTTCTTCATTGCGGATAAGATAGAATCGTCTGGTTTAAAATCAGGTGTACCGACAAATAGGTCATAGACCTTTTTCCCTTTTGCCTCAAGCGCAAGCTTTTTATTATTTAAATTTGCAAATATACCCTCACTAAAGGTATCCATTAAATTAGAAAACCTCATAATAATCTCACCTGAATTATAATATACCATTTTTTTATATGTTTGTAAAAGAAAAAAGCCAAAGCACATTCATGCTTTAGCCTAAAAAAACTATTTTGTTGGATCGAAAGAATAATACACATATTCCAAAATAGATCTGTTGCAGGAAAGAGTACATCCCCTTATAGGCACTCAAGAAATCGTATTTTAAAGTGCTTTTGTAAATTTAATGAAATGATCAATGCCTTCATCTGTCATTTTATAAACACCGGCATTTTCTAGTATCTTGCCGAAGGTTTTACCAATTTCTTCTTTGACGATAGAATCTACATTTTCTTTTGTAAATGTATATTTCTTCTTTAAAGAATCAATCCAAGCTCTATGCTTTTCTGTTTCCTCTGTAATATTTAGAGTACCAAGTAGTATTTCTTCTACTAATTGGATTTCTTTCTTTAATCTTGCAGGTAAGATTGCAAGGCCCATGACCTCAATTAATCCAATATTTTCCTTCTTTATATTATGGTATTCTGGATGTGGATGGAATAATCCTAAAGGATATTCCTCTGTAGTAAGATTATTTCTTAATACTAAATCCATTTCATATAAGCCATTCTTTTTACGTACAATTGGAGTAATTGTATTATGCCTTATGCCATCTGTATAAGCATAAATAGATACTTCTTCATCGGAATAATTTATCCATGTATTTAGGATATGCTCACCTAAATTTGCTGCCTCATCCTTATTATTCGAATAAACTCTTATTACAGATAGTGGCCACTTTACAATCGCAAGCTTACAATTCGGATATCCCTTTACAGCAAATTCATAAATTGGCTTTGCATCCTCCATTGCGAAATGGTTATGTCCACCCTGGAAATGCTCGTGAGCTAAAATAGAACCACCAACAATAGGTAAGTCTGCGTTAGAGCCTACAAAGTAATGTGGCAAGTAATCTACAAAGGATAAAAGCTTTCTTAATGTTGGCTTATCAATAATCATTGGCTTATGTATTTTATTAAATACAATACAATGCTCATTGTAATATACATAAGGAGAATATTGTAAATAGAAATCCTCTCCTTCCATAGAAAGTGGAATAATTCTATGGTTTCCTCTTGCAGGATGATTTAACCTACCTAAGTAGCCTTCATTTTCCTTACATAATTGGCATAGAGGGTATTGGCTTACCTTAGCATTTCTCATGGCTGCAATAGCCTTAGGATCCTTTTCAGGTTTTGATAGATTAATTGTAATATCTAATGTACCATATTCTGTTTCTGTCTTCCATTTTACATCCTTAGCAATTCGATCTTTTCTAATGTAATTTGTATTACAAGAGAAATTATAATACCAAAAGGTTGCAAGTATTGGATCCTTTTTATACAGCTCATTATATTTCTTTATTAAAGTAGATGGTCTATCTGTGAATATAGCCATTATCTCTGTATCAAAGATATCACGCTCCGTAATAGAATCATTGATCAAACCCTTTTCTACTGCATAATCACATAAGCCCTTTAATAGCTCACATAGCTCTACCTTTAAGACATCCTCTTCCTTATAATCATCAAGCTTTAATAATGCTAGAACTCTATTTCTTGCATAAATAGAATCACATTCATCAATTAAACCCTTTTCTACTGCATAATTTACTAAACCATTAATATAAGAATGAATCATAATTTTCACCTTTCCTTATTTGGATATACCTAGGCATTATACCAGGTAATTCATTTTTATTCCTTTATACCAGCTGCAAGCTTAACACACTTATATGCACCATCATAATAACCGGTTTTCTTTAGCTCGTCAATACGTTTACACATATGAACGAATAATTCGCTATCCGAAAGTAAGCGATCAAGCATAGCATTTACTGTATTTTTTGTTGGGCACTCGAAAGTACCATCACCAAGCTCACTTGAGTTCACTGCACCATATACCTCATGTCCACCAATATGTCTCATGAATACCTTTGGAATTGGGTAATATGCAAGCTCACTAGGCTTAGTTACTAAAATATCACATTCAGGCATTAATAAATTTGTTGCGTAAACCGCCTCAAAAATATCATTATTGCAGATGGCGTATACGCCATGTGCATCCTTACCTCTTAAGGTCTTAACAAATTCCTTGAATTCATTATATTTATTGAAATAAGTCTTATCCTCTACATTCATCTTCTTTTGCATCTTTTCATATACATCCTGGTGATCACCAAAATTAATGAATAATGCAACCTTATCTTTCTTAACATAAGGGATTAAATGTTCAACCATAGATAAGAACATAGTAAAGCCAGCACCAGCCCCACCTACCGTAAGTAGGATTCTTACAGGACCACCCTTAGTTACTCTTTCAATTCTCTTTTGATTGTCCTCTTCTAGATGAACTAAAAGCTCATGGTCAATATATCTTCCAACCATTTGGATTTCACCCTCTGGAATTCCCTTAAGTGGAGTTTTAGCAAATCCATTCATCATTTTGTAGCCAAAATATGCAAATGGAGTTTGCACAGTATGAATAGCACCTTCAGATAAATGTAGGGCCATAGGCCAGTTATCTGGAATTGCATTTACAACATGCGTCATACCTGCATGAATGGCAGCCTGGCTTGGCCATACATGTGTTGCAATATATGGGGTATCCTTTGGAAGACTCTTTAGAATTGGAGCTAATAATTCAGAATTCTTTTGATCCTTTGCATTATATGTGATTTTTCGGAAGCCCTCACTATTTAATGGTTCCCAGAAGAAATGATTAAATAAATGAGATTTTTGAGATAGACGAGATGCCATAGAATATAGGGCATTTTGTTTTTGAATCATCTTAGAGCCTGTTGCATCAAAGCCAGCTAAATTTAACCAATAGGGTGTAAAGCCTAGTGCTTTTGCACAGGATGCCATCGCAATAGAAATTCTATAGTGACCAAAGCCCATACGGATATTTCCAACGATTAATGGCTTTTCGCCTAAATCCTCCACCTTATCCTTAAATACAAGATTTTGACATCCCATATAATCTAATGTAGGAATTGGTTCAAATCCTAGCTTATAATCCTTATTTGAATCATCACCATATTTTTTTAGATATTTGTTTTTTGATTTTATGGCCTTTTTAATTGTTTTTTTATCCATTGGATTGCCAAAAATTACACTTGTCTTATCAGTCATTGAAAACCCCTCGTTTTGTATCATATACCTTATTTATTTCCTCACCATCGAGCATATAAGAAATATGAATGAAATCTCCATTTCTACTATATCTTCTATTTGTTGCATCATGATAGATATGTAAAATTCGATTTAATAATTCTTTTTTTCTATCATCATACTCTCCTGGATTATCTGATGTCATTAATACATTACCGAATAATGCATTTATTGTGGCTAAGGCCTCTCTTTGTTCTAAAGATAGGCTAATAGTATCATCTCTTAATAGGAATACATCTGGATCATTTAAGAATAGGCTTCTTGCAAAAATAGATCTATAGATTGTATTTTGTATTGTTACCTTAGTAGAAATTCTTTCTCTATGGAAGAATTTCATAAACCAAACATCATCAAAGATTAAGGATACATCTGGTCCAATTCTTAAATAAGTAAACTTACCTGCAGAATTCGATAGGATTGCACCACAGCCTAAAATCTGGCAATCCTTTAATGTATCTACAATAATATTATATGCATCCTCAGTAATTTGAGCTCTAGTCTTATCCTCTCTTTCCATCATTCCAACAGAATATAAGAAATCTAGCTTAAAGAATCTAAAGCCCATTTCCTTATAATGATTTAAGCATTCTACAATATAAACCTTTGCTTCCTCATTATAAATATCTAGTACATAGAATCCACTCCAGTTGGATCCACATTTTACAGGATTACCATCCTTATCCTTATAGAACCAATTGGGATGTTCCTTAAATAAGTCACTCTTTTCCTCTGCAACAAATGGTGCAAGCCAAATACCTGCAGTAACGTTCTTAGCTAGAATTTGCTTACAAATTCCATCAAGTCCATTCGGGAATTTTACCTTATCCACCTTTAGCCAGTCTCCAACATATTGCTCGTAGCCATCATCAATTTGGAATAAATCAAATCTAGAGTCAATATTTGCAAGATTATCTAAAATAATAGATTCTGTAATATTTTGGTAATGATTATACCAAGATGTATATCCAAAGATATTCTTCTCATTCATCTTTTTAGGGAAGAATGCGTTTAATGTTCTATCTAAATCTCCATAAACCATTGCATAATCAAAGATGGTAAATTCCTCATCCTGATTTAAAGAGATTTTACAATCTGCTTCTAAAACAATTTGATTGTTCTTTACTTCATGGTTAATAATTAAATAAGCATTTTTGGAATTGTATGTACCAATAAATAGTGGCTTTTTACCACGAATATAGGAATAATCAAATCCATGTAATACACCCTTACGGTATTTTTTGATATGAGCATCACCATATTTATCAAAAGAGAACATATTTACTAAGAACTTTGGCATCTTATAAATATTTTTTAAATTTTCTTTTACAGTAAATTCCTTTGTGTCTGTCCATGATTGATAGCCATTAACAAAGATTAAATCTTCTGGATCATATGTATATGACTCTTTAATTTCTGCAGATTCAATTTTAATATCTTTTTTAGCTCTTAATACAACGGTAGTTCTATTTTTCTTGGTAGCTACATGGATTTCAACAACATCATTCGATACGTCGGTTTGAAAGAGAACTCCTTTTATAGAATATGTTAATTTCATATATTTTACCCCTTTTAATTTTAAATCTCTTTACTGATTCCTACCCCTTATTATAACTATTCTTCTTCTTGAATTGTATCTTCTTCTAAATCCGAAGATTCTTCTTGAGCTACCTCTATAGCAGGCTCTTCACAAGCAGATAGCCCTTCTAATGAAGCAGTATTTTCATGCTCTAGAATTGTAGCCATAACCTTCTTCTCATTGTAGAATAATAAGATTACTGCACCAAGTACACAGAAGATTATTGCAACAACTGCAACAATAGTAACACCTTCCCACTTTGCAGAAATCTGGTTTGGATCAACCTCTTCTTCCATAGTAGAAGCACCAAATACGGCAAGTGAAGTAAATACTAGCATTGCGATAGACTGACCAAGCTTCATTGCAAATGTACGAGCGGCAAAGAACATGCCTTCTCTCTTTTTTCCAGTCACAATAGAATCCTCTTCAGCAACATCGGCAACGATTGCTTGTGGAATAATACCTAAAAGTGCCATAGGGAATGCGGCAATAATCACAACACCAAAGCCTACAATATAGCTTAAGATAGAGGTCTCATTATGCGTAATAGGATATGCTAATGCAGTTAATGTATATGCTAGTGATAGACCTAAGAAACCAGCGATAACAAGCTTTTTCTTACCCCACTTAGCTACCAGCTTAGAAACGATAGGGTAGAAGCATGCAGATAATACCGTCATACCACCAAGTAAATACATTGTCCAAGATTCATCTAATCCCATTGTAACCTTTACAAAGAATGGTAATCCTGTTTGGAATAGAGTTAAACCAACGAAATACATTACATCAGAGCCTGAGAATTTTAAGAAATTCTTATTCTTAAATGTTGCAGTTAAGCTCTTGAATGCATTTGTTCCAGATGGCTTAGGCTCTACGAAATCTGTTTCCTTTAGTAAGAATGTAGGAATTAGCATAGCTACGCATGCAATAATAACTAATGGAATGAAGCAAATTACATAGCTCCAATAATAACCAACACCAAAGCCTCTTACAATTCCAGCAAATACGAATGGTAAATAAGCAATTAATGTACCAGCAAAGTAAGTTAAGGAAATATATGTAGAAATATTCATTCTATCTTCCTGAGTCTTACCAAATTCACTGATTAATGCATTATATGGTGTACAATAGATCGTCATAAATGTATAGAATAATACAAGCATAATAGCAACCCATGCAACATTCCAGCCATTAGGCTCTGTTCCACCATAGAATAAAGATGGTGCCATAAATACTAAAATAGTGATTACAGCAAATGGGATTGCTGCCATTCTCATAAAAGGAATTCTTCTTCCCTTCTTGTTTTTAGAATTATCGCTTAAATTTGCAATTAATGGATCAGATACTGCATCCCATACTCTACAAAGTGCAGTAATTAAACCTAAAATCGTTAAGAATCCACCAATGATCAAGCCTGGCTGAATGATAGTGTAAAAATTCATTTCTGTGCCAGAGAAGAAATTCGTTCCCTTTTCCTTGGTGGGCAAATAGAAGGATACGAGCCATGCGCTAATAATACCACCAAGAATTGACCAGCCTAGCTGGCCAATAGCGAAAATCCACATTTCTTTTTTTGTTAATCTTCTTGTTTTCATTTTTGTTCTCCTTTTTTATTTATTACTTAGTCGATAAAGAATAATGTCGATTAATGCCTTAATTTCATCCTCTTTCGAGGTTTTCTCGTCTTGGCTTACTAATACACCACTATAAGATAAAGTCTTGCAAAGATTTAATAGAGCGTGCGTTGTAGAATAGTAGAATAATTCAACATTATCTATTCTTTTTACTGTACCATCCTGTACACCCCAAACATATGCTTCTATATATTTATTCTTAAATAGATCAATTTCATATTCATAATCAACCTTTTCCTTAGCTTCTGTTAAGAAGAATGCATCGAATTCTCTAATAAAAGAAAAATAGGAATTATTGGTCTTAAATACATCAAGATATGTATAATAGAAATCTTTTATTCTTTCATAGCCTGTTTTATTTTCATCATTTTTGGTATATTTTTCATAAACCTCTTTGGCAAGCTTGACTGCAACTCCCATAATAATTTTTTGTTTTGAGCCAAAGTAGCGATACATTGTTGCATCTCCTACTCCTACTTCCTTTGCAATGTCACTCATCGTAACCTTTGCAATGGAATTCTTAAGGAACATTTTGCAAGCCTCATCAATGATGAATTCCTTTGCTTTATCCTTCATTTTATTCATTTTCATCATCCCCTTTTATATAACAATCTCAATTTTCGAAGTCATTCTATCAATGTGATAGTGAGCCTATCATAATTTAATGATACCACATTTTTAAAGCAATACAACATGAAAGAAATTGAAAATGTTATGAAAGTTTTACGAAAATTTTTCGTGAGGCGTTTTAAACAAAAAAGATTGACTTGTTTTCCGCCAATCCTCTTATTCTTGAATATTTAAATAATCTCTTAATATAGCTAATACCTCATCAAAATTTGTATGATGATTACATTCATCCTTTATCTTACTAGACCCAGGCATCCCCTTTAAATACCAAGCCACATGGCTTCTCATTTCAAGCATCGCAAGATGCTCTCCCTTAAGCTCTAATAATAAATGATAATGCTTTACGATTGTATCATATAATTCCTCATGGGTTGGTCTTGATGGAATATCATTTCCATCTAATGCAGCCTTTATTTCTCTAAATAGAAATGGGTTACCTAAGGCTCCTCTTGCGATAGCTATCGCATCGCATCCTGTATATTCAAGCATTTTCTTTGCAGATTCAATATCTACAATATCCCCATTACCAACTACAGGAATAGATACTGCCTCTTTAACCTTTTTAATCCATTCCCAATCCGCCTTGCCAGAATACATTTGGGCTCTCGTTCTTGCGTGAATGGTAATTGCAGAGGCACCTGCCTTTTCACATAGCTTTGCAATTAAAACGCAATTAATATGATCACTATCCCAGCCAAGTCTAATTTTAACCGTAACTGGCTTAGATACTGCCTCTACTACAGATTTTACAATTTCGTAAACCTTATTTGGGTCTTGAAGCAAGGATGCACCAGCACCACTCTTCTTAGCCACCTTATTTACAGGACACCCCATATTAATATCAATAATATCTGCGTCACTATTTAAATCAATAAATTTCGCAGCATTGACTAAGGATTCTATATCCGCTCCAAAGATTTGCATGGATATTGGATGTTCTATAGGATTTACCTTTGTCATTTTTATTGTTTTTACATTTTTAAAGCCAATAGCCTTATCCGATACCATTTCTGCCATCACAAGCCCACAGCCCATTTCCTTGCAAATGATGCGGAAGGCCTCATTTGTATTTCCTGCCATAGGAGCTAAAACTAATTGATTTGGTATTACAATATCTCTAATCTTCCATTCCATCAATTTCACCTATAATCTTTTCAAGCTGTTCCGTTGGAAGTCCAATAATATTATTTAATGAGCCCTCATAATGATCAATTAAATTTCTACCTAGGCCCTGAATGGCATAGGCACCTGCCTTGCCAAAGCATTCCTTAGTAGCAATATAATCATAAATCTCTTTATCGCTTAAGTCTTTAAAATATACCTCCGACACCTCTGTTAGATTATATACATAATCCTTATATATAACCGCAAGTCCACTCATTACCTCATGCTTCTTGCCAGATAATGCCTTTAGCATATGGTATGCATCAAGCTCATTTTTTGGCTTTCCATAGATTTTTCCATCTAAGACAACAATTGTATCACAGCCAATTAGAATAGCACCATAATCCTCTTCTTTGTTAATAGATGCCTTTTTTAATCCAAGCTTCTTTACATTTTCAAATGGAGTTTTATTTTTATCCATTGTCTCATCGCAATCATAAACCTTAACTGTAAATTCATATCCCATTTTAGATAATAGTTCTTTTCTTCTTGGAGATTGACTTTTTAAAATAATACTTTTCATAATTCTACCTCGTTTTTACTTAAGCATTTAAATTATATAAGTAATTTTAAATTTGTAAAGAGAAAAAGAAAAGCTTAATGGTATAACCCCCATTAAGCATTCAAAATTCATTTTGTGTAGAGCCACAATTTGGGTAAACAAAGACATCATGCCTGTTGCACTATTCCTCCCTGCCCCATATTCTTTCCTTTTTAATATTTCTTTTCCGGCCTTATTTTTCTAAGTAAATAATAGTCTAATTCATCCTTCATATTCTCAGGCATTTTTCTTTCAATCGGAAAATATGCCGCATTTATCCATCTTTCAGATAAATTTATAATGAAGGTATAGGTCTTAATATAATTTGGCTCACTCAATCTTTCTATCACATCATTATGGGAATGAATCGTAGCCCCACCCTGCTTAGCAAGTCTTGCAAAGGAAATCGATGGAATTCCCTTATCTGCAAAAGGTGTTGAATCTGAGGAATACACTCCCTGGTATACATGAATAGGGAAGCCTAATTCCTTAGATGTATATTCTATATTGTGAATAATGCTTACATCACCTGTAACACAGGCTATATCATAGCCTAGGGTTACTGCAACCATATCTACATTAATATTTAATACTATTTTTTCAAGCTCATCCTCGTGGCTATTTACATAGGCCTTACTTCCAAGTAAGCCCATTTCTTCACTACCACACCAAATAAACCTCAAAGTTCTTTTCGGCTTATTTCTCATATAATATTCATATAATTGTAATAATGTAATTACACCTGTGGCATTATCATATGCTCCCTTAGAATAAGCAACACTATCATAATGTGCTGTAAATGTGATAATCTCATCTTCTATTTCACCCTTAATTTCAGCCACTACATTTCTAGAATTTCTTTTGAAATCCTCTGAAATTAAGGTTAAATTTGCCGTTTTATAGCCTCTTTCTAATATTCTTTCAGCATCCTTCATTCTTATCATTACTGTTGGAATATAGCCTTCCTTATAATAAGGCTCTCGATTTAAATAAGGATCTAAATCGACATCCTTATTATTTTTATATACATCTCCTGTAGTTGTAATAAAACCTAAGGCTTTTTCCTTTATAGCCTTCATATAGGCTTGATATTGAACTCTTTTTCCTGGTGTTAAAATGATTTTATTACATAAATTCGTCATATTTAATTCTTCTATGGAAGAAATAGAGACTAAATTACCTGTAACGCCCTCTATTTTAGTATTTCCACTATAGCCAGAGCCCTTACATTCGATTTCATACTTGCCATCCAATACGAGTTTTTCTTCTTTAATGTTCGCTGCATCAACCAAGAATTCTTCTATATTTGCAGCGCCACCCAATCTTTCTATTTCCTCTTTAATTAAATGAGCTGCCACTTCCTCTTCTATACTTCCACCAGTTCTTACAAAATAAATATTCTTTAAAAAATTAAAGCTGTGATAGTTTTTCATATATCCTCCCTTAACTTATATTATCCATATTTAACAAACCAAAATTAAAGCCTGATTCCTTTGCCTTTAAATACCATAAAGAAGCACATTCATCATCTTTATAATCATATTCATACATCATACCAAGTAAATAGAATGCCTCACCCTTCCACTCGTCTATTGACTCATTCTTTTCTATTATATTTAAATAATTATCTTCCATACTCCTATCTATAGGTATAATCATAGCACCTAAGACCAATTTTTCCTCTATTGCTTCCATACCATTATCTACGATATTCGTTTTGTAAAAATATACCTCTTCTCCAATTTTAAGTTCTTCCCTATATCCATCCACAAGAATACTAGAATCTATAATTTGTATGGATTTAAATTTCTTTAGTGGATGTATTTCCCTATGGATATCATAGGTATGATTTTCTAGCCTAAGATAACATAAGGCAGCTCTTCTTATTCTCATACATTCGGATACTGCCTTTATTCTGATTACATATTTCATTATTTTAAATAGTCCTTTACGGAGTCTTGAAAATTATTGTTGATTTGATCATTAATTACATTCATCGTCTTAATTAAATTGTTCATCTTTTCAACAATAGCATCATGACTAGATTTATTTACATCCTTATTTTTTTCAAAGAATTCAATACAAGCATTAGAAAAATCTAATAAGCCTTCAACGAATTTTTTTCTTTCATTCATAAGAAGAACAAATCTTTTATATTGATTTAATGCGGTTATTAAATTGGAAGAAAATTCTGTTAAATAATGCTCAAGACCATACATCTTACAAAGCTCAGTATTAATCTTAGCAACGACATTTACATTTTCTTCATATTCTACCATTAATAAATTAACGCCTTCATTATTTTCCACAAGAATCCACCTCACTTATACTAATTATAACAAAAGCGTATAAATTATTCAAAATATAGATCGTGTAAAATGGTTTTTGAAAACATAATAAAAAGAAATCAACCTTTGTAGTATAAGTTACTGGCAAGAACCAATGGATAAAGAATAATAATTTAGCCTTATTGCAAGATGCAGTAAGGCTTTTTTAAAGAAAAAGTTTCAATGAAAATATCAAACCTAATCTACTCTAGTGGCAAAGATGAACCATTTAATACAAAATGCAAATACCTCATTTTGCTATAGAATGCAGCAAGCAAAATTGGAATTTATAAGTTCGTTTAAAATTTCGAATTCCCACTCTTCAATGTTGGAAATGCTCATTGTTTTATATTAAGGTCCATCAAAAATGATGGTTTTTTTCATTTCTTAACACCCTATTTTAGGGGTAACTCCTAAATTCAGGTTTTATAAAAAAACTACTCAGGATTTATCTCATAAAGTGGTTATATAATTACTATTTCATTCTTTTTTTTATTTCTTCTATATATTTTTCGTTTTTAATCCACGTTCTTGCTTCTTCTAAACAAACTGTATATCCATTTTGTAAATAATTAATAACAACCTCAGTATATAAAACTTCTGGATTAGTATATAATGTTTCTTCAAAATTAAAGTTCATTTTAGAACTTATACCTTCCATTATCCCCTTATAAAATGGACTATCTTCACCGAACTCATCTTTTAATGCTGCAATATGAGCAAATCCACCCATAATATTTTCAACTCTAATTAATTTTTGATTTTTATTAATTATTATTCCCCCATTTAATAAAGCATCTGCAGTTGTTCCTAATTCATTACAAAGATCTAATAGCAATCCAGTGTCTGGTAATGTTTCTCCTGTTTCCCATTTGCTTACAGCTTGAAATGATACACTTAGTTTATCAGCTAGTTGTTGCTGAGTAATACCTTTTTCTTTTCTTAACTTTTTAATATATAATCCTATTTTATTCATATGATAAACCTCCAATTATTTGTCTTTTGTAGCTACAATTAAATTATACTGCAATATAAACAATTAGAGTATAACTAGAAAGTTGAATTTATTCTAGTTATATTAGAACATTTTTAATATTATCATATGCGATAATTTTAATTTCTTCTTCATTAAAATCCATTTGATTCAAAATTTCAAAATATCTATCATATATTTCTTTTAGTAATAGACATCTGCTACACGGATAATCAGTAGAAAATATTAACCGTTCTCCACCAAATTTTCGTAATACTTCATTAGTTTCATTAATTCTTATTTATCGTTGAGTCTATTATAGAAAAAAAATCACATTTTTTTCAACACGTTCGCTACCATATAACGAAAAACTATCGCCTCGTAGCAGCGTCTATCATTCTGTTGATAGACCTTTCGTTCCGTGGTTATTATATATATATATATATATATGGAAAAAGAACCCTGCAAAAGTGCGGTTAACCACTCCTACAAGGCTCTGATTTCGTTTACAGATAGGGAAATAAACCTTTATGTAAAAAAAGGTCTGACACAGTTAGATGAA
>CAMEKD010000008.1 GCA_945920825.1 uncultured Anaeroplasma sp.
TTTTTACCATTTAAATAGAATCCTTTTGTTGTATATTTTAATGTTCTAAAGCCATATTCTAAAGAATATGTATCTATGATTTCATCCTTATCCATTAAATATAATTTAAATGTATAAAGCTTTGGGTTATCTATATCCCATGGTACTGCATCTAAATTGAGCATGCCATGATTTCCATAATTTTTCTTTATACACCTATCTTGATCATAGATTTCCATAAGTACATCTAATTTTTTATTTGATGTATATGGAATAGTATAGGATAGGGTAATAGGGTCAAGGGATACGGTATTTAATTTAATATCATTTATGTTAAAATGATCCATTCCACCAATATATAATTCTACTCCCCTATATAAGCCTGCCCCACTATACCATCTTGAATTTGGTACTAAGGTATTATCTACCGTAATTTTAATTTCATTTGATTGACCATAATTTAAATATTTTGTCAATTCAACAAAATAATCCGTATAGCCATATTTATGGGAATAAATCTCTTGATTATTTACATAAACTATAGAATTTCTATAAGCACCTAAAACGTGAAGATGAATCGATTTATTTATAAATTCTTTAGGTACAATGAAGGATTTCATGTAGGTATAAAAGCCTCCACTAAAGTATGCTCCACCAACACCAGAGGGGCCACCTAAATATCTTTTTTCATGAAGCATTGCATCATGAGGTAAATCCACAAGAATTACTTCATTTTCTTTTTCAAATTTCCAATTAGAATTAAAATCCTTTAAAATCATATATCCTCCCTTAGGAAACTAAAGAATCATTTTCATTAGCATCATCGGATAAATACTCCATAGTATCTTCCTTTTCTAATGCTTGGAAAAAGAAATTAAACATAGAAATAATTTCTTCTTCCTCCATTAGTGTATCCTGTGTCTTTTGATACATATTGGATACCACAAAGGAAACATCCTCTTCACCCTTTAGATTATCTCTTTCGAAGGTGTTTTCAATGTTTAATTCATCTAATGTTTTTGTTAATATACAATATAAATCTCTGTTATTTATAATCATCTTTGCAGGAAGACCTATTTTCGTAAATATTTCATCTAATATACCATAGATTATATTTTTATAATCCTTTGGATCAGAAATGATATATTTAAGCTCCATAGCACCTGTTTCGACAAAATAGAAATAGCATAAAAGTGGTCTAATCCCACTACCCTTTACCGCAACCGGTAGGTAGGAGGTAAATAAATAGCAATCCTCATTCAAATATAGATGATCCTTATATTCATTTACAAATTCACTATTTATAGGACTTCTCTTTGGCATAATCTCTAAATAAGGTAGGCTTCTATAAATACAGGAATATTCTAATCTTTCCTTATTGAAGGAGGCAAGAACACACCTATTTTCATTAAAAGCCTCAATGACACTTAATTCCTCATTTGGAATTAAGGAATTTAAGAATACAACGTATTCTGAAATCATCTTAATTTCATTATTTTTTGCATAAGTATGTCTATAGCCCTTTTTAAAGCGGTAGATAATTAAATTATTTTCTAAAGTTTTCTTTTGTTCCATTTTGTTTAAGAAGGTTATATCCTCATCCGTTAAATCCTTCTTTTCTTTAAATACAGCAACAATAGAATCACAATCTCCTACCGTTACAGAATATTCATCAGTAGTAGATAGGATATCATGAACATAATTGATTCCATCACGATTATGAAATACCTGTAATCCCTTCGCATCACCAAAGAATTGGTCTATAAAGGTAAGTATTGCCTTTTTACCAAAGGAATCTATGACATAAAATATATCTGCTGAAGAAAAGATATCAAAATATTGTCTTTTCTTAAAGCTTATGAAGCATTTTCTTATTTCTTTATAATCATCAATAAAACTCATACTACCTCCTATAAACTACAACTCTTTTTATTCCATATTCTTTATTCTTCCATAATTCTAAATCATGGAAGTCCCTTGGGTATTTCGAATCAATTCCCATTTCATAAACAATTATACCATCATTATCTAAAAGTGGATAAACCATTTCTAAGATACCTTCTATATCATCCATTTTATAGGGTGGATCTAATAGAATTAAAGAATATTTTTCTTTTCTATTTAAACAGAAATCCTTATAGTCCATGTTTGTAAATAAAACATCGGTTATACCTAAGGCTTTACAGTTTCTTTTACATACCAAAAGGGCATCTTTATTTAAATCATTTAATGTGATATGAGATATTCCTCTAGAATATGCCTCAATTCCCATTGCGCCTGAGCCAGCAAATAAATCAAGGGCTTTACCAGAATCGAAATATGGGCCAATCATATTAAAGATTGCGCCTCTAACCTTATCCTGAGTTTCTCTTGTCGTATCTAGATTTGTCATATCAATAATTCTATGTCTTAATTTACCAGCAACAATACGCATATTTTCTCCTATCTTGGGAAGTTATCTACAACTTTAATATTTAGGCTTCTTCCCATAAATTTTTTGCCCTTAAAATTTTTTAAGAATCTTAAAGCCTCATTATGCACCTCAAGAAAGCTTCTTTTATTTTCAATAATGATTTTGCCGAAATGCTCTCTATGAATTTTAAATTCATCATGGAAATATACGACCATTTGGTTTGGTCTTACTCCATCATTATGGCCTACATTAATTTCTATTATAGAATAAGTCTTATTCGAATCCTTCTTATTCTTCTTTTCCTTTGAATTCCCTTTACCTCTATTTTCCTTAACGCTTTGAACATGGATTTCAGGATATTCCCTACCCTTATTTTCATCAATCATTGATACTAAAGCATTCAAAAGTGGCATAGGATTGCTATTTCCTCTTGCAAGCTTCATTAAGAGATTATCATATTCATGATTATCTATATTTTTATCGATGGCATCCATAATCTTTAAATAAAGCTTCTTTTGATAGCTTTTAGCAATTTCTTTTGGCGTAGGTATTTCACATACCCTGATTTTAGATTTCGTATAAAGCTCTAAATCTCGAATTCTTCCCTTATTTCTTATCGTTGAAATTGTAATGGCAGTACCTGAGGTACCGGCTCTTGCGGTTCTTCCTATTCTATGTACATAAAGCTCATTTTCGTTTGGTACATCAAAATTGATTACAGCATCAATTCCATCAATATCGATACCTCTTGCGGCAACATCGGTTGCGATTAGGATATCTATTGTATTATTTCTAAAGGATTGCATAACCTTATCTCTTGAGATTTGCTTTAAATCTCCATGTAAGCCCTCCGCTCTAAAGCCTTGGGTTTGTAAGAATATGACTAATTCATCAACCATAGATTTTGTATTACAAAAAATCATAATCTGATGAAACTGATTATAATCTAATAAACGAATTAATAAATCCTTTTTCGAATCCTTTTTACAATAATATATCTGCTCTTCAATCGCATCAACAGTCAATGTCTTAGATTCAATTTTAACCCATTTCGCCTCATGCATATAATTCTTAACTACATTTTTAATAAATGGTGGAATAGTCGCACTAAATAGTGCGGTTTGTCTATCCTTTGGCATAGAGGATAATATACACTCTAAATCCTCTTGGAATCCCATCTTTAGCATTTCATCTGCCTCATCTAATACCAAATAGCGAATCTGATTAAATTTAAGATTACCTCTTTCCATTTGATCTATGATTCTACCTGGAGTACCTATAATAATTTGAGGCTTCTTGGATAAGGCAATTCTTTGCTTATCGTAGGATTCACCACCATAAATACAAGCATATTTAATATCCTTATTATTTGAAAGTAGCTTTCCAATTTCATTGGAAACCTGAATACCAAGCTCTCTTGTTGGTGTTAAAACTAAAGCCTTAGGGTCCTTATCCGAAGGGTCAATTCCTTCAATTAGAGGAATCGCATAGGCGAAGGTTTTACCAGTGCCGGTTTGTGCCTGGCCAATACAATCAAAGCCCTCCTTAAGGATTGGAATGGCTTTTTCCTGAATCGGTGTTGGAACTAAAATATTCTCTTTATTTAAGCAATCAATAATGTCTTTTCTGACATTTAATTTTTCAAAATCATTCATAAATTTATCTCTTTTCTTTTATAACCGACTCATTATAACAAAAACAAATTTCCGTGTAAAGAAAAAAAGTGGAATTTCCACTTTATAATAAAGCCTAGGATGGTACGTGAAGAACGAAACCTTCACTTGTGGGTTGCCTCTTTTTAACTATTTATTAGGATTCCTATTCCAAGAAAGGTAGGCCTTCAACACAAAATAATTCTCAGCACCCTTTTCTATAATAATGAGCTCCACGGCCTTCATCCTAGTTACCTGTATTATAAACCAAAAACGGTAGTTTTACAAGGCATGCAAAATAGATAAAAGAGAAAAATGGCCGAAGTCATTTTCTATTGAAAAAAATTAAAATAGGATAATACACAGCTTAAAATCGCAAATAAAATAAGTAATACAGCAACTAGCTTCATGACATTATCCTTTGTATCCGATCCAAAGCGAGATCTTGTCGCCTCAGGCATTACAAGTGCGATAACTCCAACGGCAAGAAGCACAAGTGGAATACCAAAATGGATTGTGAAATAATTTTGATATCCCGAAAACATTGCGATAGCGATATATATACCTACACCAAAGGCAATAATTGCCATGGAAATCATTATAATTTTGTAAATCATTTTTTCTTTATTTGATGGCATAATTATCCTCCATAAACATAAGATAGTATATCATGAATCAGAAAAAAGAAAAAGAAAAATTATATATATTTCTTCTTTTCTTTTGATTCTATATAGGCCTCATACTTATCGTACGGTCTTTTTTCCATTAGAATAAATTATATTCCAAAAATTTAATTCTTTTCTATAACCTCAAGCGTCATATTTAAAACATCTACTGTAATAATATAGACTCCCTTATGCTTAAAATAATAATCTCCCGTGTTGTTTCCAAGCAAATTGGATTCCTTTACAGTAAAAGTGTATTCTTGATATCCCTTATCATAGAATTTAGGTAAGTCATCAGAAACTAAACCAAA
Source organism: uncultured Anaeroplasma sp. (assembly GCA_945920825.1). Classification (GTDB taxonomy): domain Bacteria; phylum Bacillota_I; class Bacilli_A; order Acholeplasmatales; family Anaeroplasmataceae; genus Anaeroplasma. The sequence goes on from CAMEKD010000008.1 coordinate 5,021, forward strand.
TCCTCCAACATCGGATGTAGCCTTATATTCATATACAAATACATATGGCATACTACTATCCGTTGGTGTAAGGTCAATGAAGCCATCTTCATACACTATACAAGAATATTTTAGATTTGAAGGATCCTTTGGCACAACCCTTATTTCATAAGTTTTATTGTTTACATAGATATCAAAAGTACCACCAATTTTGAATATATAGCTACTTTCGGACATTGTTTTATCTACATAATTTAATGAATTTCCATTTATAGAAAGCTTATAGGTGCTTGTATGAGAATAAGCACTATAGAAGGAAATAAATTTACCTGCTTCTATAGAATAATCCTTAATGACAAATTCATCACTATTATCTATCTTATCTAAGATATTAAACTCTAATGTATCATTCTTTAATGTACCAATCTCAATATCCTTAAATGGATAATAATATGGAACATCGATTGCACCTTTATAGGTAGCATCCATTAGCATTGTTCTTATATCTAGGGCTATTTTATAAATGCCATCCCTTTTGACCTTTACCTTTATATCTTCTCCATCTTCTCTTAAAACCTCTAAGTCCCTTGTAGCCTCATCCTTAAGGCTTGACCAAATATATTTATAATCACTTGATATTAAATAAAAGGAATCGCCCTCATAAAAATATAAATCATCATAAATACGTATATTTTCATCATTGTTTTCTATAGTAAAAGGAATGTCTGCTTCAAAATAGCCCTTTACCTCTCTTACAAATGAAATATATTTCGATTCGTAATAGGTTTTATCGTCTTCTTCTATTTTTGTTTCAATTAAATCATCCTTTATATTGATATTAGGAATATATATTTCACCCTTATTTTGTTCTTCACAGGATGATAAGGTAAATAATAGCATAATACTTAAAAGAGCGCACATTTTCTTTTTCATAATTCTTCCTCCAAAATGGATTTTATACTTTATTCAATTATAGCATGTATGTTTTTTTGAGGAAAGAAAATTTAAGGAAAAAAGAGAAAATGCACAAATGTCCATTTTATCTAAGAATTGCCTTTTTGTTTTCAAAATAATCCACTATGGCTATAGAATCAAAGCGAATACAAAAAATCCTCTACTTTCTTTCTACCAAAAGACGCCTTTTTCAATTACGATAGAACGAAAACCAAGAATGCTATAGAGAAGCTTTAACCATTTATATTTTTGTAACCAATTCAAATTAACATGTACAAAGAGCTAAAGTATTATTCTTCCATATATTTTTTCCTTGTTTTGAAATTGTCTATCCATTAAGTCAAAAATAAAAGGGATTTTTGAACCAATTTTTGATTCAAAAAGTCCCTTTAAGAATTACTTTGACTTCTTTTCAGTTTTTAAAACAACTACGTTTTCCTTTACAACAGCCTTTGGATTAGCTAAACCATTCTTAGCTACTTCAACAAGCTTTGCAAAGCCTTCTGCATCATTAACAGCCATTTCAGCTAACATCTTTCTGTTGATTGCAACATCAGCCTGAGATAGACCATTGATGAACTGAGAATACTTCATACCATTTAACTGGCATGCAGCATTGATTCTTTGAATCCAAAGCTTTCTGAAATCTCTCTTACGAGCCTTTCTATCACGGAAAGCGTACTGTAAAGAACGCATTACCTGCTCATGAGCAGTCTTGTATAATGTGTGCTTAGAACCATAGTAGCCCTTAGCTAACTTTAAGACAGCCTTACGTCTTCTTCTTGTAACATATCCACCTTTAACTCTTGGCATGATTCATTCCTCCTCTTACTTCATTGGTGCAATTAACTGTGCGATTCTCTTAGCATCAGTCTCATGCACTAATCCTGACTTTGATAAATTCTTGTTCTGCTTGTGTGTCTTGTTTGTCTTTAAATGTCCAGTATAAGAATGACCTCTTTTGATCTTACCTGAACCAGTAATCTTAATTCTCTTCTTTAAACCACTGTGTGTCTTTGCCTTTGGCATAATCCCTTACTCCTTTATTAATTATTTTTCTTTTCTTTTTCTTTGTCTTTTTCAGACTTTGGTGCTACAACAGCAAACATTGTTCTACCGTCCATCTTTGGCTGTGCTTCAACATTTGCAACTTCCTGTAGACTTTCAATGAAACGCTCGATAACTTCCTTACCTAATTCTTGGTGTACAATCATACGACCATAGAATCTTAAAGTGATCTTTACCTTGTTTCCCTTAGCTAAGATAGTTTTAGCCTTGTTCGCCTTTGTCTCGAAATCGTGCTTTTCAATGGTAGGTGACAGCTGGATTTCCTGTACAACTGTAACCTTCTGATTCTTTTTCATTTCCTTAAGCTTCTTTTGCTGTTCAAAACGGAAACGAGAATAATCCATCATTTTAGCTACTGGTGGATTTGCGTCTGGCGAAACCAAAACTAAATCCATTCCACGATCATATGCCTCATTTAATGCCTTAGATCTTGAAATTACACCTAACTTCTCTCCAGTATCTGTAATAACGAGCATTTCCTTTACACGAATTGCCTCATTGACGATTGCTTCATCTTTCTTCTGCTTGTTAATACCAATCACCTCCGAATAATTTGGAAAAATAAAAGAGGACATAAACGCCCTCATAAAAAATCATAATAATATCTGTTGATATAAAGTGACTTTTTGCCTACCAACATACAAAATCAGTCAGGCGAGAAACCGGCGTTCTTCTTTCCACATATTTATTTAGCCTCCAATATGATACACTTATTTTGTTATGATGTCAACAAAAACTTTAATCTTTTTTTTCTAAAGTATATATCGTTGCTTCAAAATTATTCTATATATAAGGTATTATACATGGGTGCGAAATCGTTTTCATTGCGCTTTAAAATTTAAAACAATGTTTTTTGCTAGAATTAAGAACGAAAATATTTTATAATATTTACGAAATATTTTCAAAGAAAAATAACGAGAGTTTAAAAAGGAGAATAAAATTCTATGAAAAAATTCAACAAAATTGCTTCTGCAATAGGTATTGCAGCAATAGGATGTACTCTTTTTTCTTGTAACAATCAGGGGGAAACCCCAGGAGAGTCTACTACAACAAAAGATACACCTATTGAAACAACCACAAACTATGAATATCCTACCAAGCATGATAAGGATAGCATAACACCAAAGACTATAGAGAAAGAAACTGTAACTATAAATGTTTCAAGTGATTCTTTATATGTAGAGAAGGTAGAAAACCTTAATGATGATTTTATTTTAGGTATGGATTCTTCTTCTGTTATTGCTGAAGAGGAATCAGGAGTAAAATACTATGATTATAATGGTGATGAGCAGGATCTATTTAAGATTTTAGCTGAATCGGGCATCAATTATATCCGCGTAAGAGTATGGAATGATCCATACGATAGCAATGGCAATGGGTATGGTGGAGGAAATAATGATATCGATAAATGTGTAGCTATCGGTAAGAGAGTTACAAAATATGGAATGAAGCTTTTAGTTAATTTCCATTATTCTGACTTCTGGGCAGACCCAGCGAAACAAAAGGCACCAAAGGAATGGGCAGATTATTCCATTTATGAAAAATGCGATGCATTATACAATTATACCTATGATTCCTTATGTAAATTATACGCAGAGGGAATTGATGTAGGTATGGTTCAGGTTGGAAATGAAACCACAACCGGTATGAGTGGGGAAACTAACTGGGAAAATATGTCTATGCTATTTAATGCAGGCTCAAAGGCTACAAGAGAGGTTTTCCCTGATGCTTTAGTTGCACTACATTTTACAAACCCTAATACTGTAGGTAGATATGCAGGTATCGCAGATAAGCTAAATACTTATAATGTAGATTATGATGTTTTTGCTTCTTCTTATTATCCATATTGGCATGGAACACTTGAAAATCTTGCAAGTGTATTAAATGATGTAACAGAAAGATATGGAAAGAAAACTATGGTAGCTGAAACAAGCTATGCATATACTGAAGAGGATACAGACTTCTGGAGTAATACTATTGGTACACCAAATTCAACCGATGGTAATAGCTATCCATATCCTATTAGCCTTGCAGGTCAAGCAAACCATGTGAGAAATGTTGTAGATACATGCGTGAATTCTATGACGGATTGTATTGGCTGCTTCTACTGGGAAGGCACTTGGATTTCTGTTGGTGATAGCTTTGAACAAAACCAGAAGAAATGGGAAGACTATGGTTCTGGTTGGGCATCTAAATATGCTTCTGAATACGACCCTAAGGATGCAGGAAAGTGGTATGGTGGATGTGCTGTTGATAACCAAGCCTTCTTTGATAAGGATGGTAAGCCACTTGAAACCTTAAAGCTATTCGCTTTATTAAAGGATGGTAACACTTCTGTTCCTAAATATATTGATGGTGTTGAAAATATTGAATTAACCTTTAATACAACCGATACGATTGAGTTACCAGAAACTGTAAGTGCAATTTATAACGATAATTCTAAAGCAGATGTTGCTGTAACATGGGATTTCTCTGATGAGCTAAGAGAATCTATTCCATCTGGCGGAAATAAGGATTACATAATTACAGGAACAACAAATGATGGTATAGAGGTTCTATGTACACTTCATGTTTTAATGAAGAATTTCATTGAAAATTATAGCTTTGAGGATATGTCAATGGGCAAGCTTAGCGCTTGGGAATATGAAGTCATTGATGGTGAAACAAACGCAAATTACAATGTAAAGATATCTGGTGAGAATCCAAAGAGTGGTAAGCAGGCCTTCCACTTCTGGGCACAAAATGCAAATACCGTTAAATTTAAAGTATATCAAGAGGTTAAAGATTTAATTACTGGTACATATAATTATCATTTACATATTTTAGGTGGTGCAACTTCAAATCCAGCACTTCCAGATCAGCAAAATATTTATATGTATGTTGAAATTAATGGTGAAGTTAAATATACAAAGGATATGAAATTCACAAATTACAATGATGGATATGCTCTATTCTCTATTGAAGGAATCGAATATACTGCAGGAGATAAAATTGTTGTAGGCTTCTACTGTGAGGCGAATGAAGCTGGCTCTTGGGGCGACTTCGATGATGCAATGCTAAACTTTATTGCATAGGATTATAGGTCTAGATTCGTCTAGGCCTTTTCTTTTTCCCTTAGTGATTTTTCTTTAATTTTCGCCTCAATAGTGGTACAATATCAATATATAATTATTTTTAGAGGTTTATATGAATAATTTAAAAGAATATCGTGAAAAAAATGAGCTTAGCGTCAAACGCTTAGCCAATATATTTAAGGTACCACAATCTACGATTTTAGCTTGGGAAAATGGCACAAAGGATCCTTCTATGATGCAGCTACAAAGCTTATCGTATTTATATGATTGTAGCTTTGATGATTTATTCCCTTATACTAAGCCAGACCCATATGAATTTGGAGTAAGAAAAAGTGCTGTATTTAAAAAATACAAAAAAAGATGTAATAAAATTATAATTTCTATTATTTTAAGCATTACCATAATAGCACTTCTCATTGTTTTAATGGTTAATTTAACACCACAAATTCATGCAAAATGGCATGCACAAAGATATTTTGATGAAATGAAGGAATATTGTTATAAGGAAACCAATGAAGAATATGGTACTATTGTAGAATATGCAAATAAGAATTCAGATTTAGATGAGGATAAACACTGCAAGGGTGTTGCAGTTGTAACCTACGATATGGAATATATTATCTACTTCCACTATGGTAAAATGAGAGCCATGATTGATATTCACAAAAATTTAAAATTGACTCTAGAGGCTACGATTACGGTAAATAGTACAACAATACCTATGGAAATTGGTGATTACCAGAATGTGTATTATTTAATTGTTTATGAATCTAATGAACCAGGATTAAAGAAAATTGTAGATCAATATAAAATTAGTAAGGGAATTACAGCGTGAGCTGTAATTCCTTTATTGTTTTATAGCAATGATTCTTTTATAATAAAGATAGAGGTGACCTATATGAGAAAAAACAAATTATTTATAACTGTATCTTTTTTTTCACTAATTGCTTTAGCTTCATGCGCAAAGGATAGTCCATCCGATCCAGATGAGATTATATGGGAGGATGAGGTTTTAGGGGATCCTATGGTTGATCCTACAAACGATAATTATAGAACCTTTTATGAAATATTTACTTCTTCCTTTTCGGATACGAATGGAGATGGAATTGGAGATTTAAAAGGAATCACAAACCGATTAGATTATTTAAATGATGGTGATGTAAATTCAGGAAAAAGCTTAGGAGTTCAAGGTATCTGGCTAACACCAATATTTCAATCTCCTTCCTATCATAAATATGATGTTAGCGATTATTATAAAATTGATTCAAGCTTTGGTAAGCTTGAGGATTTAAAGAATCTATTAGATAAATGTCACAAAAGAAATGTTAAGCTTATCCTAGATTTAGTACTTAATCATACTTCTGTAAATAATAAATGGTTCATTGAATTTAAAAAAGCACATACAAATAACGATGAATCCTCCATTTATTATGATTTCTATGAATGGTATACAGAAACTCCAGTAGGACATACATCTAGAGTAATTCCTGGTACAAATCATTATTATGAATGTAATTTCTCATCGGAAATGCCAGAATTAAATTATGATAACCCTAAGGTTTATGAAGAAATGGTTAAGGTTGCAAAATATTGGATTGATCAAGGTGTCGATGGGTATCGATTTGATGCAGCAAAATATATTTATTATAAAGATGAAAAAAGGAATGTTGAATTTTGGAATAAATATGCAAAAGATATAAAGGATTATGCAAAGGAAAAATACAACAAGGATTTATATATGATTGGGGAGGTTTGGGATTCGGATTCCATCCTATTACCATACAATTCTTCTATAAATACCTTCAATTTCTCTGTCGCCGGTGGAGAAGGATATATCTCGAATTCGGTTAAAGCACAAGATGGTAATATCTATACGAAATATACAAATAATTTCTTAACGAAGCTATATGATGTAAATCCTGACGCAATATATGCACCATTCATTGCAAATCATGATACCGATAGAGCTGCAGGCTATTTAACTGTAGGAAGTGGAACCGCATATATGGCCGCAAATTTATATTTATTAAATCCAGGCTCACCATTTATCTACTACGGTGAAGAAATTGGAATGAAGGGCTCTAGAGGTAGTGCATCGACGGATGCAAATAGAAGACTTGCTATGCTTTGGGGTGATGAGGATACTGTTAAAAATCCAAAGGGCACTACGTATTCTTCTGCGTCACAAACCAATGGTACAGTAGCTACACAAATCAATTCTAAATCTTCTCTTTTAACAAGATATAGAAAACTAATTCAAATTAGAACAAAATATGATTGGGTCAGAAAGGGAAGATACGAAGGTGTCCAAAATAAAGAAAATCTTGGCATTTTCAAGGTAACCTTAGATAATAAGGTTCATTATATTATTCATAATTTATCCATAGAGGATATTGAATTTGACTTATCTACATTAAATGCTACAAAAATAATAGAATCTATTGGTCTTAACCCATCAAGCATCAAAGGAAATACCTTAAAGATTGGAGCCTTCTCTTCTATTTTAGTCGAATAAAACGGCAAATTTTGCCGTTTTTTTTGTTTTAATATACTTTATTTATTCGTAAATCATAAAAAGAAAAAAACCTCCTTATTTCCCAATAAAGAGGCTTTCTCAATATATAAAATTTAATCAGAGAACTTTCAGTATTAATAAATATCGTTTGTTTCAAGCTTTAAGATGTTATGCTTTGTCTCATCATCGAAGAAATGCATAACATTTGCGTTGAATGTTAACCACATTCTAGCACCATAAACCATTGCTGCTCTCATTTCTGGAGTTAATGTCATAGTTGGAACGCGAACAATTAATCTTGTTTCATCATCAGTGTAAACATGTAGGTGTAACTCAGAACCCATCATTTCGTTAACCTCAATAGTTACTGGGAATGCATCAGGAGCACCCTCTTCTGCTAAAACAATATGCTCAGGACGTACACCAAGTACGATTTCCTGTGGCTTAATGTTAAGTTCAGCTAATCTATCACCCTTAGGACCATCAACTGGAATAGTTGCATCGAAAGGACGAACAAAATATCCTTCATTAGAACGAATTAGTTTAGCGTTGAAAATATTCATCTTAGGAGCACCAATGAACTCAGCAACGAATAAGTTATCTGGCTCATCGAATACTTCAGTTGGAGTACCTACTTGCTGGATGAAACCATCCTTCATGATTACGATACGGTCACCTAATGTCATAGCCTCTGTCTGGTCATGTGTAACATAGATGAATGTAGTATCGATCTTCTTACGTAATAAGATGATCTCGGCTCTCATTTGGTTACGAAGCTTTGCATCAAGGTTTGATAGAGGCTCGTCCATTAAGAATACCTTAGAATCACGAACCATTGCACGACCGATAGCAACTCTTTGACGCTGACCACCGGATAGAGCACGTGGCTTTCTTAATAAGAATTCAAGAATACCTAAAGTTTCAGCTGCAGCTGTAACTCTCTTATAAATTTCATCATTTGACATTTTCTGTAATCTTAAAGAGAATGCCATATTTTCATATACAGTTAGGTGTGGGTATAATGCATAGTTCTGGAAAACCATCGCAACACCACGGTCCTTAGGCTGTAAATCATTTACTACTACTCCGTCGATTTCTATCTTACCTTCAGAAATATCTTCTAGACCGGCAATCATACGAAGTGTTGTGGACTTACCACATCCGGAAGGTCCAACGAATACAATAAATTCTTTATCTGCAATATCAAGATTGAAATCATGAACTGCTACTACTTTATTTTCATAAATCTTTTTTACGTTTTTTAATCTAACACTTGCCATATTTTCTTCTCCTATCCCTTAACAGCACCACCGGTAACACCTTCAACATAGTATCTTTGTAGAGCCATGAATAATACAGTAACTGGAACCGCAACTAGAACACCAGCGGCACAGAACTTTGTATAGTTAGCGAATAAGGTATCACCTTTTGAAATCATATTTTGTAAACCTGAACCAACGGTCATACCTGCATTGTTGAACTTAGATAAGTATGCAGAGAAAATGAAGTCGCCCCAAGGTCCCATGAATGCAGTTAATACTGTATAAATAACGATTGGTTTTGATAAAGGTAAAATAATTTTATAGAATACCTGGAATCTAGTTGCACCATCAACACGTGCAGCTTCATCAAGAGATCTTGGAATTGTATCGAAGAATCCCTTAGATACATAATATCCCATACCTGAAGATGCGAAATATGAAATCATTAAACCCCAAAGAGCATTTTCAGAAGTCATATTCCAACCCTTTAAGATTGTATACGTAACAATCATTGATACGAATCCTGGGAACATACCTAGGATAAGCATAAATTGCATTAATGCTTTTCTTCCTTTGAATCTTAGACGAGATAGTGTATAAGCCATCATCAATACAAAGATTGTCTGGAAAACAGCAGTTGTACAACCTAAGATGAATGTATTTAAATACCATCTAGGGAAGTTGAAAGTTGCTGTATCAGTAAATAATTTTGTATAATTACCGAATCCCCATTCCTGAGGCCAAATATAACCAACCTGTCCAGTTGTTTCCATTCTGAATGATTCTAAAACAATTGCAAAGAAAGGGAATAACCAGATAATTGACATAATAACTAATAGAATATAAACGATAATGTTTGTAGTTCTATTAAATGTAGACAATTTCATATGTCTTTTTTCTTGTTTTTTCTGAGCCATTATTGGAAATCCTCCTCTCCTCTATTGGATGGTAGAATATTATAAACAATTAAGCTTACCAATGCTACAACTAAGAACATCATAATGGAAATTACGGCTGCTACGTTGTAGTATGGCTGTTCTGAACTACCAACAGTTAGACGATATAACCAAGTAATTAATAAGTCTGTACCACCAGTTTGTGTTGTAATTGTAGTACCATCGGCCATCTGCATTGTAATCATATGCTGATTTTCAGGTCCACCACCAGTTAATAGGAAGATAACGTTAAAGTTATTTAAGTTACCTGTAAAGCTTGTTAATAGATAAGGACCAGTAACGAATAATAGATAAGGTAATGTGATCTTTGTAAACTGCTTTACTGGACCAGCGCCATCAATCTTAGAAGATTCATATAAATCTGCAGGAACGTTCATTAAAACACCTGTAGCAATTAACATTAGATATGGAATACCAATCCAAACGTTAATTATAATAACTAAGGCTCTTGACCACCAAACATTCTTCCAGAAGCTGAATGCAGGTCCAACCCAACCTAATTTTTGTAAGAACGTAATAACATAAGCATTATCATTAAATGATTTAGAAATGTATAGTAAAGTAATAAACTGAGGTATAGCGATAGTTAAAACTAGAATACCACGCCATATTTTCTTAAATTTAATTCCTTTTTTATTAATCATTAATGCAACAAAGATACCACATATATAGTTTAGGAATGTTGCAAAGAATGCCCACATTAAAGTCCAAGCAATAATTTCACCAAAGGCAACTCCAAATTCAGATGAGCCTGTTGATTTCATAGAGAATAATAAATCAAAGTTTTCCCAACCAATCCATGTGAACAATTGTCCGGATGCTGGGTCATGGTTTGCACCATAGTTTGTGAATGCTACCAATATCATAAAGACAATTGGTAATACTGTAAAAATAAAGATACCTGCTAATGGTAATGCAAGCATTGTCTTGTGGAATTGATCATCAAGTAATGATTGTAAATCTTCTTTTCCACTTCTTAGCTTTTTACCAGACTTAAGAAGATCCTGTGCAATCTTGTTTTGCTTAACATTTAATCTCCAAGTCCAAATAAATGCAACGATGAACATTAAAGTAAGTAGAATATATAATAAAATCTTGAATGAGTTATCACCTTCAACAATATATTCCCATCCGTCTTCATCAACTAATGTTTGTCTGCCTACAAGACCAAGTGTACCAAACATAGATAAATAGTAGCCACCTGCTACAACCATATAGAATATAAAGGCTACTTCCATGAATAGGAACAATAAACCTCTAACCCATTGGCCTCTAAGAAGTGAACCAAAACCCATAATCAAATAGGAAACACGTGTTTTCCAGTCACCTTCTTTAAATGTAAGCCAAATATCAACAGCTTCATCTCTAACTTTAACACCAAATTTCTTTAATGCTTTCCAAATACTTATACCTGTGTTTTTAAACCATAAAGGAATTGCACTTAAAAACAACAGGAATTTGTAGCTGAATTTTCCGAAAGCACTAAGCTTTAAATATTCGAGATCCGTATAGTGAGTCATTTTTTCCTCCTTATTGAATAAAGGGGTCTAGGTCATAGTTGACCCCGACCCCCTGTAATACTAAATTAAATTATTGTTTTGTAATTGTGATCTTCTTGCCTACTAGGTCGAAAGTAATTACGTAAGTACCAGCCTCTTTGAAAACTAAGTTTCCATCGCCGTTAACGCTATTGCCTTTATCGTCTAAATTAGCTGGATCTTTAGTTTCATCTAAGTATTTCATAGACTCAGCATCAACATGAGCCCAGTTACCAAGAGTGTCCCAAGATGCAGGCTTAACAATACGTCCACCCTTATAAGTATCGTCTTCTGCGAATGTTACAGTAATAGTGTAAAGACCATCAACCTCAGTTAAGATAGAATCAGCATCAGCATTATTCCACTTTTGGTTTGAACCAGCCCATAAAGCATCACCCTGTAATTCGAATGCAGCCTTTAAGTCATTGTAATATGTTTGTAATACAGTCTTTAAGCTTTCGTCTGACTTATCTTTTAATGCAACTAAGTTAGTCTTAATAGCATTACCAATTGTCCACCAAGCACCTAAAACCTGTCCCTGAGGAATTGCGTAATCTGCCTGCTTAACTAAAGAAGATAATACAACATCATTCTTATATGCATCAGTTGCCTGTAAAACCTTGTTAGTTCCACCCCAACCAAACTGTGCGAAGAATTCCTTCTGCATTTCTTCACCAGATAGGTAGTTAGCTAATGCATGAGCAGCCTTAGCCTTCTTAACGTCTGTCTGAGGCTTAACACCAATTAACTTAGAACCAGAGAATGAACCGATCTGATACTTCTTGCCATCAACTTTAAACTTTGGTAATACAGTTGCAGCGAAATTTTCACCTAATGCATCACGTGCAGCTGTAGCTCCCCAAGAACCAACAACTACAACAGCAGATGGTGTAGCAGCAGCGAAGTCTGCAGCTTCAGCAGAATCCATAAAGCAGTCTGCAGAAGCTAATTCATCCATACCCTTTAATGCGATTAAACCATTGTCAGAGTTAAATGTATCGATCATGTTAGTGAACTTACCAGTAGAGTCTGTCTGCCATGCAGATGTACATAATCTTTCACCATTCTCATCTAGTGAGAAGAAGAATGCTGCAGAATACCAAACGTTACCTAAGTTGAATGAGAACTTAGTGTTAGTAGCATTACACTTAGCGATAATTGCGGTCATATCAGTCATATCAACGCCTTCCATAACTGACTTGTCATACATCATAATGTAACCATTATCGTTTGTTAATGGATAAGCATATAATGTGTCACCCATTTTACCAGAAATAAGACCACCAGCGCTATTACGAGCAGTTACATCTTCAAGGTAAGTGTTTGCAACCTTAGCAATTGCATTACCCTGAACTGCTCTAGATAACTGGTCCTGAGCAAAGCTGTAAATATCTGGTGCTGCATCTAGATCTTCTAGAACCTTACCAACTGCATCACCTTCACTAACTGGTGTAACGTCAAGGGTAACATTCTCATAGCCGTTAGCCTTTAACCAAGCTTCACCTTTCTCCTTGAATAGTGTAGAAACACCATCGGAAGTAGAGCACCAAACTGTTAACTTACCAGAGTAAGCTTCTTCAGTTGGCTTGTCTGGGGTAGGGTTGTCCCCATTACATGAAGCTAAAGCAAGTGTTGCAACACCAGCGATAGCTAATGTACTTAAAATTTTTTTCATACTTTCTTGTTCTCCTTTTAAAATATTTTAAGTGTTTTGTTTTTGTGGAAAGAATGTGCTATGCACACGCTTTCAGTAATTCCATTATAGCACGTATAGAAAACAAGTCAATAGCGTTTTCATTAAAACAAACGTTTTCGAAATTATTTCGTTATTTTTCGAAAATAGCGTAAAAACATTGATATTTTAGACCAAATAAGGACAATTTTGCTATTAATTTATTACAAAATGATAGATTAATTATCACATTTTTCCATAAAAAGAGCCCTTACAGTAAAGTATATTTTACATTTTCACGAAATTTTTTTTATTGTTTTTATGAAAATAAGCGACAAAAATTTAAATTCTTTTTTTATCCTTAATTATATATATTAAAAAGCACAAAATTCAGATGGAAAATTGTGCTTTTCAAAATTATTTTTTCAAAGTATATGCATCAAATGCTGGAAGTAGATTGCCTTTATAATCCGCAAAGCATTGGTTACACCAATCGCTTCTTTCGTCCTTTACAAACCCACCGACATTATATTCCTGGGCAGCCTTAGTTCCCCAGCAAATACCTTCGCCAGGAATTAATAATGGTTCCCAGAAGAAAATACCATCAAGCTTCTCTTCTTCTGCTCTTTTTAGAAATGCTTTAACGAAGGCAGCTTGACCCTCAGGGGTGAAATCAAATTCCTTTTTAAAGCCAAATTGGTCATAGGTATCTTCACGAATGACTAAATGATCCCTACATCCCTCTTTGTAATCCTCTAGGGTAAAGGCATAGCCAAGCTCCATAACCATAATTGGCTTTTTGAATGTATCTCTACATAGATTTAATGTTCTATATAAATCATCAAATGTTCCGTGCCAGTATGGATAATAGGATGCTCCAATAATATCGTAATCTACATCATATTTTTTTAGCTCATTAAAATATTCCATGTAACGAGGAGTATCATATACTTTTTCTAGGTGGATGATAATCTTACAATCTGGGCATTCCTCTCTTGTAGCCTTAACTCCGGCTTTAAGGAAGGCACAAACCTTGTCATAGTTTAATCTTACGCCACCATCAGGATTGTCTAAAAGATGTCCATATGGCCATAAAAGTCCATTGGTAATTTCATTACCAATTTGAATTAAAGAAATAACAATGCCATCCTTTTTCGCCTTAGATAAGGTTTCCTTTGTATAATCATATACATCCTGGATGATTTGTAGATAGGTATGATTTTGCCATGCCTTAGGTAATACCTGCTTAGCTGGGTCAACCCAGAAATCAGAATAATGAATATCCAGTAGGATTTTCATCCCCTTAGACATTGCAAGCTTTGCAAGTCTTTTGAAATAATCATAATCACAGGTGCCTGCACCATATTTCTTACCATCTAAGGAATATGGATTATGCCATAGCCTAATACGCATATAATCTACACCATTTGAAACAAATCTTTCTAGTGGGTCTACCTCTTTACCGTTAAAATAGAATTTATTGCCGGCTTCTAATTCCTCTAAATATGTGGATGTATCAACACCTAAAATCATATTATTGCTCTCCTGCTTTATGTAATTCTACCTTAATTGGTTCGTTATCCTCACCAAAATCAACCACTCTATATTTCATTAATTTATAACGATATCTTGCCTGCTCGTTTAATCTTTCAACATCCGCTTCAGATCCAGTAAATGCGCATCTTAAGCAATAGTATTCCTTCTTTTCTTCATCAAAGAACATATCCATGTCGATATCACGCATGAAGCATGAAGGACAACGGAAGTTTAGTTTGCCTTTTGTAGACTGAGACATGTCTTCATTCCTCCATTCTTAAATGTCTTACGAAGTGCGATTCTAAATACAGGAGAGAAAGCAATGCCCTCTTCTACCTCATATTCAGATACATCACCAGACATAACAATTCTAGTCTGGATTTCAGGAACAACAATATAAGCTTCCTTAGCAGAAGTCTTAGTAATCTTTCTACCCTTAAAGCCATATAGCATATTATCGCTATCTACACCAAGTAATACATGAGTTAAATCCTCTTGGTATTCTGTTGTACCGTATCCTGCAGTAATATATTCTGTTAAAGTAATTTCCTCACCCTTTAAATCTGTTAATACATTACGCTCCGCAATAACCTCACCTTTCCCCTCAACAAAGGTAAATACAGATTGAATTTCAATGTCGGTATCTGCTAAGGTAACTACAACAGGATTTGCAGTTATCTTAACTCCACCATCAACCTTTTCATATTTGGCTAAGGTACGGCATAGGCAAAGGTCAGTTTCCTCACCCTTAAATTTAACCTTACAAGACTTAATTGTACCTGCACCAGCATAATGTGTAAAGAAGCCTGCACGGTAGTTAATTTGAATTAAATATGGATAGGACGCATCATATACATGATCTGTACCAATACCAATCTTTTGAGGGATTCTTGCAACATAAGGACGAAGGTCAATCATTGCACCACCCTGGTTAAAGTCTAAGCATGTACGTAAATATGGGTCTGCATACCAGAATAATTCCTTTTTGGATCCATATAGGATATCCTTCCATAATGCACATTCACCTGTATTATAATTTGGATGGCATCCTCTATAGAAATCAGCAAATTCAGCCATAGTTAAATCTAAAAGCTTGCCTTCCTTCTTTAATTTACCATAATACTTCATACCATCCTCATAGGACTTAGCTAAAAGCTCATATGGAGCCTCCCATCTACCCTTGCGGTTTAACCAGCCTGGTCCTACGAACATCATATTATAAGAATAACCATTATTATATTTACCAAGATGTCTAAATTGATCAATTAGATTATATAAATAAGGATATTCCCAAGTGCCCTTATCCTCGTAATAAATCATACCTCTCAATACATTTTGAGGGTGAGTACCGAAGTTAGAGCCATTACCATCGAAGCAAGCCATTAAGTCACGGCTTAGGTGTGGGATGGCAACAATTCCAGAGTCATCTTGTGCATTCGCTGCAGGGCAGTGTGAATTTACCTTAGATGGAATCCAAGGGTTCCAAGGACCTCCATCCATAAAGGTATACCAAGAATTATTACAGGTATGATATGCCTTAGGGCCTTCTTCCCAGCATGTTGCAACAGCACATTTAACGCTTGGGTAATGCTCCTTAATATAGTTGATGCAGTATGCATCTAAAAAATAAGAGCCTGTAGATTCAGGATAGAATCCAAACTTCTTATAGAATAAACCAAATACATCATCGATAATTTCTGCCTTTGTTTCATCATCAAACATCCAAATACAGAAATCCTCTGTTTTATACTTTTCCTTAAATTCCTTACAAGGAAGTCCTAGTAAGGATACACCAATTTCATCACCATATTTTTCGTGATGCTCCTTTGCAAGCTCACAAATCTTATCAGAGAAAAGGGAAGCATAAGTAATCTGAATGGTTGTCCTTAAGCCATACTTATGTGCCATTTCCTGCTGAAAGATGAAAATATCAAGGGATTCATCCTTTAGTCCCTTCTTTCCTCCTACCTTTTCTGCATATTCAGGGGAAAGTTCAGGGCGGTGAATGATATTTACTACAAATTTGTTCTCCATAAATTTAAATACCTTTCTCTTTCTATATAAAGCCTTAAGCGTTATACCTATTCCATTTTTCCTGTTTTATCTGAGGATTCACAGTAATAATACTTATAATAAATTCCTGTCTTTTCATGATAGATTTCATTCGTATCATCCATAAGCTTATTAATTTCATCCTTATTCGTTGAATTTATTAATGCGATAGCACATCCACCAAAGCCAGCTCCAGTCATTCTTGCACCTAAAACGATTGGAGATTTTTGTAATTCCTCTGCAATCGTATCTAGATGTAAGCCTGTAACCTCATAATCCTCCTTTAAGGACTTATGAGAGCCATTTAATAATAGACCTAAATCCTTAAGTCTGCCCTCCTGCATGGCCTTTGTTGCCTCCTCAACACGAATCTCCTCTGTTATTGCGTGATGTGCTCTTCTATATAGATTATCTGTCAATTTATCCTTAACAGAATCAAGCTCTTGCATCGTATATTCACATAGAGTGTTCTTACCATACTTCTCCTTTAATACCTTAAGTGCAGCCTCGCATTCAGCTCTTCTTTCATTGTATTTCGATTCACTTAAATTTCTTGGCTTGCAGGTATTGATGATAACTAAGGTAGCTCCATCAAGCTTAAAATCAAAATAGCTGTAATCTACTGTTGCGCAATCCAAAAGAATTACCTTATCCTTTTCGCTCATACCAATAGCGAATTGGTCCATAATACCACAGTTGACGTGTGCATATTCTCTTTCTGCAGCTTGGCTCATCAATACACAGTCCAAATTGGATAATCCTAATTTATATTCATCATTTACGATATGACTAATTAATAATTCTAATGCTGCACTAGAGGATAACCCTGAAGATGCAGGTAGAGTTGATGTCATATATAAATCGAATCCATGATCGAATTTTGCACCCTTATATTTTGTTAAAACATAAAGGACACCCTTAACATATTTTGTGAAATCATCCGATTCACTATAGTCCCTTAAATCAAATTCATAAATTGCCTCATGATTAAAGCCTTCTGATACACATCTACATAAAGAATCGCCTCTCCATGTAATAGCCCCATATATACCTAAGCTTATTCCCATTGGCAATACCTTACCGCCATTATAATCTATATGCTCGCCAATAATATTTACTCTTCCTGGTGAGAAATATAACATTTCAGGCATCGCCCCAAAGGCCTTTACATAGCCCTTAATTAGCTCATCTCTCATTTTATTCCTCCATAAAATATACCAATTTCTGTTATTTAAAATAACCATTGAAATTATATGAAATTTTAAGTGTAAATTCAATTAAAATGACCTTTATTCAAAAAACTCGAAATGTTTACGAAAATCCACTGAAAATGACATTGAAAATACGGAGAAAATTTGCTGAAAATGAGTAAATTAAGTTATTTTAATGTCTTTGATATTATAAATAGAAAAATAGACTAAAAATAAAAGGAGCGAAAATATAGGAGTTATATAGATGCTTTGCATAGAAATATAACCATCTTTATAGCATAATATAGGTAATATTTCACCTCCTATATCCTTTATTGATTGAAAGCTTGTCGAAAGCATATTTTTTACTATAGATAAAAACAAAATCACCATAGGAGAAAAGATATTTGGTATCCATACAACAAGTACAATAGATAAGGCAAAATCAAAAAGCATAGCTGAAAAAATATATGCTATCGTCAGTAAGGCTTTCCTATCCATCTTGAAGGATGGATATAAAATTAAGGGTAATCCATAAAGTAAAACAAATTCAAATATCGAAAGTAATAAAAACAATATGCTTGCAGCTATTATTTTTGAAATACACAGCATACTTCTTTTCGTGTAGGATAAAAATAATGCATCAAAGGAATTGGATTGTAGCATATAAATTATCGATATTGTTGTAACTAATATACCATTGAATATAGATAATACAAATAAGGATTGCATAAAATATTTTTCATGAAAGCTTGCTGGATTTATTTGATAAAAATCCATATCAAAATTTGGATTTATAATGATGATGAATGATAAAATCATAAATAAAATAGAGACGAAAAATATGATAACTGTACTCTTTTGAAATACATAATTCAAATATAGACTAATTAGATTCATCCATTTCCTTCCTTCTTTTCTTCTCATAGACCATTCCCTCCTTTACCTCAATTACAATTGGATTTAGCTCATTAAAATAGCTTTTATTATGCAAGGACATCAAAACTATTTTCTTTTCCTTTAATTTTTCTTTAATAGCCTCACGAAATACCTTTTTTGCATAATCATCTAAGCCATCGAGTGGCTCATCAAATAAATAGATATCTGCATCAAGACTTAATATTTGTACTATACCAAGCTTTTGTAAATTACCTTTAGATAAATCCCCTATTCTCTTATTGGGGATTTGATAGGTTTTCATCAAATTTTGATAGAGTTCGTTTTTATCCTTTCTATCATAGAAAATTTCATATAAATAATTCTTAACCTTCATAAGCTTAGGCATACTAAACTTATCCGGTAAATAGGATAGAACACCATCCTTTATAATCTTTCCATCCGTCTTATAAATTATTCCTGCAATAAGCTTTAAAATGGTCGATTTACCACTTCCGTTTGCGCCCATAAGAATATAAAGATTCCCCTGTGTAAATTCTATATTCATATTAGAAAAAACAATATGATCCTTATATTTCTTTTCTAAGGAAACTAAATTAAGCATAGCTAATTCCTCCTTTTTCCATCATATTCTTATATTCATTAAAATCATACATATTCGTCATAAAATCAAAGGTATCGATATAATAGGTTTTTGTATCTACTGTGATTACTATATACCCCATTCGAATTAAGTTTATATTTCTATACCCTAAGGGGATAAATAATGTACTTGAGGATAGATGTATGATATTACTTTCCTCTACATAGTTTGGATTATAGGAATCATATATTTTATTTAAATCACAAATATTATCTAATTTGGTATCAAATAATGCCTTAGATAATATTCCATAACAAGCATTTCCTATTCTTAAGCTACTCATATATTCATAATCCTTAGTAAGTGTTATATTAATCCCAGATAGAATTAAGGATTGATTCATATAAGTATAGGTACCATAAAGATTCGATATCGATAATAAAGAATAGGATATAGGGTTTAATATGGAAAATGATCCATATTTTAGGGTAAGAATAAATTTTTGATTCTTAATCTCTAAAATGGATTCCTTACTATGATATTCATCACTTGCCATCATAGGCATTTTTGCATAAATTCTTATAATGGAATAATCTTTAAAATCAAAGGTATTACACCGAATAGAATCTAAAACAATCGATGTTTGATCAAGCTTTAAGGTATAAATATTTAATTCTGGATTTTTAATTAAGCTATTCTTATCAAAGGAATAAACATCAAAGGAGATTTCTCTTTCACTATCATAAATATATGCCTTCCCCTCTAGGGGTGAATAATATTCATAGGAGGTTATCTTTTCCTTTGAATAAAAAATTAAAAAGATCGTAGATGCTATAAGCAATAGGAAGGTAATACATATTCCTTTTTTCATATACTTCTTTTCTCCATCTTTGAAAATTGACTCTTTAGGGTTACAAATTCAAATGCCCCAACATACCAACGATTCCACCAATAATAAACGGCACATACACCGTTCGTTAAGGTAATCTCCCCGGTTAAATAGACGATTAGCCTTGAGTTTGGCTCAACTGTAAGCTTCATCGTTCTTTTTTCCTTCACTGAAGTTGAGGTTGTTGTTGAGTAATCAACGGAGGCCTTAGCTGCACATTCAGCCTTCACCTTTTTTATGGTGCTACCACCAGATGCCGATAAGGATTCGCTCGTTTGGAAGGATACCTTATTATTCGTTTCAATAGAATATTCCAAATTATATTCAATATCAGTCTTCGATGTGTTTTCAACACTATATAAGGTATTGGATATATAGGATCCATCGACTGCCTTATTGTCTATAATAACAACAACATCCATCCAATAACCTCCTTCTGTTTTTCTTACTAATTCGAAATATTCCTCCTTTGTATAGTACCTAATGAGCTTCCCACTCGATAGCATAATCTCACTGTAGGATAGGTAATCTGAGGATTCAGCCGCATGAGTATTGATACAAGAGCTAAAAAACAATACTCCAAAAATAAGAAATAAAATAATTAATCTTTTTTTCATGTTCTTTTCCACCTTTCATATAATAAATAGTCAAAATCTTAAAAAAATTTTCATGTAAACTAAAAAAAGATGAAAAAAAAGAAAAAAAGACCAAAATGGTCTTTATAGTTCGGAGTTATAAATTTCTTCTATAGCATCGATGATTTCATCATTTTCTTCTATGATATAGGTATCTCCATCGACTGTAGATTCTACTCGAAAGACAATTGCCTGATCAGGATCTAAATCATCATATTTTTTTAAGGGTCTAAGGATTAAATAATTATAATCCTCATAGGTTAAATCCGCGATGATTTCAAAGGTCATTTCTTTTCCATTTTCACCTGTGAATTTTATTGTTTCTATTTTTCCCATTCGAATTCTCCTTTTAATTCTATTTCTATATCTTTATTTAAATATGGATGATGGAATTTTATTTTATAGCTTGATAAAGCCATTATAGTACTACCATCCTCTATTCCATACATAGTATCTCCAAATATGGGATGCTTCATATAGGATGTATGTAACCTTATTTGATGTGTTCTACCTGTTTTTAAATGGAACATAAGGTAAGAAGCTCCATCTATTTCCTTAATTACCTTATAATAAGATATTGCTCTTTTTCCATGGTCTGAGATATATCTTTTATTGGAATTCATATCCTTTTCGATATAATTATCAATAATACCTTCCTTAATATCCCATAACCCGTGTGTTTTACAAATATAAAATCTTTCCATTTTTTCATGGATTGGCTGCATTAAATTTGCAGCAATCCTGTTCTTCGCAATCATCATAAGCCCTGAGGTTTCCTTATCTAATCGATTTAATATGGATATTGTTAATGGCTCATTCTTATTCTTTAGGTAATATAAAACCTCTTGATAGATACTTTTAGGCTCTGCCTTTGTTGGAATAGATAATAAATGTGCTCTTTTATTCACAATTAAATAATTGGAATCCTCATAATATATATCTAAGCTAGATTCATAAAGTGGCCATTCAATTTCCTTTTCATTCTCATAATCTATGGTAATCCTATCTCCTTTTTTTACCATAAGATAGGTTTTTGTTTCTATACCATTTACATATATCTTAAGATTTTTCGATTTTATACTTCTATATAATTTTTTGGTTGTATGAAGCTTAAGCTCCTCCGATAGACGGATATTTTCATTTTCTACTATATATTCTAATCTCATATAGATATTTTACCACAAAATAAAATGGTTTCACTAAGAAACCAATTTATTTATCAAATTCTCCATATTCACATCCAATATGAGAAGCCTCTATATCATCGATTAAAATCTTTTCCTTGCCACGCTTTTCATATATTTTTATATTCCCTGTACCTGTACCACCATTATATAGATTATTATAACGCTTATCTCCATTTGGATCCTCATAATTGACAAGTAGCATTTCATCAAGCTTACACTGTATTTCAGATTCCATAATATATTTCTTTGTAGATTGTAGGACATGCCATTTCATATAGCCATCTTCAACCCCACAGGAAAAGCTTGTCTTAGAGCCCGTCCAGAATTTAGAGAAATTAAATTCCATCTCTTTTCCTTCATAATACATACAGCCTAAAAGCTTTCTATCTAAGGAAATGCCAAAGACCTTTGGCTTTCCACCACCAATTTCAAAGGCACTATTGGAAAGTACATTTCCAGTAATATTACTCTTTAGACAATTGCTGGATAGCCATACCCAAGGGGTAGTAAAATTAGAACCCCAATTTTTATCCTGGTATCCATAGGATTTATCTGGTAGAACATCATAAACCTCACCATTATAAATAATGGTACCAAAATATTTTGTTTTAATGCCTTCCGCATGCCAATACATTTCATAGGCCTTTAATGCACGGAAAAGCCCTGATGCACCATAGCCTACATTATAGGTAATTTCTTTAGACATGGTTAATTCCATTTCAATGGAACCATCGGAACACATCCATTCTGGATGGTTAATAGAATCATTAACTTCAACCTTTAATCTTAATCTTTCATTATCTAAATAGCAATCCTTAGCCTCAATTTGAAATGGTATTCCCATATGTACCTTAACTTGATTCCAGCCAAAAAATCTATGAAGCTGTTTGGCATCATGTCCCCAGGTACCACATTTTACCATTAAATAGGATGGTCTTATACCCTTTTCCTTATTCTCCTTTAATTGACCAAAGATGGGCTCATTTCCACCTAAGGCAGGATTTATTAAAAAGAATTCTGCAAAAAAGGCCTTTTCTTCCTTTGTATTTCTATTTATGGCAGTAAAGGAATGCCACCACCAATCATAGCCCTTTTTTCTAAATTTACCTGTAAGCATACACTGCTGTCTTTTGGGATCTTTTTTATTAAACATAACCATTACCTCACAAAAATAGAGAAATGGCATGAAACACATTTCTCTATTCTGTCTTAAATCTTATTTTTCACGGAATTGATTGATTTCCTTATCATAGATATAACCAGCATTAGCTAATATATCTATAATCTCATCCTTAGATTCATCTAAATCTTGACATAATTCATCTAAATTGGAATAAAAATCTCTAAGCTTTGTATTCACAATAGATAATAACAGAATTGGATTTTTAGGTAACATAGTCTACCTCATGAAAAAGAAAAACATAAGGAAATAGGAAGCAATTAATCCTACGATAGCTAAGGATAAATACAAGAATGAAGACTTAGGTGTAATCCTTCTTGTCAAAATGAACATAATAATACCTATGAAAGGAGATACAAAGGATAATACAACAGCAAAAACCGTAGGTCTATCCTTTACCTTAGGTAATTCATTTGGATTAAATGTAGCCTCATTCTTAGGACGATCCTCTACTACCTCTCCTTGAACTTCTTTAACATCCTCCCATGAATAGCTATATTCATGAGTCTCGTGTTCTGGATTTAATTGATTATGAATAGCCTCATTTAATAATTCCATATGATCATATAAATAATCATAGGCATTCTTCATTTTATTATATTTTTCAATATGATCCATATATTTTTCACTTAAGGATAAAAATCTTTCCTTAAGCTCTAATCTTGTTATCGTATGATCTGGAGTAAGCTCCATAATATGTAAGGCAGCAAGTACCTTTTTTTCCTCTATTGTCATATGATCACTTCCTTTTCCTTTAGGATATAATAAAAATAACGCAGAATTATGTATAATTATTTCTTTTTATTAAAATAATCTACCACAAAGTCTCTAAGCTCATATTCATCCTTATTTCTTTTTGATTTTAAAAAGAGGAATTTTTCAAGATTTCTTGAATTCAATAAATAGGAATAGGAGGCTTTCGCCTCATCCCTTATCTTTCCACCAACATAAATTACTCTTAGAGTCTCATATTCCTCTTTGCTTAATATTTCATCTAGAGGAATCGCCTCAAGTACACTT
>CAMEKD010000009.1 GCA_945920825.1 uncultured Anaeroplasma sp.
AAAAATGATGATTTGAGCTTAATTTTAGAAAAAAGAGCAGAAAGCCAAATAAATGCGAGAATACAATTTCCTAAGGAATAAAAAAAGGAAATCTACCAACCAATTAAAATTTTGGAAGGGGAATGATTTCCTTTTTTTACATTATTAAAGTGATTTGTTGTAGCCAATCTATAAATTTATAGAGGCTATATATAAAATGATCTTATGTTTTATAATGTTTCTTTCATTTCAATAATTGGATAAATTTTTGAATGACCTCTTCTACATTTTGGAAGGATGGGATTGTACATCCACATGCATATGCATGTCCTCCACCTCCAAAGGATTTTGCAACATCTACGATTTCAACTCCTCTAGAGCGGAATTCACATTTCACAGTATTCGATTCCATATCATAGGTAAAATTACACCAAATTTTAATTTCTTCTATACCAGCCATTAAAGATAGCATGCCTCTAGAGATATCATTAAATTCACATTTAAATTTATCAAATACCTCCGGTTCATTTTCAAGCCATGCAACGCCATCCTTGAATTTTATTCTTTCTTGGAAATAATTCTTCATTTCCCTTTCTTGTAAGGTTTCAATATAGATATTATCATAAATATATTTTGCGTCTGCCCCAAAATCTATTAGGCTTGCTGAAACTCTTAGAGTTTCGCTTAGGTTTGCGCCATACATAAATCTGCCAGAATCTGTAATAATACCACCATATAATGCTGTTGCAGCAGAGCTAGGAATATCGATTCCCTCTTTCATAACTAAATAGGCTATATACTCTGCAGCTGCGCTTCTTGTAGTATCTACTAATTTATAATCGGTTATATCACAATCGTTCTTGTGATGATCGATAACCCATACCTTTGAAGCATTCGTATATCTTTTATCTGAAACTAAATAGCTTACCGCTACATCGACAATGATAACTAAGGCACCATTAAATTTTTCATCTTCGATTTCATCCATTTTACCGATGAAGGAATATTTTTTTGTCATATCACCAACGATATATATATTTTTATTTGGATATTTATTCTTTAATATTAAAGATAGGCCTATTTGACTTCCTAGGGCATCTAAATCTGGTCTAGTATGCCTTTCAATAATAATCGTCTCATAAGCTTCAATATCCTTAAATAAATCTTTATAGTCCATAAAAACCTCACATTCCTTTCTTTGTACCTCAAAAGGCACACATAGCCATGAAATTTTATATTATTTCTATTTTATGAAATAATATAATTAAAAAATTGATATTTTAATGCTATTTTTATAATTTTATTCTATGGTAATTGCTATTTTACTTATCACAGATAAGTAACTAAAAATACCAATTTTTTCTTTCAGACTACCACCTCAGGAATTTATTGTATCATATTCAAAAAATTATTAAAAGAGAAAAAATATATCCAAAGGGCTGGATATACTTTTTAATATTTATTTTATGGCTGATATAATATCATTTATTTCCTTTTGTTTTTGCATTTTTGTTAATGGATCCATTGTCGTATCAATTACCCTCATCAATAAATCCATTTTACGATTGTAATAGGAAATAAATGCCTCAGGCTTCTTTTTTAATAATATAGGACCAAATTTTAATTCATTTTCTGTATAGGTAATATCACCTTTTTTTGCAACAATGATTTCATAATATTTTCCATTTTCAAAAATCGCATATTCATCTAAAATCCGAAATCCTGATTCCATTAGGAATTTTCTTACGACCATTTGATCATTATTTGGTTCTAATATTAATTTTTTATCTTTTATTTTATCTAATGAATCGCTTAAGATATCCTTAATGAGATTTCCACCCATACCAGCTAAGACTGCTGTATCAAAGTCTTTGCTGATTGCTTTAAAGCCATCGGATAGAATTATATCAATTCTATCTAGTAAGTTTTTATTTTTTATGGTTTCCTCAGCACTAGAAAGTGGTCCTACGTTTAAGTCTGCAGCTATTCCTCTTTTACAGTTATAATCAAGTAAGGCTTTAACTACGACATAGGCATGATCGCAGCCTACATCACAAACACATTCGCTTCCCTCGCAAAGGGATGCAAGTAAATTGATTCTATCCATTAATGCTTAATCATGAAATCCTTAAGCTTCTTACTTCTTGATGGGTGCTTAAGCTTTCTTAATGCCTTTGCTTCAATTTGACGAATACGCTCACGTGTAACGTTAAATTCCTTACCAACCTCTTCAAGTGTTCTTTGTCTACCATCGATTAAACCGAAACGTAATCTTAATACTCTTTCCTCACGCTCCGTTAGTGTACGAAGTACAGCATCAAGCTCCTCTCGAAGCTTCATTTTTGCTGTATATTCATATGGATCTAGTGCATGTGGGTCAGAAATAAAATCACCTAAGCTAGAATCCTCTTCCTCACCTACTGGAGATTCAAGTGAAATTGGCTCTTGGGCAATACGCTGAATCTGTTGAACCTTTTCTACAGAGATTTCCATCTTCTCTGCAACCTCCTCTGGAGTTGGTTCACGGCTTAATTCCTGCACTAATTGACGCTGAACACGTACAAGCTTATTGATCGTTTCAACCATATGTACTGGAATACGAATCGTTCTTGCTTGGTCAGCAACAGCTCTTGTAATTGCCTGACGAATCCACCATGTTGCATAGGTTGAGAATTTAAATCCCTTCGATGGATCAAATTTATCTACAGCCTTAATTAATCCCATATTACCCTCTTGGATTAAGTCTAGGAATTGTAAGCCTCTAGATAAATACCTTTTCGCAATAGATACTACAAGTCTTAGGTTTGCGTTTACAAGCTTATCCTTGGCTAAATCTGCCTTATCAGAGATTTCTTGTAATCTTTCATATTCCTCAATTGGTACAGTATTTTGATCGTCTGCATCAATCTTTTCTAATTCTTCCTTTGCACTTCTACCTAAAATGACATCATTTGCAAGATTTGTTTCTTCTTCAATAGTAAGTAGAGGAATCTTACCAATTTCCTTTAGGTACATACGTACGGGGTCATCGACCTTTAAATTTGCAGGAAGCTGGTCATAAGTTGAAATATCAATTTCTTCCACATCTGCTAAATTAGGCTCAGAAACCTCCTCTAAGTCCTCTTCAGCTAAATCTGGCTCTTGAATTTCAAATTCTTCACTCAATGTAGTATAAAGCTTGTCATAATCTGCACTATCAATAGAGCAGTATTTTGCTAAATCTGCCTGAGTTAGCATATTTTGATTATTCTTAGCAAGTTCTGTAAGCTCCTTTACCGCTGTTTCGAAATCCATATTATTTCCTCCTATTTTTTATTGTATTCAATTTGCGCTTATTTTTAAACATCTGATCAACCATTCTAGATTGAACTGTAATATCGGTTGTATGATTCACCGATTCCTTTATCTTTTTTGTATTGTTTTTTAAAGAGAGTTCTTTAATCTTTTCAATACATAAATTCATATCCATTTCATCAAAGCGAATATCATCCTTTTTTAAGGTTTCTACTGCTTCAATATAAAAGTTTGCATCCTCTTGATTCAGCATATTCATGAATATAGCTTCGCTAAAGGTATCATAATTAATATAGAATTCATCTAACATCTTCATCCATAAATTTAATGCGCCATCACTAAAGCCTGCTAAAGAATCACTAATTCTATTATTGATTTCAAGCGCTAGGTCTCTACTTGATTTTGCATATTGGAGTAATCTTAAATCACATGGAGATTTAAGCTCCTTTTTAATTTTACCCTCTTGAATAAATTCAGGATACTCTGGATACTCATATATATCTATATTTGGCTCTATAGCATCAGGATACATTTCAATTGGCTTTGGAATTGCATGCTTATCTCTATAGGATTCAAAATCCCTTTGAACTGCCTCTATGGATGCATTTAAAACATTGGAAAATCTTTTTAGATAATCTTCCTTTTCTGTATTCGATTCCATTTGCTGAATTAATGCAAATACCTCATTTTTAACAGAATTTGAAATATTAGAATCGGATAAATTCTTATCCTTAATTGCTGTTTCAAATAGGTATTGATTCGAATCTAATAAATGACTCTCAAAGAAATCTACATAAGCTTCCTTGCCATATTTTTTTACAAATTCATCAGGGTCCTTAGCCCCTTCTATTAAAACTAAATGAATTTGAAAGCCATATCTTTTAAATAAATTAATAGCCTTATGAGATGCCTCTATTCCAGCCTTATCGCTATCATAACAAATAACGACGGAGTTGACATATTTTTTTAATTGCTTAACCAAAAAATCATTGATGCCTACACCCATAGTACATACAGCTTCCTTTAAGCCTGCCCTATAGGTTGCGATAACATCCATTTGTCCTTCATGAAGAATGACCCTTTTCTTCTTTAGCATATAAGGCTTTGCTAAATGGAAATTATATAGGGTTTCTCCCTTATGGAATATTTTTGATTCTCTTGAATTTATATATTTTGGTTGGTTTTTATCCTTTGAATTAAAGATTCTTGCAGAAAAAGCAATTACTCTTCCCTCCATATCACAAATAGGAAACATAATTCTTTCTGCAAATATATCATGGTAGCCATTATTATTTTTATCTACTAGGCTAATATCTGCCATGTCAAGCTCTAAAAAGTCGGATTCCTTTAATACCTGATATAAGCTATCTCCAATTTCAGGAGATAAACCAATTCCAAATTCTTTTATGTCTAAATCTGTAAGTCCTCTATCATACAAATACTTCTTTGCAGAAGAACCTAGGGTTGAGCCTTCTAGATTTGCTTGATAGAACTCACTTGCAATAGACATGATTTTATAATATTTTGTGTTAGGGTCAATTTTTTGGGGATTACCCTTGCCCTTATATTCCATTCCATTGAAATCCGCAAGCCTTCTTACTGCCTCATTAAAATTTATATTTTCAATTTGCATTAAAAATTTTGCTGGGTTTCCTCCACCATCACAGCCAAAGCAATGGGCAATATTTTTATCTGGGTTTACCACAAAGGATGGGGTATTCTCATCATGGAAGGGACATAGGCCCTTATAGTTTTTACCTTGCTTCTCTAATTTGACATACTTAGAAACAAGAGCAACAATATCTGTAGCATTTATTATTTTCTCTGCTTCATCATAATTATTATTCTGCAAGATAAAACCTCCCTAATATTTTTTATAATTTAATCTTACCTAGAACGTATTGAATAACGTCATCCACCTTTAAGGTAATCTGTTCCATTGTGTCACGGTCTCTTACCGTTACAGTATCTTGCTCAAGGGTTGTATCATCAATGGTAACACAGAATGGTGTACCAATGGCATCCTGTCTTCTATAACGCTTACCGATGTTTGCTGTTTCATCATAGGTACATGCGAAATATGGAGATAATCTATCGAATACCTCATTTGCCTTTTCGGAATGATTATTCTTACGTAAAGGTAATACAGCTACCTTATATGGTGCAAGCTGTGGATGTAATCTTAATACAATTCTAGAATCTGTCTTACCTTCCTTAGATAAATCCTCAACATCATATGCACTGAATAATACGGAAAGTAGCATACGCTCAACACCAACGGATGGCTCTACAACATATGGAATATATTTCTGATTTGTTTCAGGATCAAGATATTCTAAATTCTCTCCAGAATGTGTCTGGTGTGCATTTAAATCATAGCTTGTACGAGATGCAATTCCCCAAAGCTCGCCAAAGCCCCATGGGAAATCAAATTCGATATCGGTTGTTGCATTAGAATAGAAGGATAATTCTTCCTTTTCATGATCTCTAAATCTAAGCTTATCTCCATCGACACCAATCATCTTTAAGAAATCCATACAGTAGCTTCTCCAGTAATTGAACCAATCAATTTCAGTTCCTGGCTTACAAAAGAATTCTAATTCCATCTGTTCGAATTCTCTTGTTCTAAAGATGAAGTTACCTGGTGTAATTTCATTACGGAAGGATTTACCAATCTGTCCTACACCAAATGGTAGCTTTCTTCTTGTTGTTCTTTGAATGTTTTTAAAGTTAACGAAGATACCCTGTGCTGTTTCAGGTCTTAAATAAACCTCAGTCTTAGCATCCTCAATTACACCCATATGCGTCTTAAACATTAAATTAAACTGACGAATGTCTGTATAATCAAGTGCACCACAGGTTGGGCACTTAATTTGGTTATCAAGCAAGAATTTTGTCAATTCCTGATTGGACATACCATCTCCTGTAATCTCTCCATGAGTGAAATCCTCAATAAGCTTATCTGCTCTATATCTTGAATGACATTTTTTACAATCTACTAGTGGGTCAGAAAATGATCCAATATGACCAGATGCAACCCATACTTCCTTATTCATTAAGATGGCAGCATCAAGGCCTACGTTATATTTATTTTGCTTAACGAATTTATTCCACCAAGCCTGCTTAATATTATTTTTTAATTCTACACCAAGTGGACCATAGTCCCATGCATTCGCAAGACCACCATAAATCTCTGAGCCTTGGAATACAAAGCCTTGTTCCTTTAGGAATGCAACTAATTCCTCTAATGTTATCTTTTGCATAATAATCCTCCAACAAAACAATTTCCATTTTCTAATTTTATCAAAAAAAATCAATATAGTCAATGAATACCATCTAAAAGATGGTGTTCAATTATGAAAAAAGCCCTACAAATTGTAGGCTTTCCCCTAATCTTCAACTTTTTCTTCAAGAATTGGCTTTAAAAGCTCTTTTTTATCGCCAACCCATGCCTTTCCATCTAAGAAAAATAACTTGCCAGAAAGTAGCTTTACCATGACCTTTGAGGAGTATTCATCCTCAAATTGAAGCTGCTTTCCAACCAAATTAAAATCACCGTAATCGTTCAAAATATCAACGTTTTTTTCGCATATTAATTCTAAATTATCTGGATTGTATTTTAATAAAGCTCTCTTCTGCTTAACGTTTCTTAAGCCAAACATTCCCGATGGTGCAATTCGGTTTGTCCTTTCAATATTATCTAAGATATTTAAGACCTTAAGTCTAATAAAATCACCAACCCAGAAGACCTTTTCAAAGCGGTAATCTAGGGCATATAAATTACCCTCATATATAATGAAATCAATCTTATCCTTGAAGGAGATAAAATCATTCGAATCAATTAAAAAATAGCCCTCACTTGTCTCCTTAAATGCTTTAATCTTCTTCTTTCCTACAACCTTAGATTTAAAGCCTAAAATAAGGTTTCCTCCATCCTCTAATTTCTTTCTTAGGATATATCCATCTGCATCCCTATCGAGTAATATAGATTCTTCTACTTGATCCTTTGGAATCTTATTATCTAAGGTATCTATAAATACCTGATACATAAGGGAAATAGCCTCATCATCTAAAGGTAAAACCTTTAGCATATTTTCATCCTCAAATTCACCATATTTCACAAGGCCTAAGGATTGAATTAGCTTTTCATTATATTTTTCTATAGATTCTACTAATAAGCCTCTTATATAGCCATCTTCTATATTCACTTTTTTGAATTTATATTTTCTATTTTGACTACGGAATAAATATAATTCCCATTCCCCTTCATAGTTTTCAAGTAATACATTTGATAAATCACCACAACAATTAATTTCCATAAAATCCTCCAAAAATACAAAGAATATTTTACCACTTAAAATAGAATTTTAAAAGACTAAAAAGAAAAAGACAATTCTAAAGAATTGTCTACACCTCTTCAATATCATCTAAAATTGGATATTCTGGATATTTTTCACATACCTCATCTAAAAGAGTTAATACAAGGCCTAAGCCTTCCTTCTTTTCACTCGATGTGATAATAAATTTATCATCATTCGATAGCTTTAATGTATTTATAATAGCTTCCTTACACTTTTTTCTTTCACTATTTTTAATCTTATCTGATTTTGTTGCAATAATCGTAACAGGAAGCTTATGGTATTTTAAAAATTCATACATTAAGCAATCATCCTCTGTTGGCTTATGGCGAAAATCGACAAGTAAAAATACCATTTTTAAGGCTTTTCTTGTCGTAACATATTCTTCTATCATCTTACCGAAGGTTTCCTTAATAGATTTCGAAACTCTAGCATATCCATAGCCTGGTACATCGACAAAATAAAATTCCTTATTGATTAAAAAGAAATTTAGGGTTTGCGTTTTACCTGGATTTGATGATGTTCTTGCAAGCTTATAATTATTACATAGCATATTGATGAAGGAGGATTTTCCTACATTCGATCTGCCACAAAACATAAATTCTAATCTATCCTCAGGAGGTAAGGATATACTATCTACACTAGATTTAATAAATTCCGCTTGTTTTATTAGCATAAGTGCCTCCTATATCTTTAAATTTAATAATTTCGCAATAGGCTCAAATTCATTTTCATCTAAGGTGCATGTACCTATATCTGCATGATCCCCATCAGGCTCATCTCCTCTATGGCAATCCGAGCCTGCAGAAATGAGTAGGTTCCATTTTTTGGCAAGAGCCATAAATTTAGCCTCATCATTTCTTACACTTGGGTATCGAACCTCAATTCCATCAAAGCCAAACTGTAATATTTCCTCTACATATTCCTGATGATTTATTAAACATGGGTGCGCAAAAATAACCACACAGCCTGCCTCCTTCGCAAATTTAATTCCATCTTCGGTAGATAACTTCGTAGATGGAATATAAGCCTTAGAGCTTGAGCTTATATATTGGGAAGCTTCATCTCTAGATAGATAATTACACTTAGCAATATTATTTAGCATATTCGCTCTTGTGATAACTTCAGAGGATTTTAATAATCCATCTAAATCAATGTTAAGTCCATAAATATCATGGATTTTTTGCATCATTAAAATAGCTCGATTCTTTCTTTTTTCTTTGATTTCAATAGAAAAATCAAGCATTGCCTTTGGTATAATATTATCCTTAAATAAACATATAATATGTACACTTTCTCCCTTATAATAGGTAGAAAGCTCTAAGCCCTTGATAACCTTTATACCATATTTTTTTCCAATTTCTACAATTTTGTCATCGCCAAAAACACTGTCATGATCCGTTAAGGCAAAGATATCTACGTGGTTTAGCTTAGCTCTTTTTACAAGCTCCTCTTCACTTAAGATGCCATCCGAATGGAAAGTATGATTATGTAAATCAATTCTCATACTATTCCCCCTTAACATCAAGCATATAATCCGTTTCAATTAAAATATCCTTTACTTGTGGATATTTGATTAAGGATAGACATGCCTCAAGAGTAAATTTCTTTGCAGCTAAAATATTAGAATCCTCAGGAATTAGCTCCTGGTCATTATATTTGCCTACAAAATAGGTAACCTCCTTGAAGTTACCATTGGGCATAGAATAGTGAATCGTTCTTTTCATATTCGGTAGAATTTCTGGATGTAAACCAGTTTCTTCTTTGATTTCTCTTAATGCACACTCGATATCAGACTCTCCACTTCTCTTATGTCCTTTAGGAAAACCATAGGAGCCATTTGCCTCCATAATTAATACGTACTCACGTTTTCCTTCCTTATTTTTGGTGAAAAGGATAGCACCACAGGAAAATTCTCTTTTCATAATTAACACCTAACCCAAAGAAAAAGCATACCCAGAAAAAGGATATGCTTATATCTTTTTTCTTCAAAAACTTGTCTCCATTATAGCATAAAAGAAACCATTTTAAAAGAAATAATATTCATTTCTATAAGAGATATAAAGAAATTCTATATTTCGCTTTTGCTTAATGTATTCTATATAGTCCCTTAGTAAATATCTAGAAATAAGGAAAAACTTAGAAAATTTGGCGTTAAATATTATAAATTTTCTTAAATTTATTCTTTAAATAATCAATATAATACCTTGGATTAAAATCCTCACCTGTAGCTATTTTTAATACCTCTAGATTCTTTTTCGATTTACCATATTTATGAACATGTTCTCTTAACCAAGCATTTACTCGTTTAAAATCACCATTTTTCATATCTAGAAATGGATTAAAATCCTTTTCCATAGCAACTAAGAATTGGCTCGCCATCGCGCTACCTAGGGCATAGGTTGGAAAATACCCAAAGCCACCTGACCAGTGTACATCCTGGTAACAACCCTCAAGCTTATTCTTTGGCTTGACGCCAAAGTATTCCATAAATAATTCATTAAAGCGATCACTAATCCTATCTACCGTTAATTCGTTATGGAATAGTTCCTTTTCAATTTTATATCGAATGATAATATGGAATGGATAGGTTAATTCATCCGCTTCTGTTCTTGTAAACTGATTCGATACATCATTACAGTAATAATAAATATCATCAAGGGTATATTTTTCCATTTGAGAAGGATATACCTCTTTTAATATTGGATATAGGAATTCTATGAATTCTCTACTTCTTCCTAAATAGTTTTCATAGAATCTCGATTGAGATTCATGAAGTGCACAGGATGCACCACCCATTAGGGCAGTAGAAGAGAATTCACTATTATTTTGAAGCTCATAGGTTGCATGACCAACCTCATGCATTACAGAATATAAATTTGAAAATAATAAGGATTCATCATATCTTGTTGTCGTTCTTACATCGCAAGAATTTATTCCACTTGTAAATGGATGAATCGTTTCACCTACGACACCAACATCGTTGGTGTAACCCATTAAATCACAAATCTTCTTTGTTAATTTTCTTTGCTTATCAATATCGAATTTTTCCTTTGTTAATTCTATATTATATTTTTTAGGCAGTGCTAAAATCTTTTTTACTAAAGGTAAAATTTCTTTTTCAATTTCATTGAATAAAGAATCATATTTACTTTCTGTAAAATCATCTTCCATTTCCGTTAATGTAATATCAAAGCCATGATATTTACCATCTAAATATTTATAGCAATTCTTTTCATAATCAACTAATTTCGCTAATTTTTCTTCAAATATGGAATAATCTAAGCTGACCCTTGCTTCTTCCCAAGCAAGGCTTGCCTCATTTTGAATTCTCATACCTAAGGTTATTATATCCACAGGAATTCTTCTTTGCTTGGTAATTTCCTCAAATTCCTTTTGAATTGCCATAGCTTCTACTAAAGATAATTCTTTATTTTTCTGTAATCTTTTTAATAATTCATAATATTCATCACTATTTGTAATTTTAATTATTTCTTCATAAAAATAGTTTTGAACATTTAAAGAATTCTCTTTGTCCAATTTAGGACATACTGTAGCCTCATCATAGCTCATGATGAATAAAGCATATTCATAATTCTTTAATTTCTTTTTGTATTCTCTATATAATTCTAAATCATTCATAAAGATTCTCCATTTATAATTTTCATTGCAGTTTTTAATCCATCAAGTGCAGCAGATGTAATTCCACCAGCATACCCTGCACCTTCTCCCATAGGATAAATATATGGATTTGAAGATTTTCTATTTAAATCTCTTATTATTCTTACAGGACTAGATGATCTAGATTCTATTCCAATTAATATAGCATCTGGGTCATTAAATCCATGTAATTTCTTATCGAATTCTTGAATACCAAATTTTATATTATCTATTACAAAATCTGGTAAGCACTTATTTAAATCTGTAAAGAATAATCCATGAGGATAGGTAGTATTTATACTACGTAAGGAATGAGCTACTTCATTTTCTAGGAATTCCTTAACTAAATTTGCAGGAGCTCTATAATCCTTAGATAATTCAAATGCTAGCTTTTCATATTTTTCCTGATAATCAATACCATCAAGTACATTACCTTTATCATAATCGGATGGTTTAACATCAACTAATATGGCACTATTTGAGTTTTCACCTAAACGGTCATTATTACTCATTCCGTTAACTACAATCGTGCCTAAATCGGATTGAGAGGCTAAAACATAGCCTCCTGGGCACATACAAAAGGTATATACTCCCCTACCACTACTATTGTGAGATGCAAGCTTATAATAAGCAGCAGGTAAATATTTTGCAAATTTCCCATATTGAGCATAATCTATTTTTTCTCTTTTATGCTCAATGCGTACGCCCATCGAAAAGCTTTTTTGTTCCATTGATAGGCCTAATTCATTATATAAATACCTTATGGTATCCTTTGCAGAATGCCCTATTCCAAGTAGAATATGCCTTGTTTTAAAGGTATATTCCTTATCTCCTTTAGCATATACTATGGCAGTATCCTTCTCTTCTTTCACTTTATCAAATTTAGTATCAAAATAGAATTCTCCACCTAAGGATTCAATTTCAAGCCTTATATTTTTTACAATAATTTCTAAATAATCCGTACCGATATGAGGCTTTGCATCATATAGGATATCCTCTTTCGCTCCATGAATATAAAATTCATTTAAAATGAATTGAATTAACGGATCCTTTAAATTCGTTGTGAGCTTTCCATCGGAAAATGTACCAGCTCCACCCTCACCAAATTGAACATTCGAATTGGGAGTTAATTTTTTATTTTCTAAGAATTCCTTAACCCTTTTCTTTCTTTCCTCTATTTTAGATCCCCGCTCTAATATGATAGGCTTTGCCTTACATCTTGCTAAATATAATGCTGCAAGCATCCCAGATGGGCCAAAGCCAACAATGATTGGTCTATCAGAAAATTTCCAAATAGGATATTCCATTTTAATGGATTCATCCTTATATATAGAAACATCTATTCCGCTGACCTTTTCCTTTGTTTCAACCATAAGCTTATAAAGCAAGAAGACCTTATCCTTATTTCTAGCATCAATAGATCTTTGAAGAATTTTATATTTAAAATCATGTAAATGATATTTATTTTGTATTAAGCTATATAAATTTTTATCATCCTTTGGAGATACCTTAAAATTACTTATTTTGTATTTCATTTTTAATCTCCTTGAATACTTCTATTGCTGATGCAAAGGCAAACATTAAATTATATCCACCACAAATCGCATCCACATCTAATACCTCACCCATAGCAAATACATTCTTATCCTTTTTTAAGGATAAATTATCATTTACCATAGAAATATCAATTCCTCCCTTACAAACCTGTGCAAATTCAAAATCATATACGCCAAGAATTGGAATATATAGGGAATGCACATCAATATTATTTTCTAGTAAATAATTTAATATTTTAGGCTGAATAATAGATTCATAGCTTGGGTAATCCTTATTATAGGAAAAATCAATTTTTATAACTGCATCAGCCTTACTCTTTAAATGCTGATAATATCCTGATAAATTCATGATAACTATTCCAGAAATACCATTATCCTTAAAAATAACCTCTCCATCCTCTTCGTGAATGATATTTTTATTCTGAAGTAGGGTGCAGTGGCATTTCGCTCTAGCTCCAGCGATAGCCTTAATCTTTTTTGTTGTCTGAAAGCCAACTAAGGATGGTACAAAGGGATTAAATTTTGTATCTAAATCCTTTAAAAAATCGAAAGACAAATATGGCTTTTTAAAGGATGCAATAGAGCCAGTCGCAAGAACAATTTTATCGAGTGGGCCATAGCCCCCATTCAAATAATATTTATCGTTTGATTTTCTTATAGAATCAATTTCAATATCGATAATTTTTTTATGAATATTTTTTAGTAATATATTCAATACACTTTGACTCGATTCGCTAATAGGATACATTCTACCCTCATTATCTGTCTTTGTATAAATTCCTAAAGAATGAAAGAATGCAAAAACATCCTTAAAATTATGATCTAATATATGAATTGCTAGGGGGTTATCAAAATAATCACTACCCTTGTAGGAATTATGGCTAATATTACATCTACCATTACCTGAGGCTAAAATCTTTCTTCCAATCTTCCCCTTATTAAATAGCATATAATCTATATTTAATTGTTCAAGCATAGAAGCAAGTGCAAGACCAGATGCACCAGCACCAATAATTCCAACTTTCATAAGATACTCCTTTATTCTTATATAGTTTACCAAAAAATGTAACTTTTGTATAGAAAAAGGCATCCAAAGATGCCTCTATAATTAAATATTCGTTAATGTATCATTTAAGTAATAAGTTAATGCAGTAGACTTATTTGTGATGGATACGGATTGTAATACCTTATCGCTAATGTTATTTACCTTTAGTAGAATTCCAATTACATCTGTATCTACTGGGTTTTCAAAGGAAATGGATGTTGCAGCCTTTATGGCAATCTTTGAATCATGAATCTTAATTGTACCACCAGTAATGAATATAGTACCCTTAGTCCCTTTTGAATTTACCTCAGCTTCCATTGCATCCATTACTGCAGTAATATCTATATTACCATTTTCAATTGTAATGGCTTTCGCATGAAGACCATCCTTTACATTTGCTGTAATGTTTAATGTGATTTCGTTTTTAACAACAATTTCACTTGCAGAAACTGCATGTTTTTGATTGTTGATTATAGATAATGATCCCTTTCCGCCGAATTCAACATTATTATTTGATTGTATTGTTGAATTTGTTAAAGTGGTAGAATCTGTCGTAATTAAATAATTTTCTGTATCCTTTTTTGCCTTTACCTCAACTTTTGAGGATTCGCTTAGCCATGATATGGCAGGCTTATTTGATGTAATCGTTACTCCATTTAATACTAAGGTAACCTTTTCTACCAAAGAAGCGCTACATTCGATTGAACCATTTAATACACCCTTAATAATATATTCACCTGGAGTATTAAAGGATAATAAGCCTTTAGCTTGATCAAAGGTAAAGCCATTTTGTACTAATGTTTGTACCTCAAGTGTATCTGAAACCTTATATACTATTCCATCAATTTCTGGATCTAAGGATTCCGTTGTTTTGGTTGTTGTGTTCATTGTAGTACTTGTGCTCGCATCCCCACAGCTTGCAAGTAATCCTAAGGCAAAAATACCTAAGATTCCTAATAATCCTTTTTTCTTCATTGTATCATCTCCTATTATGCTTTTATTAAAGCATAATTTTATACTTTAATCTAGTAAAATATTATTTTTCACATTCTTTCAGAACAAAATTTCTGAAATACAGAAGAAAAAGAGCCAACAAACCCACGTTGGCTCTTTAGAATTAACGGTTCATGTTTAATTCCTTATTGATATTATAAAGCTTCTTCTTGTACTTCTCAATCTTATCCTCAATTGGATTTAAACGAGATGCAAGCTCACGCTTCTTTGTAACGATTTGCTTACGTACCTTAGTTAATTCATCCATGTGCTGTGCACGCTCTTTGTTGGATAATGTAGGATTATCCTTTAATACCTGTAGGCGGATAGCTTCAGATTCAAGCTTCTTTAAATCATTTAATTCTTGCATCTTTAGCTTAGAGTTCTCAAGCTCGAAGATTTCATGGTCTAGGCGATCACGCTCTTCAAGTAGCTTTTGCTTCTCTTCTTGATGAGTTTCCCAGTAAGCTTCATTCTTAAGCTTTTGGTCAACTCTATCACGCTTACGAATATCAACGAACTTATCATCAAGCTTCTTCTTAGCCTGACCGATCTTTTCAAGTCTGATATTTTGTTCAGACATAGAGCATTTTACAGATTCCTTAATCTTAGTACCTGATACCTTATGTCCACAGTTACGAATAATTGCTTCATGCATCTTAACGATGTTTGAAAGAATGGCAGTAACTGTACCATGCTTTTTAGCAATGTCCATCAAATAATCCCATGCATTGATACATGCATCCTGTGTTGCAACAAACTTAGCGTATGCTGCATCTGTTTGTGTTTCAGCCTTCTTACCGAAATCCTGAATACCTTTTTTGGATACAGCGGTAACAACTGCACTGACATTCGATGCTAACTTATCCTCATAAGCGACAATGTCAACTCCAAACGTCTGATTTGCTTGACGAATAATTGGGTCAACAACATCGACTGTTTCCTTTACTTTTGCAAAATTTTCATCAGAAGGATTTCTTCTAAACTCTGCACTTGCTCTTAAAACATATGCAACCATAGTATCCATTACATTCTGTCTTACTGTAAATTGATAATCTTCAAAATCTGTTTCTGAAGAATTTTGAAGTGCTGTATTCCAGCAGTTAATACATTCCTTAAAACGGAAATTGGTTGGGGTTGTCTGCTTACCTGCGCAGTTACCCTTCATAATCCATGCATCAGAATTGGTTGCATCTAGCTCAATGACACGATTTGCATAATTTTCTGCATCTACATAGTTTTCAGAATCAAACGCATTTTGAGAAAGTATAAATAAATTCTCAATCATCTGAGCTGTGCCTACTCCTACAGTATTTGTAAGATCTGGCTGTTTTTGAGTTGGTTGTACCTTCTTAGGTGCTGCTGCTTGAGGTTTTGTTGGGGTTGGTCGCATAACAACAACCTTCTTAACTGGAGCAGACTGACCTGGTTTACCGGCTTTTTCTTGAGCTTCTTGCTCACCCGGCTTTTTGACTTGCGAAATTATACGTTTCGCAGCCTGTGAATCATGAGTTTGTCCGGCAGGTTTTCCTACAACGACCTTACGCACAATGGTAGGTCCTTTAGGTACTGCAACCGGTGTTTCATCCTCATACGATTCGTTTGCTGGTGCTTCTACATTTTGTGTTGTTTTTTTACCGTTCGGCTCATCTGGTACTTCCACGAACATTCCTCGTGCTTCTTCAATAGTGTACTTTGCACCACATACCTGGCATTCAAACATACCGGAAAGCTTGACAAAGTCGGATTCGCCACACAAATCACAAACTATCTTTTTCATCGGTTTTCTCCTTCTATAAAATTTTTTTAATCGTTACTCTTCCTTGGCAGTTACCCTATAGTATTTTGGTCGAGAGTATGTCTTTTTAGTGAATAACTGAGTACTGCAAAATGGGCAATATCACGCAGGATTATTAAGCTTTTGAAGCACCGAGGTCTTAATAATTGCGCTTATTATTAATTAAGGTTTGCGTTTGCAGACTTGTGCATAGGCACACGTTATTATATTAGGGACTGCAACTCCTAGTAAACTAGGATTTTCTATTTTATGGAGCACGAAAGACAAACGTGCATAATCCCATAATTATCCTTATTATACCCCATTATGAAAACCTTTTCAAGAAGATAATTTTCACTATCACTGTTATATAATTTTCACTATCACTGTTATAACGGAACTATCGATGTTTTTTGTTCGATGAAAAGAAAAAAAGGTAAGCATTTTTTTACTTACCTTGCTGCATATTCCAAAGGAATATTGTATGTTTTTTCGTAAATATCCTTCCATAAGGAATAATTCTCTTGCATCAAATGATGAATTTGCTCTTTAGAATTCTCTTCCTTATTCGCATAAATTGGCTTTCCAATGTGAATGGTATATTCCTGTACCTTAAATCCGTTCGAATCAATTACATCAGAATCCTCCATAGTAATAAAGCATGGTACAACAGGTACATTACTCTTTACAGCAAATTGGAAGGCACCCTTTTGAAGTGGCTTTGGCTTTTTATAATTCCACCACATCGATTGCTCAGGATATACTAATACAAAATTACCCTTTTCAAGTAATTCATTTGTCGATTTCATAAATTGCTGCATAGCCTTCATGTTGGTCGCTAAAGGAAGAGTATAGCAATTCCTCATTAAAAATCCATAGAATCCTGGAAAGCTTGTATAATTTCCTTCACGAATGACACGGTAGAATCTTTTTTTCTTTCTATCCTTCTTATTGATACATGCTTCATATGCAACCTGTATTGCGAAGGAATCTAAAGCGTTGAAATGATTACATGTGAGAATGGCACCACTATCTAAATCTCTTAGATTCTCAATTCCTTCAATATCCTTAATAATCATTTGCTTATTACGGATAATTTTATTTAAGTATCTTCTTGCGATAAAATATGCTGCCTTAGTCTTAAGCTTAGATGAAACCTTCTTCTTTAGATAGTCGACCTCACCAGGGATAATCTCTCTACTGGGAGGATCTTGCTCAACATCCTCAGAAAATCTTCCCTCAAGCTCATATTCTCTAATTTTCTTCATAATTCTTAATCGATCAATCGAATGTACAGCAATTTCACCCTTCTTAAGAAGCTTAATATATGAATCCTCTCTTGCTGTTTCATTTATGGCTAATGCCTCAAGGTTCTTAGCCTGCTCCATATCTCTTAAGACCTGCTCTTCAGAATAATTCTTTTGAATATCTTTAATTTCATCATAGCCTGGTGTCATTTGAGCATATTTCCAAAAGAAGCTACCTAAAGGTCCATTCTTCATATGCCAAGGCTTCCCCCACATAATATAATGGATCATATTGATTTCTTCATCCTTATATTTAATTTCACCATAGATTTCAACATTCCATGAATTATCAATCCATAAAACCTTATGGTTACAAATTACATTTAAATAATCCTCATCCTGTGTAACTTGGAATCTATATACTCCAAGTAAATTGATGAATTGA
Organism: uncultured Anaeroplasma sp.; assembly: GCA_945920825.1. GTDB lineage: Bacteria > Bacillota_I > Bacilli_A > Acholeplasmatales > Anaeroplasmataceae > Anaeroplasma. The sequence goes on from CAMEKD010000009.1 coordinate 18,355, forward strand.
TCTAATACACAATCCTCTCTAAACCTTTTACAGTTAATGAGCATTAAGCCTGCATTGAAGAATTCATTTCTATTGACGCCACATACCTCTTCTACATATCTTCCATAGCATTCAGTTTGAAGCATTGCCTGCTCATTACAAGCTCCACAGTAATAATCTTCAATATTATGCGAATAGAATTTAGATATATCTCCTAATACGATAGTATCTGAATCGATATAGATGGCTTTATCGTATTCTTCAAACATTTCCGCAATAAATAAACGGAAATAGGTTGTCTTATTGTAATAGTCTCTAACAGGTAATCCAGATTCAATAGAATCATAATAGCTAGATACATCTACATACTCAACAGTAAATCCATCCTTCTTTACACTCTCATATTTCTTTTTGGTTTCATCTTTAATATCTGTATTTAAAATATATACTCTATATTCATAATCTTTGGATGCATTTTCCATAATGGACTTTAAAGTAACCATTGTGAACTTTACATATTTATCATCACACGCGAAGAATATAGGTACGATTCCTTTTGAAGCTTTCATAAAATACCTCCTTGGTTCTTTTACCGACTGAATAATAAAACAATAGAACTCTACTGTCAATAATTTATAAGGCTACAGTGAATTCAACTAGAATTCTACCCAAAAAATAGGACTCTACTCACAGTAGAATTTGAATTATACCCCTATTTTTTGCGGGAAAAATGGGGTATAATATAAATATGAGTGATTTAAAACAGCTTATAGCTCAAAATTTAGTAGAGCTAAGAAAATCTAGAAAATATACACAACAGGACATAGCCAATATGGTTCAATACTCTGATAAAGCCGTATCCAAGTGGGAGAAAGGAGAATCATTACCGGATATTGAAGTCTTATATCAGATATGTAACATATATGGTGTAACCCTAGATTACTTGACCCATGATGGATCTTATGATGAGAAAAAGGAATATGTCATTCCTGAATCGGAATTCAGAAATCGAATTATCATTACTCTCCTTTTTTCATCTATTATTTGGATGGGCGTAATCATTGTGTACGTATATCAAAATTTGTACCATAATTTTAACTACTGGACTATTTTTGTATGGGCCTTGCCAGCAAACTGTATTCTTCTTTGGTTTTTCAATATGAAATGGGGAAGAAGAAAATGGTTCATCTATATAGGCTCTATATTCGTATGGACCCTTTTAGCTAGCCTATATTTACAAATATTAGTTTCGAGTAATTATCAATTTAATTATTGGATGCTATTCTTAATTGGTATTCCAATACAAATTGCATTAGGTTTATTAACCCAATTAAGACATTATTAAAAACGAAGTCCAAAAAAGGACTTCTTTTTTATTCTTGTAGAAGGGCGTTGTGATAATTCATAATATCTAGATGAAAATATCCTCTTACCTCTTCTAATACCTCACTATATGTCTTTAGTGCTTTTGCATCTAGTGGATCCTGTAAGATAATCTTTACGCCATAGGAATTACAAATAGATACAATTTCCATTAAATTTCTTTTAAATTCCTCTTTCGTTTTATTTAATGCATAATCTCCCTCGCCTAAGGAAATTACACATGCATCAAAGCTATCTACCTTAAGGAATGCCTTAATAAGGAGTAATGCTTCGCTAGAGGATAGATTCTTCTTGGAAAGATTATAAACCTCATACTTCTTATATAGCATTCTTAAATAATATTCATTGGATATATAATATAATCCATTTGTTATATATTCTCTTAAATAATGGCTACAACCAGCCACAAGAATTCTTTTTTTCATAGCGACACGCTCCTTATTACAAAACTATTTCATCTAGTTTTCGATACTATATTAAACCAATTTTAAAAACTTGTCAACTATTTTTGATTTATTTTTATTGTAATTTTAACAATAGCGTGATAAAATTAGAATAATCAATCGAGGTGTTATATATGGACAGCATAAAGAAAGCATTAGAAAATTGGATGAACGAACTAAATAATTTTAGCTTTAAGGACTATGAAGCATTACCCGATTTAGATTTATATATGGATCAGGTTATTCAATTTCTAGATAAGCAATTATATATTTTCCAAACCTCTACTATGGATAAGCAAATCACCCCATCTATGATTAACAATTATGTAAAGGGTGAGGTTTTACCTTCTCCTATTGCTAAAAAATATAATAAGGAGCATTTGGCCTTAATTGAAGAAATTTGTACCCTAAAGCAGGTATTATCCATTGCTGAGGTAAAGCAAATTATTGATTCTGAATATAAGGATTCCGTAGCTAAAGCTGAAATATTCAATAAATTTAATCGATTAAATAATGAAAAGATTGAAGTATCTGTTTTAGAAGCATTCAAGCATTTAAATGATATTGAAGAAAATGATACACAAGCATTAACAGAGCTTGCGATGGATTTTGCGATGACTGCAAATACCTATATTCAAATCTCTAAACGTATCCTATATTTAATTCGCGCATATGAAATTGCAGAGAAGGCTAAAGAGGCTATGGAAAAGAGAAAAGAAAAGAAAGATAAAAAGGATGAAAAGGAAGAGGAGATAGAAGCATCTTCTGTTTCAAAATAAAAAGAAAAATGGAAATTCGATTTGAATTTCCATTTATTTTTATTTCGAAAGCTCTTTAGACCTATTTGCGCAAGCTCTTGCGCATTTTTTTATTGTCTCTTCAAAATTGTTCTTCTTTAATTCATCAAGCCCTGCTAGAGTAGTTCCACCCTTAGAGCATACATTTGTAATTAATGTATCTATAGAATCATCAGATTCTAAAATCATATCACAGGAAGATTTAATGGATTCTACTGCTAATTTTTTCGCAGTCTCAAAATCGATACCATTTTCTTTAGCATCCTCAATAAATGCTTTCGCAAATACATATAAATATGCAGGCATAGAACCATTTAAGGCTAAGGAATCATCCATTTTATCCTCTTCTATTTCATAGGCAACTCCAATGGAATTGAAAATATTCATTGCAGAATGGAAATAGATATTCGAAGAATCGTTCGAACAAACGGTTGTTACACCACGACCAATTTGGGCTGGTGTATTTGGCATTGCACGAACAACAAAGGCATTTTGAAAATAACCTTCAATATATGAAATAGATAATCCTGCCGCAATAGAGATTACACATCTTGCAGTATAATCATACTTTTTGGATGATTCTAATACTTGCGGAAACATTTGAGGCTTAATTGCAAGTAATATAATTTTTGAATCCTCAAATACTCTTTCTACATTATTGGTTACCTGATATCCATTTTTACTATAATAATCCAATTTTTCATCAGAATGAACATATAATAATATATCCTCCTTCTTATATAAGCATGATTTCATAATTCCATTTAAGATGGCAGAGCCCATCTTACCAACACCTAAAATTGCAAGCTGATACATTATTTTCTTACCTGTCCATTTCCATAAATTAAATATTTGTAGGTTGTAATTTCCTTTAAGCCCATAGGGCCTCTTGCGTGAAGCTTCGCAGTGGAAATACCAATTTCAGCTCCAAACCCGAAGCATCCACCATCCGTAAATCTCGTTGATGCGTTATGGTATACACATGCGGAATCAATTTCATTCATAAAGCGAATGTATGCATCCTTATTTTCTGTAATAATTGCCTCACTATGCTTTGTCGAATGTAAGTTGATATGCTTTATAGCCTCATCTAGGTTTTGAACAACTTTTAAGGCAACAATATAATCATTATATTCTGTATAATAATCCTCCTCTTTCGCACACTCGCAGGAAATTATTTCTTGAGATTTTAAATCTCCTCTTATTTCTATTTTAAGCTCATCGAATTTTTCTTTAAGCATAGGTAAAAATTGCATCTTTATTTTTTCATCCACTAAAATATTTTCGATTGCGTTACATACGCTAGGGCGTTGATATTTCGCATTTACAATGACATTAAGTGCCATATCTAAGTTAGCATCCTCATGAACATATAAATGACAATTTCCTGCACCTGTTTCAATATATGGAACCTTTGCATTCGATACGACATATTGAATTAAGCCCTTTGAGCCTCTTGGAATCAATAAATCGATATATTCCTTTTTCGTAATAAGCTCATTCGTTACACTTCTATCGGTTGCCTCAATTAAAGTAATCGAATTCTTATCTACAATATTCTTAATGGCATCCTGCATGACCTTACATAATGCCTTATTGGTATGAATAGCCTCCTTACCGCCCTTAAGCACACAGGCATTTGCTGTTTTAATACATAGTGATGCAATATCGACACAAACATTAGGTCTTGATTCAAAGATTACTGCAATAACTCCAAAGGGTACGCGAACCTTTTTAATTTTTAAGCCATTATCTCTTTCGATTTCATCAATAACCTCACCAATATAATCCTCTAAGGACATAATATTTTTAATACCCAAAATTAATTCATCAATTCTTTTATCGTTTAAGGTTAATCTTTCAATCATAGAATCCTTAATTAAGGCATCCTTTGCAAGCTTAATATCCTTTTCATTTTCCTTTAGTATATATTCTCTATTTTTATCGATAGCCTCATATATATTTTTTAGCATTAGATTTCTTTCTTCATTTGTAAGCTTTAATAATGCTTTTTGCGCTTCCTTTGTAGATGCTAAAATATTATTTAACGAATCTTCCATAATAACCCTCCTTAAGAATTACCATATCATCTGCATAGATAACTCCCTTTTTAGGCTTAAAGCCTATTAAGCCTTCGGCTTCCTTAGAGCTTAATCCCAAAATGGATTCAATTTCCTTTGAAGAATAATTTGAAATACCTTTAGCAAGAACTATTCCATCCATAGATAGAATATCTAATATAGCACCAGATAAGAATTCACCCTTAACATTAAGAATTCCCTTAGGTAAAATCGATACCTTTCTTTCAGAAAGAGCCTTTTCTACACCCTTATCTACTAAAATTGCACCTTGGCTATTTGCTTTAAAAATCATCCAATGCTCTCTTGAGGATATCTCATGATATTTTGCTTTAAATAGAGTACCAATTTCTTCTCCCTTTACAATATCATAAAGCCTATCTAACTCAAAAGAATTACAAATAATCATATTTACCCCAGCCATAGTAGCAATTAATGCGGCATCAATTTTTGTCTCCATACCACCTGTACCCACGTTTGAGGTTGCACCAGATACCATAGATAAAATTGTAGAATCGATTTTATCGACCTCTTTAATCATTTCTGCATCCGAATATATTTTTGGATTCTTTGTATATAATCCATTAATATCTGAAAATAAAATCAATAAATCACAATCCATCATAGGAGATATTAATCCTGCAAGTGTATCATTATCTCCAACCTTAATTTCTTCTACCGCAAGTGCATCATTTTCATTGATGATAGGGATAATATTATTCTTAAACATTGCATCTAATGTATTCGATAAATATAGCATTCTTTTTCTAAATTGAAAATCATCATGATTGAGGAGGATTTGTCCAAGCTTTAAATTATAGATTTCTGCAACCTTATTATAGGCTTCCATAAGCTTTGCTTGACCTACTGCCGCACAAGCCTGCTTAAGTGCCATGTCGCGAGGCTTTTTTGAAAGCCCAAGCTCATGCATACCAACTGCAATAGCGCCACTTGTAACAAGTGCTACATCCATTCCATTTTCCTTTAATTTTTGGAATTGCTGCATAATCTTAACGAATACTGGCTCATTTAAAGAATAATCGTCACGAACTAGTGAGGATGAACCTATTTTTATCATAATTCTCTTTATATTTGATAAATTCCTCATAATCTCTTCTCCAAAAAATTTTTAATATTTTACCATAAAAGGCTATTTGATGCCTTCTTTATGATTTATCTTTTTTTAATCCTTTTAATAAGTCCTTCATACGGAATCTCTTATTATAAAAATCGCCAAAAATGTATTGATAACCATTTTCCCTTGCAATATCAATATCTTCCTTTTCGTTCATATTGGATAATATAACCTCTACATTATGCTTCTTACATAAATCTAGGATTTCTGGTACAGTTTCTAAATTCACCCCATGATAATCATAAATGAAATAATCACATAGGCCTCTATATACATCAAAGATATCCTTGCTTGCTAGAGTATAATTTGTATTTTTCAATTGAGCTAGTGGAGTATTATAAATAGAATCTACGACAAACACAATATATTTTGGATTAATCTTATAGAATTTTTCATGTGTTTGAATTGCCTCTACATACCTCTCCTCTAAGGTTTCCTTTGAAACAGGAATAAATAATCTAGGGTATGCCTTAGTTTCATTATTGAATAATCTAAGCTCAGAATATGCCATTCTAAGCATATATTTTTCAATTTGAGGAACTAAATTCTTTCTTCTTATTACCCTATACATCTCCTCATTTGATATTTCTAGTGTATCCATACTAATCTCTAAATAGAAGCCTAATATCTTATTCCCACTCAAATTTACAATTTGCTTATACATCATGGATAAGCTACCCTGATCTAATGCCTCACTTATGGCAGTAACCATATGATTTAGATAGAACCTAGCTTTAGCCATCTTAGAATCATAGTGTGCAATATGGTTTCCGGATTCCTCCATATTCGCTGCATCGATTAGGGCATCGGATGCATTCGATATCATTTCGGATACATCACTTAAATTCATATTCTTTCCTAAACGGAATACGCCACAATTAAAATAGATATTTACTCTATAATTTAATTGCTTCATTTCCATATTACATTTATTTAAGCCTTCCATTAATATGGAATCCACCACTCTTTTATCATTAATATTAGGAATTAATATAGCGTAGGTGGTTGCAAATAAATGGTAGATAGAGATATTAAAATGATTTTGAAATGCATCCTTTAATTTTACGCCTATAGCGTAAATTAATTGATTATAGAAATTTAGGCCATAAATATCTTTATAGAACATGGAATCCTGGCAATCGATAATAGCTAAGGATAATTTCTTATTTGGATATTCCTTAACTAAATCGGTTGTAAGCTTTACCTCTGTTTGCATATGAGATATTGGATTTTGATAGGCTAACGCAACTAAATCCTTCTTTTCCTTATCTTCTTCTGTAATATCATCAATTAAAGAATATATCGTGATCATTCCATTATGGAATAATGGATAGAATCTTTCATGAATTCGAATTTCTCTATTCTCTCTTTTAAAGGTATATTCTAAGGATAAATCCATCGTTTGAAGTGCATATAATTCCTTTAATATTTCCTTGTATTTGGCTATATCCTTTGCATCCATATGCATATAATAATCCTTATCATTTAAGGTTTCAAATACACCTAAAATATCTTGAGCCTTCTTTGAAAAATGATAATAACCGTCTAAATTCTCTATGATACCTGAGGACATATTTTCCGTTAGGAAAATCATTTTTTTATTTTTAAGAATATTCTTTTCCTTTTCTAAATATTCGATTAATCGAGCATTTATAAGCTTAGTGATAAGCCTTAAAGATTCATAGCATAATTCACTAGCTAAAAAAGGAGTCTTTGAAATATAGGTAATCGAGCCAATTTCTCTATTATTTTCAAAAATGGGCATTGCAATACCATAGGTATCCTCTAGATAGGTTTTACCCGTTACAATATTTTTAGAATAGGTTTGATCACTTTGATCTAAGAATACCTCAACACCCATTTGCATAGCCTGGTATCCTAGTGTTCCCTCTAATTGCTCTATTTTAGGCTCCTTATCATATACTCTTTCAACCTTATAATGGTATCCTAAATATTTATAATCAAAATATAAGATATAGATTTCATCAATCGAATATTGCTTAGATATTTCTATAGAGGCTCTTCTAAATTCTTCCCTAAATTTGATATTATGATCTATATTAATTAAAGAATCAAAGATTAAGGATAGCTTTTCATAATTTTCTGAAATCGTAACATTCTTAATGGATTTTATATCCTCAATAACCTTTTGGCTTTGGATTGGTACTTCTTCTACCTTGGGGTTTAAAATACCTAGTGGGCTATAATTTAAATCCTCAACAATAGTCTTTTTTGTATATACTTCCTCATTCTTATCCTCTAGAGTAGGTATTACAATTTCTTCCTTTTTCTTTGTCTTTTTGGGATGCTTTTTCGTCTCTTCCTTTGGATTTAATATAGCCTCAAGCTCTTCTATTTTTCTTCTATAATGAAGGACACTAGATGCTGTATTCGTATGAATATATAAATCTAAGGCCGCTTTTGAAAATTCTAAGGATTCTTTTGGAAATTCTTCCGTAATCAATTCCTCGTAATTACTTTCTACAATGGATGCTTTTTTATAATTGTCTACCTCTATATAGCACCTTATCATATAGGATGCAATTAATAGCTTTTTATCTATAGATGCATCAAATTCCTTAAAGAAGGAATCTCCATCCTGGATGACTCTTATATAATTCTTTCTTATATAAGCAATTTCTATTTTGTTTTTAGAAATCTCCTCCTGATGTTGTAAATCAAGAGTTGTCGTATAATAGCTTTCAAGCTTTGGAATCGTTTTTAGATACTTATCGAAATCCTTTTCCATATAATAAATATCTGCTAATTTTTCAAGCGCATAGATTTCTTCTTCATGTGTAATATCATCATCTAAATACTCGGTTAAGGCATGCTTAGCATTTTCATAATCTCCCTTAGCTAAATAAAGCCTTAGGGCATCCTTTATATATTCGTTTGTACGTGAAATAGGTAAAAGCTCCTTCTTAATACGAATATATTTAACTGCCTGATCAAAAGCCCCTACATCTAAGGTGATTTCAATAATGGAGGAGGTAAGTGCTATAGCACCCTCCCTATCCATTTTATTTAAATCTGGTACATATTCATATAAAAGCTTTAAAGCCTCATTGTTTTTTCCAAGCTCATGTAAAACTAAGCCCTTATATGCAATAGCTTGCATATATTCATTTGAGAATTTCGTCTTTTGGCTTACAAAAAGATCTATTTTTTTTACCGAAGACGTAACTTTATCTAATTGTAAGATTTCATCCAAAGACAACAAAATAATCACCACTTAAATTCAAATTTTTTATAATTCTTTTCCATAAAATAATAATAGATATAATCATCCTCTATGATGATCCTAAAATCATCCATATATGCACCTGGGTTCATTGTAAGTAAATCAAGGCTTGGCTTCCAAATAGGAATATGCGTATGCCCAAAAAGGCATACGGATGCCCCAAGCTCTAAGGCCCTATACATAACTCTATCATAGCCTTCCTTTACATCATAATAATGGCCATGGGTAATGAATACCTTTCTTCCAAATAAATCAAGTAATAATTCCTTTGGACCATAATCATCACAGTTTCCTATGACATAATGCACCTTATTTTCTTCTAATACAGATAAGGATTTACCATAATCCCCACAATGAATAACACAATCAAATTGACTAAAATCCTCATCAACTAATTTATTATGACTATCGCTTATAAGTAAAATCCTCATTGATTAGCTCCTTCATTTTCCTTATTGCCCTTGCACGATGGGAAATTGTATTTTTTAATTCTAATGGTACCTCTGCAAATGTTTTACCGAATTCCTCAATGTAAAAATATGGATCATACCCAAAGCCATTTTCACCCTTCGGTGTATCGATAATTTTACCCTCAACAGTACCTTCTGTAACGAAATATTTTCCATCTGGGTAATAGATACATATGGCACATACGTATCTTGCGCATCTATTTTCAATGCCTTTTAAATTATGAATTAATAATTTATTATTATCTAAATCATTATGTGTGCCTGCATATCTAGCTGAATATATTCCATTGTCTCCACCTAGGGCATCCACC